>NZ_SCOK01000008.1:0-141102 GCF_005502555.1 Pseudomonas sp. D(2018)
ATCCTGATCGGAGGTGCGGGCAATGACACCTTCATGTTCGCCGCAGGCTTCGGCAACGACTCGATCCAAGGCTTCGATGCCAATCCAACCGGAGGCCAGGACCTGCTCAATATTGCCGCACTGGGCGTGAGCGCTGCGAACTTCGCCGCCAACGTGACCATCGCCGATGTCGGCGCGGATACCTTGGTGTCGGTCGGTGGCGGCTCCATCCGCCTGGTTGGCATCAACGATGCCACCACTATCACCCAAACAGACTTTACCCTGGCGGTATAAGGAGGCCGCCAGCAAATCGGAACGAGGCATCAGCAACTGCAGCATGGGGCGACGCGTCGCCCCATGCTGCATTTTTGTTTCTGAGGGTTCGGTTGTGGCGACCGTGTGCCTGTGCAGGAGCCGGCTTGCCAACGAAGCGCTGCGGTGTGACGGGCGCCGGGCAGCCGTACCGGCTGCATTTGCCGCGGGGCGTGACTCCTACAGGAATACGGCGCGCTTGGCTTTTATATAGGAGCCCTACAAATCCAGTCAGCACCCTAGTTGCCTATACCGTTGAGGCTACAGTCGCAATGGCGCACGTCGAGGCAGCACGCGGCTTCGTATAAAATGAGAAAAATAATTGATTGGGTGCGGCAACCCAGGATTAGCGGCGGGGCGGCGAACAAAGCGGCCAAACGACTGTCACACCCCGCTGGGCGCAAGGGATGTGCCTGCTATTGCCTGCCCAAGAGGGGGCAGTGTGCTCAAGGAGGAACTTGAAAGTGATCGCACATCAGGCGATAGACCTTTGTTTAGACGGATCCCAACCAACCTATGCCTAACCAACCGCAGCAACCCAGCTATAGCAATGATGAAATCGATCTGGGCGAGCTCCTTCGATCGCTGTTTCAGCAGAAGTACCTGATTCTCGCCATTACCTGCCTGGTCACCTTGGGGGCGGCTGCCTATGCCTTCCTGGCCACGCCGCAGTACCAGGTGCAGAGCGTGTTGCGTCCGGTGGATCGGGGCAGTCTCGATGAGTTGAATGGCACCGGCGTCTATGAGTTGACCCCGGCCGAAGCATTGAGCCGTGTTGGGGCGGGGCTCTCTTCCTACGAGAGCCGCCTCGAGTTCTTCCGCGACAACCAGCAGCTATTCACTGGGCTGGTGGAGCCTGGACGTTCGCTGGAACAGGTCTTTGAAGCGTTCAACCGCTCTGCGTTCACTATGTTGCAGGTCGACCCGAAGAAATCCAATAGCCTGAGCGAGTTCGTCGGTATATCGCTGACCTATCCCAAGGGTGTCGATGGGGTGGCGGTGGTCAATGGGCTGGTTGCCGCCGTGCAGGAAACGGAGCGGGCGCGCATAGCCACAGACCTGAAAGTGTTGATAGCCAACCGCTTGTTTGCCCTCGAGCAAAAGATCGGGGCTGCTCGGGCAAGCTATGAGGCGAGCAAGCAGGCGCAAATCGCTGGCCTGCTCGAGCAGGATGCCTTGCGCAGGGCGCAATTGAAGGACGAGCTGCGAGCGCTGCGCAGCGAGTTGAAGACACGTCGGGAGAACCGCATCAAAAGCCTCGACGAAGCCATGCAGATAGCCGAGTCGCTGGGTATCCGCAAACCCACCACCCCCTCGGCCATGGCCGACGCGCAGCGCCAGGGACAAGTCGTCCGCACCGAAGTCAACAGTCGGGACATTCCGCTGTACTTCATGGGAGTAGATGCCTTGAAGGCCGAGCGGCAGGCCCTGAGCGAACGTAGTTCCGACGACTTCAGCGAACCTCGGATAGCCGAGATCGAGAAGGAACTGACCCTGTTGAGCCACAACCGGCAGGTAGAAGTCCTCGAACAGCGCAAGAACGAAGACCTGTACCTCAAGAGCCTGGCGGAATGGCGCCAGGAGGCGGCTCAACTCAAGGGGATCAAGTTCGATACCAGTACCCTGCAATTGGTCAGGGTGGACCAGCTGGCACTCGAACCGCTCTCCGCGGTCAAGCCGAAGAAAGCGATGGTGCTCGGGCTGGGCGGCGTCGCCGGCCTGATGCTCGGTGTCCTCGTGGCATTGCTGCGCAATCTGTTACGCCCCCGCGCGCGGGAAACACCGTAGTGTCGCGTCAACCATGATAGATCGGTTCAACGCTAGGCTTGCGTGGGGGGCTTCAGCCACGATTGACCTTCAATGCGCTGAAAGCATCGCGGCTGAAGCCCCAACAGAAAGGTTGGGCCTCCCACAAGTCGGGATCACCCCGCCCTCCAGGCAGCGCTCCCCGCGGCCAATGCATTCACCATCCGCGGCGCGCATATCGAGCCTTGCTGTGCACCGACGGAGCCAGAGGTCAATACACGGCGCGTAGCGACCATGATGCATGTAGAAAAGTTCCCGCTCGTCTGTCAGCAACTGCAAATTGATTGTAAGGACTTGTAATGTCCTACATTGCAGGCAAAATGCCGGCCAATCTCTGCTGCTGGGCGCATCAATACGCCTAACGCCCTGCAGCTCTAGAGCGAACAGCGTTAGGCTAAAAGGGAAGGCAAGAAACTCCAAGGACCGTTGTCCGCCTGTGTGTTGTCTCAAAACTGCCGTTGAGGTGACGCCCGCTCGTTGGGTGCGCCGTACACACCAGGCACCCGATTGCCAGTGGTGCGCACAGCGCACCCTACGCAGTTCAGCCGCCGCTGCTTGAGCAATGGATCATTGCGAGAAAGCACACTAGTTGGCCGCCCAGAATTACCTTTTTTGAAAGATGGATCTTAACTGTGAATGCAATCTCTCCTCCCGCCGCACAACAGGCCTTGAGCGACGAAATCGATCTGGCCGCATTAATTCATTCGCTCTGGGAGCAGAAGCTGCTCGTTGGCCTGGTGACTTTGCTGGTTGCTATGGCAGCGGCCGCCTATGCCTTCCTCGCCACACCTGAATACCAGGTGCAAACTGTGCTGCGCCCGGCGTCGATCAAGGATCTCGATGCTTTGAACCGCACTGGCGTTTACGAGCTGAAGCCGGCACAAGCCATGCGACGCGTTGGTGCAACTCTGGAGTCCTATGACAGTCGCCTGGCGTTCTTTCGTGCCAACTTGGGGCTGTTCGAGGCCCTACGCCAACCCAATCGCAGCCTCGAGCAAACCTTCGAAAGCTTCAATCGGGTGGCGTTCAAGATGCTCCAGCCTGACCCGAGAAAGACCGACAACCTGAGCGCCTATGTTGGCGTTCAACTGACCTACCCGGAGGGCGTCGATGGCGTAGCCTTGGTCAATGGCCTGGTCGAGCATGCCATACAGGCGGAGCGCGGGCGGATCGCCGCCGATCTGCAAGCGCTGATCCAGAACCGCCTGAATCAGCTCGAATTGAAGATCGCCGCGGCCCGCGCCAACTACGCAGCGAGCAAGGAAGTCAAGATCGCCGCCTTACTCGAGGCCGACAGCCTCAAGCGTGCGAAGCTGCAAGATGAACTCAAGGCTTTGCGCCAACAGCTCAAGGCCAGCCGTGACAACCGCATCACCCAATTGGATGAAGCGATCCGCATTGCCAAGGCGCTGGGTATCGGCAAGCCCACCACACCTTCCGCATTGGGCGAGGGTGAGCGCGTAGCGCAAGGCAGTGTGATCCGCACCGAGGTCAATAACCAGCAGATACCGCTCTACTTTATGGGCAGCGAGGCCCTGGAGGCCGAGCGCAACGCCTTGCTCCAGCGCCGCTCCGACGACTTCACTGAGCCGCGCATCGCGCAGATCGCCAAGGAGCTGCAACTGCTGGCGCGCAACCGCCAGGTCGAAGTGCTCAACCAGCGTGAAAACGAAGACCTGTTCCTCAAGGACTTGGCCATCTGGCGTGAGGAGGCGGCACGTTTGCGCAACCTCAACTTCGACGTAGCCGATCTCAAGCTGGTATCGATCGATCAGGTCGCCGTGGAACCCCTGAAGCCGATCAAGCCCAAGAAAGCGCTGATCCTGGCATTAGGCGTGGTGCTCGGCGGCATGCTCGGCCTGTTCATCGCCCTTCTGCGCAATATGCTGCGCCGTAAACCCGAAGCTCTCGCTCTGACGCATGCGGCTTGAGTCGGCACATTAGCTGTAGGAGTCTGCTTGCTGGCGATCTGTTGTAGGGTGCGCCGTGCGCACCATGGCCCGAAATCCAAGCGTTGCGCGTAGCGCGCACTCCACACAGATTCATAAGCAAGCAGATTCTACCCGCTTTTGAGGTCAACACGTGGCCAAAAGCAAGGAATAGCCCCGGCAGTTCTACCTGTCGGCATCGTTAACGGACTAACACAGATAGACCACATGGTTTACCCCGATATCCCCCATCAAGGCGTCACCGGCTCCTGTCACCAACTGCAGATGGATGCCCGGCACGGTCTGCTGATCCACTGCGGCCTATTCCAGGGCGCGGAAACTTCGCCTGAAGGCAAATCCGGCGCTGATCGCCTGGCTATCGACTTTCTCATGGACACGATCAAGGCCCTGGTCGCCACCCATCTGCACATCGATCGCGTCGGGGCATCTCCTACCTGTTGGCCGTCTGTAGCAAGGGGTCGTTCTTCTGTGGCGAACCCTCTGCCAAGCTGTAGCCCATCGTGCTGGAAGACGCTTTCAAGCTCGGCTTCAGTCGCGACCAGAAACAGGTCTACCGCGACTTCAAGCCCTTCTGGGATAACGAAGCGCTCCAGCAAGTGAAACAAGGTCGCAAACCGCTGGACTTTGAGCAGTTGCTAACCGTCGATAGCCATGAGGCACACTTGGCGATGGTCCGCGACCTGGCGGAAACCGCTCGTCTGGCCATCGTCATAGCAGGGAACGGGATGTGCACGAGCGGTCGAATTGTCAATTGCCTGAAATCCATGCTGTCCGACCCGCGGCACTACGTCCTCTTCGTCGGCTACCAGCCCCGAGGCAGTGCGGGCCGGACCATCCAAGCCTACGGTCCGCGTGGCGGCAATGCAGATTTGGACGGGCAACGCTGTGACATTCGCGCTCAAATCCATACTATAGGCGGCTATTCGGCCCATGCGGACCAGAAGGGGCGGATGTATTTTTTTACGCGAATGCGTGAGTGGCTGTCCGAGGTGAGGATTGTGCATGGCGAGCCGGCCGCGAGAAACATACCGGCCAAGCGCCTTCAAGGTGCCTATGCGAATAAAAGGTTGCCTTTGCAGGTAACCATCCCAAGCTGAAGACTCGATCAATATCGAGACGAAAATCCAACCGGAGTTTTACCTGATGTCAGGCATGAAGCAGGCGAGCATCGCCAAATTCAAGAGCAAAGAAGCCATCATCGGCATTGTCGGCCTAGGCTATGTCGGCCTTCCTCTGATGCTGCGTTACAACGCCATCGGCTTCCGCGTGCTGGGCATCGATATCGATGAAGGCAAGGTTTCCAAGCTGAATACCGGCCAAAGCTATATCGAGCACATTCCGAGTGAAAAAATTGCCAGTGCCCGTCAGAGTGGTTTTGAGGCGACCGCCGAATTTCATCGCGCCAGCGAGTGTGATGCGCTCATCCTCTGTGTGCCGACGCCGCTGAACAAATACCGCGAGCCGGACATGAGCTTTGTGATCAATACCACCGATGCCATCAAGCCTTACCTGCGGGAAGGGCAAGTGGTCTCGCTGGAAAGCACTACCTACCCGGGAACTACTGAAGAAGAGCTGCTACCCCGCGTCGAAGAAGGTGGCCTGCGTGTCGGTGAGAGCATCTTCCTTGTCTACTCCCCGGAACGCGAAGACCCGGGCAACCCCGACTTCGAAACCCGTACCATCCCGAAAGTGATCGGTGGTCATACGCCAGCCTGCCTCGAGGTCGGTGTTGCGCTCTATGAGCATGCTATCGATAAGGTCGTACCGGTCAGTTCCACCAAGGCAGCGGAAATGACCAAGCTGCTGGAAAATATCCATCGGGCAGTGAATATCGGACTGGTCAACGAGATGAAAGTCGTCGCCGACCGTATGGGCATCGATATCTTCGAGGTGGTCGATGCAGCTGCTACCAAACCATTCGGTTTCACCCCTTATTATCCAGGTCCCGGCTTGGGCGGTCATTGCATTCCTATCGATCCCTTCTACTTGACTTGGAAGGCTCGTGAATATGGGCTGCACACGCGCTTTATCGAACTCTCTGGAGAGGTCAATCAGGCCATGCCTGAATACGTTGTCAGCAAGTTGATGGATGGCCTCAATGACAATGGCAAAGCATTGAAAGGTAGCAAGGTGCTGGTTCTCGGTATCGCCTACAAAAAGAATGTGGACGATATGCGCGAGTCACCTTCTGTGGAGATCATGGAGCTGCTCGAAGCAAAAGGCAGCGTGGTGGCCTACAGCGACCCTCATGTACCAGTCTTCCCGAAAATGCGTGAGCACCACTTCAATCTGTCGAGCGAACCGTTGACTGCGGAAAATTTGACGAGTTTCGACGCCGTGGTACTGGCCACCGATCACGACAAATTCGACTACGAACTGATCAAGCAGCACGCTCGTCTGGTTGTCGACAGCCGCGGTAAATACCGTACTCCGCAGGCTCACATCATCAAAGCCTGATTACTCGCTGTCTACGAATACCCGGTAATTCCTGTCAAGGGACTCCGGGTTGTAGTGTTTCACAAAGGATAATTATGAAAAAATTCGCTCTGATCGGCGCTGCCGGCTATATCGCTCCCCGCCATATGCGCGCCATCAAAGACACCGGTAATGAGTTGGTGTCCGCCTATGACATTAACGATTCGGTCGGCATCATCGACAGCATCTCGCCGCAGAGCGAGTTTTTCACCGAGTTCGAGCGCTTTATCGAGCATGCCTGGGTGTTGAAGCGCGATCCAGCTACAGCGCTGGACTATGTAGCTGTCTGCTCGCCCAACTACCTGCACCATGCGCATATCGCGGCAGGTTTGCGTTTGGGATGTGATGTGATTTGTGAAAAACCGCTGGTGCCTACCCCAGAGATACTCGATGAGTTGGCCTTGGTCGAAAAGGAAACCGGAAAGCGCGTTTACAACATCCTGCAACTGCGCCATCACCAGGCAATCCTCGAACTTAAGGATAAAGTAGCTCGTGAAGCCAGCGAGCACAAATACGATGTAGAGCTGACTTACATTACCTCGCGCGGTAAGTGGTACATGGAAAGCTGGAAAGGCGACCCGCGCAAGTCCTTCGGCGTGGCCACCAATATCGGTGTGCATTTCTATGACATGCTTCACTTCATCTTTGGCAAGCTGCAGCGCAACGTCGTGCACTTCACCAATGAGTACAAGGCAGCGGGTTATCTCGAATACGAAAAAGCGCGGGTGCGCTGGTTTCTCTCTATTGACGCAAACGATCTGCCGGATGCGGTCAAAGGCAAGAAACCGACCTACCGCTCGATCACCGTCAATGGCGAGGAGTTAGAGTTTTCCGAAGGTTTCACCGATCTTCACACCACCAGTTATCAGGAAATTCTTGCTGGGCGTGGCTATGGCATAGAGGACGCTCGCCACTGTGTCGAGACCGTGGATACCATTCGCTCCGCTGCTATTGCCGGTGTGCAGAACGATGAAGGCCACCCGTTCCTCAAAACCCTGAGCCGCTGAGGCATCCATGAGCTATCAGGTGCATCCTTCCGCCATCATCGACGATGGCGCACAGATCGGTGAAGGTTCACGGGTCTGGCATTTTGTTCACGTCTGTAGCGGGGCACGCATTGGCAAAGGCGTATCGCTTGGTCAGAACGTATTCGTCGGCAATAAGGTTGTGGTCGGTGACAACTGCAAGATCCAGAACAATGTCTCGGTGTACGACAACGTCACCTTGGAAGACGGCGTGTTCTGTGGGCCGAGCATGGTCTTCACCAATGTCTACAATCCTCGCTCGCTAATTGAGCGCAAAAGTGAGTATCGCGACACCTTGATCAAGCGCGGCGCTACTTTGGGAGCCAACTGCACCATTATCTGTGGCGTGACGATTGGTGAGTTCGCTTTTGTTGGTGCGGGAGCGGTTGTTAATAAAGATGTACCTGCCTACGCGCTGATGGTCGGTGTACCTGCTCGACAAATCGGTTGGATGAGTGAGTTCGGTGAACAACTCGACTTGCCGTTGGAGGGGCAGGGGGCGGTAACCTGTCCGCATGTTGGTGCTTGCTATGTACTGAACGGCAAAGCCTTGAGCAAAGTGGACGCGCGATAAATGATTGAATTTATTGACCTCAAAACACAGCAAGCGCGTATCAAGGAGCAAATCGACGCCGGCATCCAGCGCGTCTTGGCCCACGGCCAGTACATCCTTGGTCCGGAAGTCGTCGAGCTTGAAGAAAAACTCGCTGCCTTTACCGGCGCTAAATACTGCATCACCTGTGCCAACGGAACAGATGCCTTGCAGATCGCTCAGATGGCTTTAGGGATTGGTCCAGGCGACGAAGTCATCACCCCCGGCTTCACTTACATTGCTACGGCTGAAACGGTGGCCCTGCTGGGGGCGAAGCCGGTGTATGTGGATATCGACCTGCGCACCTACAATCTCGATCCGAATTTGCTGGAAGCCGCCATCACGCCGCGTACCAAGGCGATTATCCCTGTGTCATTGTATGGCCAGTGTGCCGATTTCGATGCTATCAACGCTATTGCTGCCAAATACGGCATTCCGGTGATTGAGGATGCTGCACAGAGCTTTGGGGCCACCTACAAGGGCATGCGCTCCTGCAACCTGACCACTATCGCTTGCACCAGCTTCTTCCCTAGCAAGCCCTTGGGTTGCTATGGCGATGGCGGGGCCATTTTCACCAACGACGAGGAGTTGGCAACGATTCTGCGTCAGATTGCCCGTCACGGCCAGGATCGCCGCTATCACCACATCCGAGTGGGTGTGAACAGCCGTCTCGATACCCTGCAGGCTGCCATTTTGCTGCCTAAGCTGGATATCTTCGAAGAAGAAGTCACCCTGCGCGGGCAGGTCGCTGCCCGCTACAGCGAGCTACTGCTCGCCAATGGGGGTGATGCTTTCGCTGCGAGCGGTGCTTCTGGCGTCATTGCCATCCCCCACATCGAACCACACAACACCAGCGCTTACGCCCAGTACACCGTTCGTGTCCATGATCGTGAGTCAGTTCAGGAAAAACTGAACAGGGCCGGCATTCCCACCGCAGTGCATTACCCTATTCCATTGAATAAACAGCCAGCGGTGGCTGATAGGACAGCTCGTTTACCGGTAGGTGATGAGGTGGCAGAACAGGTGATGAGTTTGCCAATGCATCCGTATATGGATGCTGAAGTGATCCAGAGAATCGTGCAGAGCCTGGTTTAGTAGAATGAAAATTATCGTAACCGGTGGCGCCGGTTTCATTGGTTCGGCAGTCATCCGCCACATTATCCGTAACACGGACGACAGTGTGGTTAACCTCGACAAATTGACCTATGCCGGCAATCTCGAATCGTTGTCTGAAGTCAGTGGCAGCGAGCGTTACACTTTCGAAAAAGTGGATATCTGTGACCGTGCTGAAGTAGAGCGAGTGTTCCGCGAGCATCAACCAGATGCGGTCATGCATTTGGCGGCTGAGTCCCATGTGGATCGCTCCATCGACGGCCCAGCGGCGTTCATTGAGACTAATATCGTTGGCACCTACATATTGTTGGAAGTGGCCCGTCAGTACTGGCTAGGGATGAATGATCTGCGCAGGGCAGCCTTCCGATTCCATCACATCTCCACCGACGAGGTGTATGGCGATCTGGAGGCTCCAGAAGAGCTGTTCACTGAAACCACTCCTTACGCCCCTAGCTCGCCCTACTCGGCGAGCAAGGCCAGTTCCGATCACCTGGTGCGCGCTTGGCGTCGTACCTATGGCCTGCCGACGTTGGTTACCAACTGCTCGAACAACTACGGGCCGTATCACTTCCCCGAAAAACTCATCCCGCTGATGATCCTCAACGCCCTGGACGGCAAGCCGCTGCCGGTTTACGGCACAGGTAATCAGGTGCGCGACTGGCTCTATGTGGAGGACCACGCCCGTGCCTTGTACAGAGTGGTGACCGAGGGCAAAGTGGGGGAGACATACAATATTGGTGGCCACAACGAGAAGCAGAACATCGAGGTCGTGCATACCCTCTGTGAATTACTCGATGAATTGTGTCCTGACTCGCCGCACCGCCCGCATGCCTTACTGATCACGCACGTTCAGGATCGCCCTGGCCACGATCTGCGTTACGCCATCGACGCCAGCAAGATCCAGCGAGAACTGGGTTGGACGCCAGAGGAAACCTTCGAATCCGGTATCCGCAAGACTGTCGAGTGGTACCTGAGAAATCTGGAATGGTGTCGCCGCGTGCAAGACGGCAGTTCTCAACGCGAACGCCTCGGCTCCCCGGCATAAGGACTGGCAATATATGAAAGGCATTATCCTCGCCGGTGGCTCGGGCACCCGGCTTTACCCTATTACCAAGGGTGTGTCCAAGCAGCTACTGCCGATCTACGACAAGCCCATGGTGTATTACCCGCTGTCGGTGCTTATGCTCGCCGGCATCCGTGACATCCTGTTGATCAGTACCCCGGACGACATCGGTGGTTTTCAGCGTCTGCTAGGCGATGGTCGCGAGTTCGGTATTCGGCTTAGCTACGCCGTACAACCCAGCCCCGATGGACTGGCGCAAGCTTTCATCATTGGCGAAGAGTTCATCGGGGGTGATTCGGTCTGCTTGGTGCTGGGCGACAACATTTTCTATGGCCAAGGCTTTAGCCCCATGCTGCGCAATGCAACTCAGCGCGAGACTGGTGCCACTGTATTTGGCTATCAGGTCAAGGATCCGGAGCGGTTTGGTGTGGTCGAGTTCGATGCCGATAATCGCGCCGTTTCCATCGAAGAAAAGCCCCTCAAGCCCAAATCCCACTTTGCAGTGACTGGCCTGTATTTCTATGACAATGACGTAGTCGAGATCGCCAAGCAGGTAAAACCCTCCGATCGTGGTGAACTGGAAATTACTAGCATCAACCAGGCCTACCTGGAGCGTGGCGATCTCAACGTCCAGGTGCTTGGGCGCGGCTTCGCCTGGCTCGATACCGGTACCCATGAAAGCCTGCTGGAAGCTGCTCACTTTGTCGAAACCATCGAGAAGCGCCAAGGCTATAAAGTGGCTTGCCTCGAAGAGATCGCTTTTTATAACGGTTGGCTAAGTGCCGACGACTTGCAGCAAATCGGTAAAGCCTTAAGCAAGAACGGCTACGGTCAATACCTTCTCTCCCTAATAAAATGAAAATTCTTCATATTGCTGATCCTCAGACATTCACAAAATCGTTCTTTAAACTCATAGAGAAAGAGTTTGAGCCAGCACAGCATTCTATATTGAGTCACGTGCCGGTAAATGAATGGCCGAAAGACTTTACAATAAATAACAAGGCTTCGGTAGGAGTGGTCTGGGTTTTGGATTTTATTCGGGCTGTATATCGTGCGGATAAAATAATTATTCATGGTCTGTTTGATTTTTATGTAGTAACTCTGCTGGCTCTGCAGCCTTGGCTTTTAAGAAAATGCTACTGGATGATGTGGGGGGGCGATTTATACGCCTATGAACTGAGTCCGCGTAGCTGGAAGTGGAGGCTAAAAGAGTTCTTTCGCCATCCTGTAATTAAACGCATGGGCTGTTTGATTACCTATGTCGAAGGTGATGTGGAGTTGGCGCGTAATTGGTATGGGGCTACAGGCAAGCATTGTCGATGCCTTATGTATACAAGTAATATATATCGAGAGTACGCTATAAAAAGCGAGTCGCACAGGACAATCAATATTCAGGTCGGCAACTCGGCAGACTCAAGCAATAATCACCTCGAGATTCTTGAGAGGCTTACTCCGTTTCGTGATGAGGATATCGTAATTTATGCCCCTCTTTCCTATGGTAATACTGAGTATGCCCAATCTGTGATAAGGGTGGGTAAGGAAAGATTTGGGGATAAATTCAAACCATTGACTGATTTTATGCCATTCGATCAGTATCTGGATTTTCTCGGAAAGGTTGATATTGCTATTTTCAATCACAAGCGCCAGCAAGCGATGGGAAATATTATTACCCTCTTGGGGATGGGTAAGAAAGTTTACATGAGAAGTGATATCACTCCGTGGGCAATGTTCAGGAAAATAGGGGTGAAAATCTATGAGAGTTCAGAGCTTGACCTGAGTTCAATGGATGAGCATTTTGTTAAGTCTAATCGTGCGGCGATTAGAAATAATTTTTCCGAAAAAATAATAGTTGATCAGCTAAGTCAAATATTTGAGGGGTAAATTCATGGCTTACTACTCAGATGAGCAGCTCAAGCAGATGGGTTTTCGACGTCTTGGTATAAATGTCAAAATAAGTGATAAGGCAAGCATCTATAACGCCGATCAAATTGAGGTTGGAGATAACTCTAGGATCGATGATTTTTGTGTCATATCAGGTAAGGTTAGAATTGGTGCATTCTGCCACATAACACCAATGTGTCTGGTGGCTGGTGGAGTTCCAGGTATATTTTTTTCTGATTTCTGTACGCTGGCATACGGTGTGAAAGTTTTTTCTCAGTCGGATGATTACAGCGGCGAAACACTGACGAACTCTTTAATTCCTCGTAAATTTAAGAGGGAGATTTTCGAAGAGGTAATGTTCGGTAAGCACGTGATTGTTGGCGCGGGTTCTATAATATTTCCAGGGGTTCATGTTGCTGAAGGTTGCTCTGTTGGAGCTATGACATTGGTCAATAAAAGCACCCTGCCGTGGGGCGTCTATGTAGGCAATCCGGCACGCAGGGTCAAGGAAAGAAAGCAAGATCTACTTGCGCTGGAACAAAAATTTCTAGAAGAGATTTCCAATGATTCCGTTTAACAAACCGCCCTACACTGGTAACGAAGAACAGTATGTTCTTGCTGCGATGCGCAGCCCGAAGATCTCGGGTGATGGGGAGTTCAGCAGGCGCTGCCAGACATGGTTTGAGGAAAAGTTAGGATGCAAAAAAGCACTTCTGACGCCCTCCTGCACCCACGCGCTAGAGATGGCAGCGTTACTTATCGATGTGCAAGCTGGTGATGAAATCATCATGCCAAGCTACACCTTTGTCAGTACAGCCAATGCCTTTGTCTTGCGTGGCGCGAAGATCGTTTTCGTCGATATCCGCCCGGATACCATGAATATTGATGAAAGCCTGATCGAAGCGGCGATTACATCTAAGACCAAAGCCATCGTTCCTGTCCATTATGCAGGCGTTGCCTGTGAGATGGACGCCATAATGGAGATTGCCTCCCGTCACCAGCTTTTTGTCATTGAAGATGCTGCCCAAGGCATGATGGCCACATACAAAGGTCGCCCTTTGGGCAGTATCGGCCATATGGGGGCCTTCAGCTTCCACGAAACCAAGAACTACACCAGTGGCGGTGAGGGTGGGTTGCTGATCATTAACGATGAGCGCTTCGTAAATCGCGCCGAAATAATCCGAGAGAAAGGCACTAATCGCAGCCAGTTTTTTCGTGGGATGGTGGACAAGTACAGTTGGGTTGATATCGGTAGCAGCTATCTGCCCTGTGATATTCAGGCAGCTTTCCTGTGGGGGCAACTAGAGAAGGCTGAGGAGATCAATCAGAACCGTTTGAAACTTTGGAATGCATATTACGAGGCACTACTTCCATTAGCCATCGATGGAAAAATCACGCTACCGTCAATACCGGAAGGTTGTGTTCAAAATGCACACATGTTCTATTTAAAGGTCAGCAACCTTGATGAGCGAACGCTCTTGCTTGATAGTTTGAAAAGATGTGGGGTATATAGTGTTTTTCATTATGTCCCGCTTCATTCAGCTATTGCTGGCCCGCAGTTCAGTCGGTTCCACGGTGAGGATCGCTATACAACCAAGGACAGTGAGCGTTTGATTCGTCTGCCTATCTGGTATGGTATGCAAGAGTGTGAAAGAGAACAGGTTGTTGACTCGGTCCTAGAGTTTTTCGCTTGAACGTAAAAAAAGTTGCCTCTTTTGCCGTTGGTCCCATCGGGGGGGCAGCTTTAGGCTTTATCACGCTACCGATCATTACCTGGTTCTATTCGGCTGAGGATATCGGCCGAATCGCCATGCTACAGGTAGTTTCCAGTTTCTGCGTCCTGCTATTCAGTCTAGGGCTGGATCAGGCGTATGTACGTGACTACCACGAATCGGGACATAAGCCCGCGCTGTTCAAGGCTGCCTTGTTGCCGGGATTGCTACTACTTGTTATGGGCTTGGCGTGTTGCTTTGTAGTGCCTGGTTTTATTTCCAAAGCTCTTTTTTCCGTGGACAGTGCGCTGATCAGCGTTCTGGTCGCATTGTGCTGGCTGGCCGCATTTGTCTCGCGTTTCTTGTCCTTGATCTTGCGCATGCAGGAAAGGGGCTTGGCATTTTCGATGAGCCAAGTCTTACCAAAGCTTCTTTTTCTTTCTGTCATCGGAATTTACATCCTCTTTTCATTTGGCTTTGATCTTCTCTATCTAGTAATAGCTCAGGCGCTGTCAGTTGCGGCTGTTACTCTGATTTATGGCTGGAATACCCGCCAGGAGTGGTTGGCAGCATTAAGTCAGAAAGTAGATACAGAAAAGCTGAAAGCCATGCTGCGTTTTGGCGCGCCTCTGATAATGGGCGGAGCCGCCTTCTGGGGGGTGACGGCTATGGACAAGGTTTTTTTGCGTAGCCTCTCCAGCTTCGAAGAGTTGGGTATCTATTCAGTGGCATCCAGCTTTGCCGCGGCCGCTGTCATTTTTCAGAGCATCTTCTCGACCGTCTGGGCACCTACTGTCTACAAATGGGCTGCAGAAGGCATCAATACGGAAAAGATCGACCAGGTTACGGAGTACGTATTGGTTGCCGTGGTTACCCTATTCTCGCTGGCCGGACTCTTTTCCTGGATCATCACCTATTTGTTACCACCCTCGTACGCAAGCGTTCAATATATTCTGGTGGCCTGCATGGCTTATCCGTTGTTCTACACCCTTTCGGAAGCAACAGGAGTCGGACTGGGTATTGCGCGGAAAAGCAGCTATGCAATGATGGCTTCGATTATCGCAGTCTTGGTAAATTTCGTAGGAAACTACTTGCTTGTCCCTACTTATGGGGCGGCAGGCGCAGCCATATCGACAGCCTTTGCGTTCTGGGCGTTTTTTTTCTGTCGCACGGAGTTTTCGTGCCGGGTATGGCGGCCAATACCTCGCTTGAGGCTATACTCGATGACACTGGCTTGCTTGGTCATTTCAGTGCTCTTCGTTTTGATGGGACACGATCTCTACTTGGGATTTGTTTTTTCTTGGTTTTTGCTGTTGCTGATAAACGGAATTGTTAATAAGAAACTTATTAAAGTGGTTTTCATGAAGCTGACGAGATCCAATTCTACGGCTTAAGTGTTGAGCTCCGACTGATGCTCAAGTTTGACTATGTCGCTGTGGTTGACAATTGTTTTGTGCGGGATGTTTGTGCATAGTTAGTGTTTGGAATGTATTGCCTTAGATTGTTTCTATAGCGGATTATCTATGTTTGTTTATTTGTGTTTCTTCTGTTTTTTATCCGGCCTGATATTTTTTGCTAGCAGGGTGCCAGTTCATCAGTCGAGGGTAATTGTTTATATTGTATTCGTCTTTTTAATTGGTTTTGCGGGGCTGCGAGGGCTTGTCGGGTCTGATACGATCTCATATTTTTTATTTTATGAGCAGTTTAAGAGTCCTGAGGTGGTAAGTGATTACTTAACCAAGATGGAGCCTGTTTTTGTACTTTTGCTTACGCTGCATAGCAATGTGATAGATAATAAATTTTTGTATCTTTTAATGATGTCTGTTTTTCAGGTATGGCTTCTATGGTTGGTTTATAAGAGGAGTGGTAGTAAATACTTGTTTCTTTTTTGTTATGTTTTAATTTTCTATCTGAATTTTCATTTTAATATCACGAGGGCGGCGATTGCAGCAATGTTGCTTTTGGTGTCCCTTACAAGTGAGTCAAATAGAATTAAGGTGATTGCGGCAATGTTAGCGCCTGGTTTCCATTTTTCAGTATTGTTCTTTTATCCTCTGTTTTTCACTCGTATGAGTTTGAGGTATTTTCTAGTGCTTGCTGTTTTTTTGTTGGTCGGGTTGCTTGCTATTTATAATTATCTGGATTTTTTTGTGGCAAAGTACCACTCTTACGAGAGTTATATGTCGGGGCGCTCGACAGGTGTGTCTTTGGCTGGAACGCTGTTTTTTATTAATACTCTCGTCTCGATTTTTGTTTTGCGTAAGGTGTCTTTTGTTTTTCTATGGGTTTCATGTCTTCTTTTGCTTTCTTTGGTTGTTAACGAATTTTATCCTATTGGCTATAGGCTTGTGACTATTGGGTTGCTTCTTTATTTTTACTTTCTTCTGGAGGAGCTGTCCACAAGGACATCCAGATTGAATTATTTGTTTTTCTGGGCTCCCGTTTTCTTGGTTTTTTCCATATTTATGTATGGGCTTGTCAATGAGGTTTCGGTGCTTGAGAAGAGAATAGCGGCGGGGGACGATCTGGAAAACTCACTGCACTCTACCTATATTCCCTATGAATTTTATTGGGCTGATGAGGACGTTGGTGAGTCTCTTGTTCCTTGAAAATTTTGTTCCGTGCTTTGATAGGTTTCTGCGCAGTTGAATGGATTTCTCTGTGGGTGAGTGTAAATTTTGACGGGGATGACCAAAGGTTCTTATGTCCTTCTTTATATGGGGGCAGGACCGGCAGAGAGAGGTCGCTGTCATGCTTTGCAATTGACAGCTACTTATTTTTCTCTAGGGGTGGGAGGCGCATAATTTGAGTGGATTATGATTGGCAGGTTTTTCTGGCTTTCTGGCTTTCTGGCTGTGATGTTGATTTTGTAGGAATTTTAGAAATATTAGCGTGGGTTGCTTATGAATAGTATAGTTGTTATTTGTCAGCATTTTGTGCCATACACGCCTGCAGTGGGTGGAGTGGCTAGGGTTTGGTATTTAATCGACTATTTGAGCAAGAATGGCTTCAAAGTTTATGTGGTTACTTCTGATGGTGCGCACTATGGAGCTTTAGGTTTTCCTGCGTTTTCAGGGAATGTTGAAGTTATTTATTTGCGGGATCCGGTTAAAAAATTTATACAGAGTGGTATCAAGGAGTCTGCTTCGAGTGGGGGGCGCAGAGTTTCGTGGCGGATGCGTTTTATGGTCAAGACTCGTGCGTTTTTTGAGGAGTTGATGATTCCTGATCCCGGGATATTTGTAGTCTTCAAATATCTTAAGGCGGTTTCCCGGTTGGTTGTTGATAAAAACATTAAGAATGTTTTCGTATCCTCTCCCCCTCATAGTATTCAGTTGGTTGGTCTTTTGCTTAAAGCACGGTTTGGGAAGGGGGTAAATGTCGTCGCTGACTACCGTGATAGTTGGAATTCGAGGGTGACCTTTAGAAAAAAAACTTTCGTCGGAAATAAAATTTCTTGCTGGATGGAAAGGCGCATAGTTAACTCGGTGAATTATATAACATATGCTTCCTCTCCTATTTTTGAAAAATTAACTAACCTGTGTGCTGATGGGATTTCAAGTAAAGGCGTCCTTGTTATGAATGGCTTTCCGAGGGAGCCTATTGCACTGGAAAAACCTGAATCTCTCCCAGGGTCGGTTGTGAGAATTGGACATTTTGGAATTGTTAATGACGAGGTGCATAGCTACCGAAATATTGAACCAATTATCAGAGCTATTGAGAAGGCGCGCGCTTCAGGTACTGAGATAATTCTTGAGTTATATGGTTCCGCCAGATTTTCTCGCTTGGATATGGATGACTTTCCATTTGTTTCAATTTTTGGGAGTCTGTCGCATGATTCAGCTTTAGAAAAAATGACCGAAATGGACTATTTATTGATGTTTCATATGGAGGTTAAAGACAGTGAGGAGATTGTTACGGGTAAGTTCTTTGATTATGTTTCGGCTAGGCGTCCAATTTTGTGTGTTTCGCCGCGAGGTATGGAAGGTGCTAGGCTAGTTAGAGAGCATGAATTTGGTGTTTGTGCTGATAGCGAAAATGAAGACGATGTGGTAAGGCAGCTTGTAAAGTTGAAAGACCATGATTTTTCCGGTCTTTATTCTCGAGATGATATATCAAAGTTTAGTCGTGCATCTCAATACGAAAAAATACTCTCTATTTTGAAATGACCTTGAAGATTCTTATACTTTCTCAGTATTTCAGTCCTGAAAGCTTCATCATCAATGATGTGGCGCGCACGCTCGTTGCGCAGGGGCATGAAGTAGTTGTCGCCACCGGCAAGCCAAACTACCCGGACGGGGAGGTTTTTCCTGGTTATCGAGCGGGTGGGATTCAGCATGAGCTTTTTGCGGATACGGTGGAAGTGATCCGAGTTCCGCTATGGCCAAGAGGCAAGGGCGGTGCCGGCAATTTGATGTTGAATTACCTCTCGTTTGTTCTCTGCGGGCTTGTTTTTTTTCCATGGTTGCTGAGGAAGCGCGAGTTCGACGCCATACTGGTTTTTGCGCCGTCCCCGATCACTCAAGTTATTCCGGCCATCCTTCTGAAATCGCTGAAGAAATCTCACTTGGCTGTATGGGTTCAGGATCTGTGGCCGGAGAGTCTGTCAGCCACTGGGTTCGTCAGGCATCCACATCTTCTCAAGGCGGTTGGCTATCTCGTCAGAGGGATTTATGCGGGGTGCGATACCTTGCTGGTTCAATCCCGGGCATTCGTCGAGCCCGTGGCGCGCTATGCGCGGCGCGAAAAGATCATCTATTACCCCAATTCAATGGGGGGACAGGCGCCGGCCCAAGCTGTGGAGAGGATTTCTCCCGAATTGGCCGGGGAGCTTGAGCAGCATTTCAGTGTTGTTTTCGCGGGTAATCTGGGAACGGCCCAAGCTGTCGAGACGCTGCTCGAAGCAGCCATTCAGTTGAAAGACGATCCTGAGATTCGTTTGGTGCTCGTCGGTAGCGGTAGCCGACTCTCTTGGCTGCAGGCGCAGAAGCAGGCGTACCAGTTGGATAACTTGCTGTTGCCTGGGCGTTTTCCAATGGCGGCGATGCCGCAGATTTTCGAGCGTGCAGCTGCCTTGCTGGTGTCGCTCAAGGATGAGGAAATCTTCGCCCAGACGATACCGAGCAAGATCCAGGCTTATCTTGCGGCTGGGCGACCGGTTATCGCTTCATTGCGTGGCGAGGGGGCGCGGGTCGTCGCCGAGGCGGGTGCGGGGGAGGCTTGTGAGCCGGATGATCCTACCGCGTTGGCAGGATTGATCCGCTCCATGAAAAGTCGACCTGCTGCCGAGCTGCAAGCCATGGGACTGGCGGGCAAGGCATATTTCAATGAACACTTCGAGATGAGCAGCCAGGTGACGCGTCTGGTGGAGATTCTTGAGGCTCAGGGTAAGGGGCGATATTGATGCGCATATTGGTGTTGGGCATAACCGGCATGCTGGGCGGTGCCGTATATAGAACGTTTAGCCACGATCCGACGTATGAAGTCTGGGGCACAATGCGCAGTGCTGGGGCGCTGCAGTATTTCGCCGAGCAGAGCAGAGCACGCCTGCTGACTGGGGTCGATGTACTCGACCAGGATGGACTGGTCAGTGTGCTGGAGCGTACCCGTCCCGATGTCGTCATCAACTGCATCGGTTTGATCAAGCAGTTGGCCGACGCAAAAGATCCGCTTTCGGCCTTGCCGATTAACGCCATGCTGCCGCATCGGTTGGCGAAACTCTGTGGGTTGGCGGGTGCGCGGTTGATCCATGTGAGTACGGATTGTGTGTTCTCCGGCCGTAAGGGGATGTATACCGAGGCCGACCTGTCGGATGCCGAAGATCTCTATGGTAAGTCGAAGTTCATTGGCGAGCTGCATGAGGTGCCGCACGCGATTACGCTGCGTACTTCCATCATCGGGCATGAGCTAGGCACCAACTTTTCGTTGATCGACTGGTTTCTTTCACAAACTGGTCCGGTCAAGGGCTATAGAAAAGCCATATTCTCCGGCTTGCCCACGGTCGAACTGGCTCGGGTGATGAAGGACTATGTGATTCCGACTCCCGAGCTGCATGGTCTTTATCATGTATCGGTCGAGCCGATCGACAAACTGTCGCTGCTCAGGCTGGTGGCCGAGGTCTATGGGCACAAGATTCAGATCACTCCAGATGAGCAAGTCTGTATCGATCGCTCGTTGGACTCTTCCCGTTTCCGTCAGGCCACTGGTTACCTACCCCCGGCTTGGCCCGAGCTGGTCAAAATGATGCGTGACCAGCGTTAATTTTTATATTTTCAAGTGTGGTGACTGTTTATGTTCGATGACAAAGTCTTGATGATCACCGGCGGTACCGGCTCCTTCGGTAATACCGTGTTAAAGCGCTTCCTCGATACCAATGTCAAGGAAATCCGGGTGTTCAGCCGGGACGAGAAGAAGCAGGAAGATATGCGCATCGCCCTGGCCAATGACAAGGTCAAGTTCTATATCGGCGATGTGCGCAATTACGACAGCGTCTCCCAGGCCATGGTCGGTGTTGACTATATCTTTCATGCAGCGGCTCTGAAGCAGGTGCCTTCCTGCGAGTTCTACCCCATGGAAGCGGTCCGTACCAATGTCATCGGCACGGAAAATGTGCTGAATGCGGCGATCGCCACCGGCGTCAAGCGCGTGGTGGTGCTCAGCACGGATAAGGCGGTGTATCCGATCAATGCCATGGGCATTTCCAAGGCCATGGCGGAAAAGCTCATGGTCGCCAAGTCGCGGATGATTCCAGAGTCCGGTCCGGTTATCTGTGCGACCCGCTACGGCAACGTGATGGCTTCGCGCGGCTCGGTGATCCCTCTGTTCATCAGCCAGCTCAAGAGCGGCGAGCCGCTGACGGTCACCGATCCGAACATGACCCGCTTTTTGATGTCGCTTGAAGATTCCGTAGATCTGGTCCTGCATGCCTTCGAGCATGCCGAACAGGGCGACATCTTTGTGCAGAAGGCCCCCGCCTCGACGGTGGCGGACCTTGCTCAGGCGCTCAAAGAGCTGTTTTCCCGCAACAACCCGGTGAAGGTAATCGGTACTCGGCATGGCGAGAAGCTCTATGAGTCGCTGATTTCCCGTGAGGAAATGGCCAAGGCTGAGGACATGGACCGTTATTACCGAATTCCGGCGGATAACCGTGACCTCAACTACAAGAAGTTTTTCGTCGAGGGCGAGCAGCATATTTCCGAACTTGACGACTACACCTCACATAATACCGAGCGCCTGAGCATTCAAGGCATCAAGGATGTACTGCTCAAGCTGGACTACATTCAGGAGCAGCTCGATGCTTAAGGTGATGACGCTGGTCGGCACCCGCCCGGAGCTGATCAAGATGAGCCGCGTGATCGCGGAGCTGGATAAGCAGGTTCAGCATGTGCTGGTGCATTCGGGGCAGAACTACGACTTCGAATTGAACCAGGTGTTTTTCGATGATCTGGAGATTCGCAAGCCGGATCACTTCCTGGGGGCTGCTGGCGATACGGCGGCGAGGACCATCGCCGAAGTGATCGCTAAGGCCGATGAAGTGTTCGAGCTGGAAAAGCCCGATGCGCTCTTGCTGTATGGCGACACCAACACCTGCTTGGCGGTCATTGCGGCCAAGCGCCGGAAAATCCCCGTCTTCCACATGGAGGCGGGGAATCGTTGTTTCGATCAGCGTGTGCCGGAGGAGTTGAATCGCAAGGTTCTCGACCATCTGAGCGATATCAATATGGTTCTGACCGAACATGCGCGCCGTTACCTGATCGCAGAGGGGATTCGCCCGGAAACCATCATCAAGACCGGTTCGCACATGGAGGAAGTGCTGGATTACTACATGCCGCGTATCCAGGCCTCTGATGTGCTGCAGCGCGAAGGGCTTGAGGAGGGTAAGTTCTTCATCGTCAGTACCCATCGGGAAGAGAACGTCGATACGCCCGAGAATTTGCGCGATTTGCTGGAGACCCTGCGGGCGCTGGCCGAGACGTACCGGTACCCGATCATCGTCTCCACGCACCCCCGAACCCGGAAACGCCTGGAAGCACTGGGCGAGTCGTTGGATCACCCGTTGATTCGCTTCGTCAAACCGTTCGGTTTGCTGGACTACATCAAGCTGCAGATGTCGGCGTTCTGTGTGCTATCCGACAGCGGCACCATTACCGAAGAGGCTTCGTTGCTGAACCTGCCGGCGATCACCATCCGCAATGCCCATGAGCGGCCAGAGGGCATGGATGAGGGTACGCTGATCATGAGTGGTCTGAAGACGGAGCGTGTACTGGATGCGGTGCGTGTGGTGACCAGCCAGCATGACCGTGCCCGGCGCGTGATCCCTGTGGTGAAGGACTACCAGGCCGGCCCGGTATCCAAGCAGGTGGTCAGGGTGGTGCTCAGTTACACCGACTACATCAACCGTACTGTCTGGTCGAAAGCCTGAGTATTCCCGAGGCATATCAATGCGTGTTTTGTTGACTGGCGCTACCGGTTTCGTTGGCCGGGGACTGCTGGAAAGGATGTCGGCTCTGGTTAACCTGGAGCTGGTCGCTGCACTGCGTAGGCCCGTATCTGGGCTCCCCGAGTCCGTTACGTGCCTGCAGGTTCCGGGGCTCGAGCCCGATACCGACTGGCGAACAGCGCTGGAGGGCATAGATGCTGTTATCCACAGCGCCGCTCGCGTCCACGTCATGCATGATCAGTCGTCCGACCCACTTGCCGAGTTCCGCAAGGTCAATGTCGACGGCACCTTGAACCTCGCTCGTCAGGCCGCGGCCGCCGGTGTGCGCCGCTTCATCTTTATTAGCTCGATCAAGGTCAATGGCGAAGGCACGCCAGTTGGTACGCCCTACACTGCCGATGCTCAACCAGCACCGGCGGACCCTTACGGCATTTCCAAGATGGAAGCTGAACAGGGTTTGCGCGCGATTGCAGCCGAAACCGGGATGGAGGTGGTGATTATTCGCCCGACGCTGGTGTACGGGCCGGGTGTGAAGGCTAATTTCTTGAGCATGATGCGCTGGTTGCACAAGGGCGTGCCTTTGCCTTTCGGGGCGATTCATAACCGGCGCAGCCTGGTGGCCTTGGACAATCTGGTCGATCTGATCGTGACCTGTATCGATCACCCTGCCGCAGCGAACCAGACCTTTCTGGTAAGCGATGGTGAGGATCTTTCGACGACTGAGTTGTTGCGTAGAATGGGCACCGCTTTGGGCAAGCCGGCCCGTTTGTTGCCGGTGCCGAGTTGGGTGCTGGAAGCGGGTGCGGCGATGCTGGGGAAGAAGGCGCTTTCCCAGCGGTTGTGCGGCTCGCTACAGGTCGACATCAGCAAGACACGAGAGTTATTGGGTTGGGAACCGTCGGTCAGCGTTGATACAGCGCTGCGCAAAACGGCCGAGAATTTTCTGGAACATCAAACTCAATGAGCATCTGGTGGCTGCTACCGGCTATGGCCGGCGTTTCTCTTTTCCTGACGGGTGTCTTGCGCAGATATGCCTTGGCGCGCAGCTTGATGGATATTCCCAATGGACGCAGTTCGCACTCGGTGCCCACGCCGCGTGGGGGCGGGGTGGCCATTGTGCTCAGCTTTCTGGCGGCGTTGCCGCTGTTGGCGTCGATCGGCGTGTTGGCATGGCCGGTAATGTGGGCGTTGCTGGGGGCGGGGGCGTGGATCGCCTTGGTTGGATTTCTCGATGACCATGGGCATATCGCTGCGCGCTGGCGGCTATTGGCGCATTTCATCGGCGCTGGCTGGGCACTGGGCTGGCTGGGCGGTTTGCCGCCGCTGAAGATCTTTGGCTTCGATCTGGAGTTGGGGTGGCTGGGTTATGCGCTCGCAGCTTTCTACCTGGTCTGGCTGCTCAATCTGTATAACTTTATGGATGGCATCGACGGTATCGCCAGTGTCGAGGCGATCTGCGTGTGCTCGGGCGGCGCGTTGCTCTATCTGTTGCTAGGCGAGGGGATTGCGGCACTAGCGCCTTTGTCGTTGGCGGTAGCGGTGGCGGGCTTCTTGTTCTGGAATTTCCCACCAGCGCGCATCTTCATGGGGGATGCCGGAAGTGGCTTCCTCGGTATTGCGCTGGGCGTGCTCTCGCTGCAGGCGGCCTGGGTGGCGCCACAATTACTGTGGAGTTGGTTGATTCTCCTGGGGGTGTTCATCGTCGATGCCACCTGGACACTGTTTCGCAGGCTTCTGCGGGGCGACAAGGTGTACGAGGCGCATCGCAGCCATGCTTACCAGTACGCATCCCGCCAATTTGGCAAACACTTGCCGGTGACGCTGGCGGTGGCGGTGCTGAACCTTTTCTGGCTGCTGCCGATTGCGCTTTGGGTCGGGTTGGGTGGAGTGGACGGCGCCTTGGGATTGCTCGTGGCTTACCTGCCATTGGTGTGGTTGGCGGTAAGGTTCAAGGCCGGGCAGCGGGAGTAGAATCACGCTGTCCGCGTTAGTTGTTTCTAGACAACACCCCACGGGCGTCGGCGCCTGTAAGAGCCAGGAGGGGACGCCGGGTTCTTGATGGCGAAAAGGTCCGCATTCGCTAGCAAGCTAGCTCCGACAAGGGATGCCAGGATATCCAGCAGCAGGCAGTAGAATCCCTCTCACCTAGGGTCCTCTCCCGACGAGAGGGAGCGGTTGAGTTCATTGCCAGGTGTTACGAATGCCAACTGTGCGTAGGATGGAGTCCTTGCAGGGGCATCACCCTGTGCTGATGCCGAGCATGGGTGGCTGAGTGTTTGGCGCTGAAGATTAATTGCCTTGCGGCAGCTCCACTTATTGGATTGTTAAAGATTTAGAGGACGCTCTAGTGTTAAGGACTGCTGATAAGTTGCGCGGAGGGCTGTTGCGGCTACCGCGTCGCTACAAGCGCTTGTTGCAGGTGACTGCGGATGTGGCGCTGGTGTGGGCTGCTTTGTGGCTGGCGTTTGTCGTACGTCTGGGCACCGACAATCTGATTCAGCCCTGGGGAGGGCACCTCTGGCTGTTCGTGGCTGCCCCGCTGATCGCCATCCCGCTGTTCGTGAGGTTCGGTATGTACCGGGCGGTGATGCGCTACTTCGGTAACGATGCGCTGCTCGCGATTGCCAAGGCTGTCACCCTGTCTGCTTTGTTACTCGCCCTGGCCGTGTATTGGTACCGCGATGCACCAATAGCTGTGCCGCGCTCACTGGTGTTCAATTACTGGTGGTTGAGTTTGGTGATGCTTGGCGGGTTACGTCTGGTAATGCGTCAGTACTTTATGGGCGATTGGTTTTCAGCCAGCCAACCGATGCCCTTTATGAGCCGTGATGACGGTTTGCCTAAGGTGGCGATCTATGGTGCCGGGGCTGCCGGTAACCAATTGGTAGGGGCCTTGCGTATGGGGCGCGCGATGCGTCCGGTGGCGTTCATAGACGATGACAGCGGCATCGCCGGTCGAGTAATTGCCGGGCTGAGGGTGTTCAAGCCCAAGCATATCCAACAGATGATCGAGGAAACGGGTGCGCAGGAGATATTGCTGGCAATGCCCTCTATTTCTCGCGGGCGCCGGCGTGAGGTGCTAGGGCTCCTTGAACAGTTCCCTCTACATGTACGCAGTGTGCCCGGCTTTATGGATCTGGCCAGCGGGCGTGTGAAGGTCGATGACATCCAGGAAGTGGATATCACTGACTTGCTCGGGCGTGATGCTGTTCCGCCGCAACAGGAGTTGTTCGAGCGTTGCATTCGTGGTCAGACCGTTATGGTCACCGGCGCTGGCGGCTCGATCGGTTCTGAGTTGTGCCGCCAGATCATGGCGAGTGAGCCCACAACGCTGCTGCTGTTTGAGCACAGCGAGTTCAATCTGTACAGCATTCATGCCGAGCTTGAACAACGGATCGAGCGTGAGTCCTTGCCGCTCCGGCTGGTGCCAATCCTGGGCTCCATCCGTAATCCAGAGCGGTTGCTGGACATTATGCGGACTTGGAAGGTGGACACTGTCTACCATGCCGCCGCATACAAGCATGTGCCAATGGTGGAGCACAACATTGCCGAGGGGGTACTGAACAACGTCATGGGCTCTCTGTACACCGCTCAGGCTGCGGTGAGGGCCGGCGTTGAGCACTTCGTGCTGATCTCCACCGACAAAGCGGTGCGGCCGACCAACGTGATGGGCAGCACCAAGCGCCTGGCTGAGATGGTTTTGCAGGCATTGAGCCGGGAAACGGCTCCAGTCTTGTTTTCAGACAAGGATGCCGTCCATCAAGTCAACAAGACCCGTTTCACCATGGTGCGATTCGGAAATGTGCTGGGTTCCTCAGGGTCAGTGATCCCGCGGTTCTATGCGCAAATTCGTCGCGGTGGGCCGGTGACGGTCACGCATCCCAATATCACCCGTTACTTCATGACCATTCCCGAGGCCGCTCAGTTGGTGATTCAAGCCGGCTCGATGGGGCAGGGGGGGGATGTGTTCGTGTTGGATATGGCCGAGCCGGTAAAGATTCTCGACCTGGCGGAAAAGATGATTCATCTCTCCGGCCTCAGTGTGCGTTCGGAAAAGAATCCTCACGGGGATATCGCCATTGAGTTCAGCGGCTTGCGCCCCGGCGAGAAGCTGTATGAAGAGTTGCTGATCGGCGATAACGTCAGCCCCACCGATCATCCGATGATCATGCGGGCCAATGAGGAGCATCTACCCTGGGATGCTCTCAAGACAGTGTTGGCTGCCTTGCTCGAGGCCGTTCAGCAGGACGATTACGCTAAAGTGCGTCAGTTGCTGCGAGAGACCGTCAGCGGTTATGCCCCGGACGGGGAAATCGTCGACTGGATACATCAGCAGCGTCGGATCGAACCCTGATCGTTGGTACGTTGGAAGCGAGGGAGTGGCTAAGTTGGGTTCTGCAGTTTTAGGAAGTGTTGTGCCAAGAGCATAAACGGCAAGAAATCTGCCTATGCGTAGAGCACATTTCCTCCCTTCTATTTGCCATTCCTACCGCGACCAGAATTGGAAGAGTCCTACGGCTTCAGGTGGCTTTTTGCAGCGCTTGATATTTCGAACAGCCGGTGCGTATTTTGTACAAGCCGCCATCCAGAGCGGCTGTAGTGCACAAGGACAGTAACCATGACTACCAAAGTCCGCAGCCCGCTCGCCGAGCGACTGGCCGGCGTAGAAGAGATCGAGTGCGTCACCCCCGACCTTAACGGGGTGATGCGGGGCAAGGTGATGACGGGGGAGGGTTTCCTCTCCGGGCGCCGCTTGCAGCTGGCGCGGGGTGTGCTCCTGCAGTGCATCATGGGCGGTTACCCGCCGGCCCGTTTCTATGGCAGCGACGACGGCGACCTGGCCCTGGTCGCGGAGCCTAGCCAGATCCATTGCCTGCCCTGGGCCGATCGGCCCCGCGCCTTGGCGATCTGCGATGCCCAGGAGCTGGACGGCCGACCTTCGGGGTTGTCCACGCGAGGGCTGCTGCGCAAGGTGGTGGAGCGCTATGCCGAGCACGGCTGGAAGCCCGTGGTCGCCACCGAGCTGGAGTTCTTTGTCTTCGCGCCCAACCCGAATCCGACGGAGGCTTTCCAGCCGCCACTCGGGCTGGACGGACGTCGTGAGATCGGTTGTTCGGCTTTCAGCGTGTCCTCCAACAATGGCCTGAGGCCGTTCTTCGAGGAGGTCTATCGCGGCATGGTGGCCTTCGGCAT
The DNA here is from genome assembly GCF_005502555.1 of Pseudomonas sp. D(2018). Taxonomy (NCBI): domain Bacteria; kingdom Pseudomonadati; phylum Pseudomonadota; class Gammaproteobacteria; order Pseudomonadales; family Pseudomonadaceae; genus Pseudomonas; species Pseudomonas sp. D(2018). The sequence goes on from NZ_SCOK01000008.1 coordinate 27,541, forward strand.
GCCCCGCGATACATTCATGCACGAGATGGGCGTCAGCCAGTTCGAGATCAACTTCCTCCATGGCGACCCGCTGCTGCTCGCGGATCAGACTTTCCTGTTCAAACACCTGCTCAGGGAGGTCGCGCTCAAGCACGGCATTCAGGTGGTCTGCATGGCCAAGCCATTGGCCCATACGCCGGGCAGTTCGATGCATATCCACCAGAGTGTGGTGACGCTCGACGACGAGGCGAACATCTTCAGCGATACCCAGGGCGAGCCCACCGCGGCCTTTGCCCACTTCATCGGTGGCCAGCAGGCGGCCATGGCGGATTTCACCGCGCTCTTCGCGCCAAACGTGAACTCCTACCAGCGGCTTTGCCACCCTTATGCTTCGCCCAACAATGCCTGCTGGTCCCACGACAACCGGGCGGCGGGCCTGCGTATTCCAGCCAGCGCGCCGGTGGCCAGAAGGGTGGAGAACCGCTTGCCCGGCGCAGACGCCAACCCTTATTTGGCCATTGCGGCCAGCCTGGCGGCCGGGCTCTACGGGATGGAGCAGCAATTGCAGCCGAGCGCGCCGATCCAGGGCGAATTCGAGGCGCCGGACGAGTTGTTGCTGCCCTGTACCCTGCATGCTGCGATTGAGCGTCTGAAACGCAGTGATCTGGCGCGTGAACTGTTCGGCAAGGAGTTCATCGAAGGCTACATTGCTACAAAGACGATGGAGCTCAGCAGCTTCTTCGATGAGATCACGCCCTGGGAACGGCGCATCCTCGCCTCTCAGGTCTGATCGCCCAAGGGCCGTCCGATCGGGCGGCCCTCCCTGTACAAGGAGCCGCCTGGAGCGCCGATGCATCGGATCTGGAAGTCGTTTCGCGCACTGTATTTCGCCACCCTGCTCATGCTGATCGGCTCCGGCCTGCTCAGTACCTACCTGGGTCTGCGCCTGGCCGCGGACAAGGTGGACGGGCTCTGGGTCGGCGCTTTGATGGCGGCCAACTATTTCGGCCTGATCCTCGGCGGCAAGCTGGGGCATCGGCTGATCGCGCGGGTCGGGCATATCCGCGCCTACGTGGCCTGTGCCGGGGTGGTGACGGCGGCCGTACTCGGGCACGGTCTGATCGACCTCCTGCCGGCCTGGTTGTTCATGCGGATGCTGGTGGGTCTGGGAATGATGTGCCAGTACATGGTGATCGAGAGCTGGCTCACCGAGCAGGCCGATGCGAGCCAGCGTGGCCAGGTTTTTGCCGGCTACATGGTGGCGTCCTACCTCGGCCTGGTATTGGGACAACTGGTGCTGGTCCTGCACCCTGGCCTCGGGCCGGAATTGCTGATGCTGGTGGCCATGTGCTTCGCCCTGTGCCTGGTGCCGGTGGCGCTGACCCGCAAGCTGCACCCGGCACCTCTGCATCCGGCACCGCTGGAGCCGCGCTTTTTCATCAAGCGAGTGCCGCAGTCCATGACCACCGTGCTGGTTTCCGGTCTGGTTATCGGTTCCTTCTACGGCCTGGCGCCGCTCTACGCCACGGCCCAGGGCTTGCCTATCGACCAGGTCGGCCTGTTCATGGGGAGCTGCATCCTGGCCGGGCTCCTCGTACAGTGGCCGCTGGGTTGGCTGTCGGACCGTCATGATCGCGCGGTGCTGATTCGCAGCACGGCGGCCTTGCTCGCCGTGTCTGCCTTGCCCCTGGCGATCATGCCGACGGCGCCCCTCGAGGTGCTGTTCCCGGTAGGTTTCCTGGTCTGCCTGCTGCAGTTCAGCCTGTACCCGCTCGCCGTGGCGTTCTCCAACGACCATATAGAAGCCGAGCGGCGAGTGTCGCTGACGGCGATGTTGCTGATCACCTTCGGTGTGGGGGCGAGCATCGGCCCGCTGTTGACCGGCGCGCTGATGAAGCAGTTGGGGCCCAATATGCTCTATGCGTTCGTCTGCTTCTGCGCCACGATCCTGGTGTTGCGGGTACGACCGGATGCCGTTACCGGGCTACACCGGGTCGACGAGGCGCCGCTGCACCATGTGCCGACCCCGGACAACATGATCAGTTCGCCTCTGGTGGCGGCCCTGGACCCACGGGTCGACGAGAAGGCTGTACACGACCAGATGCAGAACGGGGATATCCCCCCGCCGCCAACGGAGCCAACCGAGGAGGCCTCCGCGCAACCGCAGCCGGAAAAATAGTGGCCCAACGCCACATCGCTTTTGCCCAATTATTGACCAGTGTGGCTACCTGAGCTTCAAGCCCGAGGCCTGCCTCGGGACTTCAAGGAGGACCTGGTCATGACGTTGAGCATCTCCCTGCATCTGCTGGCCAGTGCCCAGCAGGCTGGCAAGCTCCATCCCCGACTGGTTCCGGAATTGGGGGAGGAGGGGGTGAGCCGGTTGCACAGGCAACTGGTGGCACGCGTTCTCAATCTCCCGCCCATGGGCTTTAGCGAGCGGATCTTCTGGATCGAGGATGGTCCGGACGAGGCCCTGGAAGCCCTGGCCGAGGACAATGATTGGATGGTGGTGGGCCAGCCGGTCGGTGATCTGGGGGAGCGAATGCGACGTATCGCTGCCCTGGGCCTCTCCGAGAACGATGCCGTGGTGCTTATCGGCCAGCATTGCCCGATGCTGGATGCCGATTACCTCTCAGCTGCCTGCGAGGCACTGGATCAACATCATGCGGTGCTAGGTCCGACCGAGGACGGACGCTATGTGCTGCTCGGCCTTCGCCGCATCGATCCGCGCCTGTTCGAAGCCATGCCTTGGGGCAGTGACCAGGTGCTGGCCTTGACCTGTGAGCGCCTGCAGGAGCTGGATTGGCGGCACGGACTGTTGCCTTCGCTCTGGGTGTTGGACAGCCCTGAACATTTGCCGCGCCTGGGGCGGCTGGGATTCAAGCTCGGGGTTGCCTGAGCGGCGGCGGATGCGATTGAAGCTGGCCAGGGGCTGAGACCTGGCCGCCGGGCATGCCTGATCGATCGTTAGAAAAGTTCGTCTTTCTCGAACCGCCGGGCTTCGCGCTGCAGCTGGTAGACGAAGCGCTCGACATTGCGTTGCACCAGGCCGCTCATCTTGTGGAAACGGATTCCAACGAAACTCATGCCGAGCTTCTCGTCGAAATGCAGGTGGCGCAGCTCGACTGGTGTGGTGACCGGGCCGATCGGCATCTTCGCACTGAAACGCTCATAGACCTGGCCGGGTTGCAGGCGGCCATTCAGGTCGCCTTCGAAGCGAAGCTTGCATCCAGTGGCCGAGATATCCAGCATCACACCCTTGACCGGTGACGACATCTTGTCGCCGTCCAATTCGACGGGAACCAGTTGGCTCTGTTTGAGGGGCGCGCGGAAAGCGTTGCGGCGCTGGTGGTAGGTCACTTCATCGGGCAGGGCGCACCAGTAGCAGCGGTCACCCTCGAACTCGCCGACGGTGGCGGGTTGCTGCGTCTCCCAGGCGATTCGCACGCCCTCATGGAAGCTTTCGACCCGGAAGGTCTCGCCGTTCTTCAGGAAGCGTTCGCCGTCGTTCGGGATCAGTTCATCCAGGGCGATCAGGCCGCGGTCGCGGTCAACGTCCACCAGATAGCTCTGGAAGCGCTGGTTACGGTCATGGAAGGTGATGATCAGCGGATCGTGGTGTTGCTGCAGCAGACGAAGGTTGGCCAGGATTTCTACCGGTGCCTTGAGCACTTTTGGGGGCTGTGGGCCGTTCTCTTCGTGGAATGGGTTGGACACGGTCCAGGTCTCTCCAAACGCAAAAGCAGGTCACGCAAAGAGCAGTGGCATCGTGCCTCTATGTCTTTGTGCTTTTCTTGTAGTGTCTGTCAGGCCCGACTGAGCGGGCGCTGCTGGCCGATTCTAGCGGCAGCCCCTCGGCTGTCATAGAGGCTAGGCGTTTCGCCGCCGCGGAGGATGCCAAGCATGCTGCTGACTGATGCCCGGTTGGCGCGGATCAGGCGGCCATTGCGCTCGTTGGATGCCTTGCAGCGCTCCAGTAGCTCGCCCAGCTCGTCACTGCGGTCGAGCAGGTCCGCGCCCAGGGCAGAGCGTTCGGCGAGTTTCTGTAGTCCGGCGCGGTCGGCGCTGAGTTGAAGGCTGGCCAGCAACTGGCTGCGTTGGCGGCCATGCTGGTCGAGTTGGGCGAGAAGAGGCTGCTTGTCGGCAAGCAGCTTTTCGAGGCGGGCGAGATCGCGCTCGCCCATGGCCTGGAATTCTTCGTCCATCAGCTCAAGCAAACGTTGGGCGTGGCCGATATCGTCGGTGAACAGTTGAAGCAGGTTGGTGTCGTGCATACGCGCTCTGGGGGCCTAGCGTCCAAGTTCCCCAGCGCTGCCCGTGGACTAGCGCTGGGATTCGAAGTTCAGCAGCTTGCTGGCCACGCGCTTGCTGTCGACCTGGTAAGAGCCGTCGGCAATGGCCTGCTTGAGTTTTTCTACACGCTCCTTGTCCACAACGGGCAGGTCGCGCAGTTTTTCACCGGCTTTCTGCAACACCTGAGCTTCACTGCTCAGTTGCACGGATTCGCCGCTCTTGGCAGCTGGAGCCTGCTCGCCGGTAGTCTGGGTCGATGCAGTCTGGCCGCTGGTGACGGTTTCGCTCTTGCCGGCCTGGGTGCTGCCGGTACGCCCCGTGCTTGCGGGCGTGGGGCCGTTATTGAGCCGGTTGAAGTCGATAACCATGATGCTGAACCTCGGACGCTAGTTGGACGCTTACCGTTTTATCGGCCCTGTCCGGGATAACTTTAGAAAATTCTTCTGTACTGGCTGAGTTTAGGAAATCAGCCCACTTTGGCGCCAGCGGAATCATGCCTACATGTCCACTTCGACCTGGCCCGGGCGCTTGACGCGTGCCCTGATCACACGGCCGGAACTCAGGTTGCGAACCCGGATCTGCTCGCCCGGCGCACCGTTGGCCAGCGCCTCGCCGGGCATCCGGACATTGATTGCCGGACTTTGGGCGCTGATCACCACCTGATCGCCCTTGCTCACCACCTCGGCCTGCTGCAGGTGAAGCGGTGCCAGTACCTGGTCGGGGAGCAGGGTGCGGGTGGTCTTCTGGCCGACGATCTGTCCCGGATCGCTGAGGAATCCCTGGCTCAGGGTACCCACGTCGCGCTCAGCCACCGTCACATCCTGGGGCCCGATGGGTGCCCCGCGGCGCAACGGCCGGGTGACCACCACCACATCGCGATACAGCTTCACCTGGGCCGGTACGAACACGGTCCAGGGCGAACTGCCGTCACAACGGATACGAACGGTGACGCGCCCCAGCGGCTGTGCCGGGCTTTCCAGCTGGCTCGTCAAATCCTTGTCGCACTCCGCGAGACGCAGCCGCGGATCGAGGCGGTTGACCTGGATTTCGCTGCGGCCCTGGATACTGCTCCGTTGCAGATATTCTTCGACCGCATACTCAAGAAAGCCCTCGGCCGTGCCGATAAGCACCTCAGGCGACGTCACCGTTGCACTCGACGCCGGACTGTAGCCGAGACAGCACAAAGCGGGTAAAACAGCCGCAAGTGATTTGCGGCGTTTTGCCATCAGGTGTCGGAAAAGCGTCGTCATAGCGTTCATGCAAACTGAGAAGCAAGGCTCGTGCCGCCTGCTAGTCTGATGCGGGCGTTCAATGGCTTGTAATAGGAGTCTGGTCATGGCCGGAGTTTTGGATTCGGTTAACCAGCGTACCCAACTGGTTGGGCAGAACCGCCTGGAACTGCTGCTGTTCCGTCTCGACGGATCGCAGCTCTACGGGATCAACGTGTTCAAGGTGAAGGAGGTGCTGCAGTGCCCCCGCCTCACCCTGATGCCCAAGTCCAGCCCGGTGGTACGCGGGGTCGCCAATATCCGTGGGGGTACCATTCCGATTCTCGACCTGTCCATGGCGACCGGGCGCAGAGGCCTGGATGACCTGAAGAACAGCTTCGTCATCATCACGGAATACAACACCAAGGTGCAGGGTTTCCTGGTGCGTTCGGTGGAGCGCATTGTCAACATGAACTGGGAGGAGATCCATCCGCCACCCAAGGGAACCGGGCGCGATCATTACCTGACGGCGGTTACCCGGGTCGACAAGCAATTGGTGGAAATCATCGACGTCGAGAAGATCCTCGCCGAAGTGGCCCCTACCTCCGAGGTGGTGTCCGAAGGCGTGATCGACATCGAGACCCAGAGCAAGGCCGTCAGCAAGCGGGTCCTGATCGTCGACGACTCCTCCGTTGCGCGCAAGCAGGTGGTCCGCTGCCTGGAAACCGTCGGCGTCGAGGTGAAGGCCCTGAACGACGGGCGCCAGGCCTACAACTACCTGCGTGAAATGGTGGAGGAGGGCAAGGCGCCGGATCAGGAACTGCTGATGATCGTTTCCGACATCGAGATGCCGGAGATGGACGGCTACACCCTGACGGCCGAAATCCGCAACGATCCGCGCATGCAGAAGCTGCATATCCTCCTGCATACTTCGCTTTCCGGTGTGTTCAACCAGGCGATGGTGAAGAAGGTGGGTGCGGACGACTTCCTCGCCAAGTTCAAGCCGGACGACCTGGCGGCACGGGTAGTAGAACGCATCAAGGTAACGGATGGGGGCTGATGGCTCGGCCCCCGGACATGGAAATAGATTCGTGAGGCGCCCTTAGTGTCTTCAGGTAATGTGGAGTTCGAGCAGTTCCGGGTGTTCCTGGAAAAGACCTGCGGCATTCTGCTGGGCAGCAACAAGCAGTATCTGGTTTCCAGCCGGCTGAACAAGCTGATGGAGCAGAATGGCATCAAGACCCTGGGTGAACTGACCCAGCGCATTCAGGGATTCTCCCGCGGTGGCCTGCGTGAACAGGTCATCGATGCCATGACGACCAACGAAACCCTCTGGTTTCGAGATACCTACCCCTTCGAGGTGCTGAAAAGCCGGGTGTTGCCCGAGCTGATCAAGGCCAATCCGAACCAGCCGCTGCGAATCTGGTCGGCGGCCAGCTCTTCGGGGCAGGAACCTTTCTCCATTTCCATGTCGATCGACGAGTTCGAGAAAGTCAACCTTGGCCAGCTCAAGGCGGGGGCGCGCATCGTCGCCACCGACCTGTCCAGCTCCATGCTGGCTGCCTGCAAGGCGGGGGAATATGACAGCCTGGCCATGGGCCGTGGCCTGTCACAGGAGCGCCTGACCCGCTACTTCGACCCGAAGGGGCCGGGGCGCTGGGTGGTGAAGCCGGCCATTCGCAGCCGTGTGGAGTTCCGCCCGCTGAACCTGCTGGACAGCTATGCGGCGCTGGGCAAGTTCGACATCGTTTTCTGTCGTAACGTGCTGATCTACTTCTCCGCAGACGTGAAGAAGGACATCCTCACCCGCATCCATGCCACCCTGAAGCCCGGTGGCTATCTGTTTCTCGGCGCCTCCGAGGCGCTCAACGGTTTGCCGGACCACTACCAGATGGTTCAGTGCAGTCCGGGGATCATCTACAAGGTGAAATGAACGAGGGAGGCCAATGGCCTCCCTCTTCGTTTGTACACCGCTGACGTAGCCCGGATGCAATCCGGGCTACGGGGCTCACACCAGGGTCAGCGTCACGTTGATATTCCCGCGCGTTGCGTTGGAGTACGGGCAAACGATATGCGCCTTGTCCACCAGCTCCTTTGCCGCCTGCTTGTCCAGCCCGGGCAGGGAGATCTTCAGTTCGACCTCGATGCCGAAGCCCGTGGGCAAGGTGCCGATTCCCACCGCTCCTTCTATAGAGGTGTCCTCGCTCAGGGCGATCTTCTCCTTGCCGGCGACGAACTTGATGGCGCCGAGAAAGCATGCCGAATAGCCGGCGGCGAACAATTGCTCGGGATTGGTGCCATCACCGCCGGGGCCGCCCAGTTCCTTGGGCGTAGTCAATTTCACATCCAGCACGCCATCCGAGGACACGGCGCGGCCTTCACGGCCGCCGTAGGCTTCGGCGTGGGCGGTATACAGGGCTTTCTCGATGGGCATGAGAGGTCTCCGGATTGGTGGCAGAGACAAGCAAGCCTAGTCAAAGGATTCGACCTGCTCACATCCGTCTGACTGAAGGCAGCCCTTCAGCTGGTCAGCCAGTCGATGAACAGGGCGAACAGCTCCGCCTGGGAGCCGATCTCCAGCTTTGTGTAGAGATTCTTGCGGTGCATGCGTACCGTTTCCGGGGATATCTCCAGCACCTTGGCGCTGGACTTGGCCGAGTGGCCCCGCAGTAGCAGGTGGGCGATTTCCCGTTCGCGCTCGGTCAGGCGGTCGCAGCCGAAGTTCATGAATGCGGCGCGAATCTGCTGGTTGAACGCGGCGGGCATGGGGCTGTGCAACGGCTCTGGGCTTCGGCCGTCCAGGCTGCGGGCCAGGCCGCCGCGTTCGTCGAACTGGCGGATCAGCTCGCGTACCAGGGGTTCTGCGGCCCGCAGCAGGTCCAGTTCGGCGCTGCTGAAGCATGCACCGCTGCGGCCCTGGTAGACGCAGAGGGAGACTTTGCGCTGGCCGCCGAGGTCGACGATGAAATGGGCGTCTTCCACCGAGCCGCACTTGAGGTAGTAGGTGCGGTAGTACTCGCTGTTGAAGAAGTCGTCCGGGGCGATTTCCGAGAGGTGGTAGAAGCCTTCCGCCAGTCCGTTCTCAAGGGCCAGGCAGAAGGGGTCGAGCATGTAGCCACGGGCGTAATAGCGCTCGATCAGCGCCTCGCGGTATTCCGTCGGGATGCCACGCTGGTAGAGCGGGCGAGGTGGCAGGCCCTTGCATTCCAGCCCGAGCAGTATCGACTCGATGGGCACCAGGCTATCCAGCGCGTCGGCCAGGCGTTCGCAGAACGTCGGTTCGCCGACATTGAGCATGGCCTGCGCCAACCCTGCATGCCAGGCATGCAGGGTGGCGAGGGTCGGGGTTTGGGGCGCAGTGCTGTCAGTCATGTCCGGCAGTCTACTGGCGCCCTCCGGCCGCTGCAAAACGTCGTCATCGGCCCGCATAGTCACCGCTGCGCTGCAGGTCGGCAGCGGTTTCCAGGATGGCTTCGCGCAGCGTTTCGACGATTTCGTCGACCTGCGCGCGGGTGATGGTCAGCGGGGGCGACATCACGTTCAGATGCACGATCGGCCGGACCAGCAGGCCGCGCTTCTGTGCCCGCAGGTGGATCTGCTCGCCGATGTTCAGCTCATCGGGGAACAGCGTTTTGCTCGCCTTGTCGGCGACGAACTCCACGCAGGCCATCAGTTTCTGGCACCGCACGCTGCCCACCAGCGGCAGGTCGGCCAGGCTTTGCAGTCGCTCTTCCAGGTAGGCGCCCACTTCATTCACCTGGGCCAGCAGGTTTTCTCGCTGGATGATCTCGATGTTCTTCAGCGCGCTGACACAGCTCACCGGGTGCCCGCTGTAGGTGAACCCATGGCTGAAGCAACGGCCCTTGCCCGGCTCGCCGATCACCTGCCAGATGCGGTCGGAGAAGATGCAGGCACCCAGCGGCAGGTAGCCGGAGGTCAGGCCCTTGGCCGTGGTGATGATGTCCGGTACTACGCCGAAGACATCCTCCGAGGCGAAGAAGGCGCCGAGTCGGCCAAAGGAGGTCACCACCTCGTCCGAGACATAGAGCACGTCGTGGCGTTGGCAGACCTCCCACATGCGCTTGTGGTAGCCGGCCGGCGGAATGATCACACCGCCTGAACCCATGATCGGCTCGGCAAGGAACGCCGCCACCCGATCCGCGCCCAGGGTGAGTATCTTGTCCTCGAACTCGTTCACCAGGAAGTCCAGGAACTGCGCTTCGTCCATGCCCTCTGGAGCGCGGTAGGGATTGGGGCAGGAAATGTGGTGGATGCGATCCTTGAGGAAGTCGAACTCCGCCGGCCGGTCCGCTGCCTTGCCGCCCAGGGACATGGTCAGGTAGGTGGAGCCGTGGTAAGCGTTGACCCGGGTGATGACGTGCTTCTTCGCCGGCAGCCCACGGCAATTCTGGTAGTACTGCACCAGACGGTAGGCGGTATCCACAGCAGTGGAACCACCAGTGGTGAGGAACACGTGGTTGAGATCACCGGGCGCCAGTTCGGCGAGCTTTTCGCAAAGCTCGATGGCGGTGACGTTGGCCATGTCGCAGAAGGGATTTGAGTAGGCCAGGCGGCGCACCTGGTCGGCGATGGCCTCGGCCATTTCCTCGCGGCCCAGGCCGATGTTGGTGCACCACATGCCGCCCACGGCGTCCAGGTAGCGATTGCCGGCCGTGTCGAAAATATAGGCGCCGCTGCCGGCGGCGATGTTCAGCGCACCGTTTTCCCGATGGTCGTCGAAGACGTGATAGCCGTGCATGTAGTGCGCCTTGTCGGCGGCCACCAGGCGCTCATTGTCGAACTGGGCGAAGAAGTCGGCGTTTGGGGTGTTCATGTTCTTTACCTCTGATACAGGGCAGTTCAAATCACTTGCCGGTCTTGACCGCATTCCAGGTGCGGGTGATCAGGCGCATGGCCTTGGGCGGCTGCGGTTTCTGGGTGAAGAGCCGGGCGCGGGTCGCGTCGTCGGGGTAGATCGCCGGGTCGTTGCGCACCTCGGCGGCTACCAGCGGAGTGGCGGCCTCATTGCTGTTGGCATAACGGATGTAGTCGGTGACCTGGGCGATCACCTTGGGCTGCAGCATGTATTCGATGAACTTGTGGGCGTTCTCCACATGGGGCGCGTCCTTGGGGATGTAGAAGTCATCGAACCAGATCAGCGAGCCTTCCTTGGGGATGAAGTAGTCCAGCTTCACCTTGGCGCCGGCTTCGGTGGCGCGGGCCTGGGCCGTGGCGTAGTCGCCGGACCAGGTCATGGCGATGCATTGGTCGCCGTTGGCCAGGCCGTTGAGGTAGCTCATGGAGTCGAACTTGCGGATATAGGGGCGCACCTTCATCAGCAGGTCCTGGGCGGCCTTGAGGTCGTCGGGGGCCGCGCTGTTGGGGTCGCGACCGAGGTAGGCCAGGGCGAGGGGTAGAACATCCGTGGGCGAGTCGATCAGGGTCACGCCGCAATCGGCGAAGCGCGACACCACCTCGGGGTCGAAGATCATCGCCAGGGAGCCAATGGGCGCATCGGGCATGCGCGCCTTGATCATGTCCACGTTGTAGGTGATGCCGTTACTGCCCCAGGTGTAGGGCGCCGAGTAGGTCACGCCCAGGTCGAAGTGCTCGAGGCTGGCCAGTACCTGACGGTCCAGGTTGCCCCAGCTGGGCAGGCGACTCTTGTCCAGCGGCTGGAACACACCGGCCTGGAGCAGCGGTGGCACCAAGGCGGCGTTGAGCACCACCAGGTCGTAGCCGGAGCGACCCGGCAGCAGCTTGCCCTGGACCGTCTCGTAGGAATCGAAGGTGTCATAGACCACCCTGATGCCGCTGGCTTTCTCGAACTCGGCGAGGGTGTGCTCGCCTATGTAATCCGACCAGTTGTATAGACGCAGGGTATTGCCATCGTCCGCTGGGCTCAGGGCCGGCAACAGGATGAGAGTCGTGCCAAGTGCTGCAACCAGTGTCTTGCGCATGTCGGTTCCGCCTGTATTGTCGTTATCGGGTCACCTGGGGCTACTCTCCGCCGGTTGCCCGGATGCAGCCATAACCCGAACGGGTAGGTGCAATTCACTTCCTCCTGTACAGTCGTTCAGATTCGCCGTATCACCACAGGAGCTTTCGGCATGACGACCCAGGATGTGCGCTACTCCCGTCTGGACCCCGAGTTGCGCAAGGCCCACCTGATCGAAGCGACCCTCACTTGTCTCAAGCGGCATGGCTTCCAGGGCGCGTCGATTCGCAAGATCTGCGCCGAGGCCGGGGTTTCCGTCGGGCTGATCAACCACCACTACGCCGGTAAGGACGAACTGGTCGCCGAGGCGTACCTGGCCGTGACCGGGCGGGTGATGAAACTGCTCCGTGATGCCATCGACGAAGCCCAACCCAGTCCACGAGCACGGCTGTCGGCGTTCTTTCGGGCATCCTTTTCCGCGGAGTTGCTGGACCCACAACTGCTGGAGGCCTGGCTGGCCTTCTGGGGCGCGGTGAAAACCGCCCAGGCCATCAACTCAGCCCATGACCAGTCCTATGGCGAGTACCGCGCCATCCTCGCCAAGTCGCTCAGCGAACTCGCGATAGAGGAGCGCTGGCAGGGATTCGATGCGGAATTGGCGGCCATCAGCCTGAGTGCGTTGCTCGACGGCCTCTGGCTGGAGTCCGGGCTGAATCCGCAAACCTTCACCCCGGAGCAGGGTGTGCTGATCTGCGAAGCCTGGGTGGATGGCCTCCAGGCCGGCGGCGTACAGCGGTTTCTGCGGCCCGTCGGGGTCTGTTGATCGGTCGTTCAACTGGCGATAACCTCCAGCCACCTCCAACAATAAGAACGCCCCGCCTGAACGCGGAGGCGGAGGACAATTGCAATGGCTCCCAGTGTGCTGATCGTCGACGACGATCCGCTGATTCGTGAACTGCTCCAGTCCTACCTGGCCCAGGAGGGCTACCAGGTACGTTGCGCCAGCACGGCCGAACAGGCGGAAGCCTGCCTGGCGGAAGCGCCGGTTGACCTGGTGATGCTCGACATCCGACTGCCCGGAAAGGATGGCCTGACCCTCACCCGCGAACTGCGGGTGCGCTCCGAGGTCGGCATCATCCTGATCACTGGCCGCAATGATGAAGTCGACCGAATCGTCGGCCTGGAGTGCGGCGCGGACGATTACGTCGTCAAACCCCTGAACCCCCGCGAACTGGTGTCTCGCGCCAAGAACCTGGTGCGCCGTGTACGCCATGCCCAGCAGCCCGCCGCACCGGCCAATGGCCAGTTGAAGCGCTTCTCCGACTGGAGGCTGGACAGCGACCGGCGCCGCCTGATCGACCAGGATGGCAGCGAAACCCTGCTCACCCACGGTGAGTTCCAGCTACTCAGCGTCTTCCTGCGTAACGCCGGGCACACCCTCAGCCGCGACCAGTTGATGGACCAGATCCGCAACCGCGAGTGGTTGCCCAACGACCGCTCCATCGACGTGCTGGTTGGCCGCCTGCGCCGCAAGTTGCGCGACGACCCGGCCGAACCCCAATTGATCATCACCATCCACGGCGCGGGCTACCTGTTCACCGCCACGGCCAGCGCTGCCTGAGCTCATGCTGCGCTTCTGGCCGCTGGCCTTCCTGCTGCTCTGTGGCGCCGCCCAGGCCGCGCCTGCGGTGCGTTACTGCGACTATCCGGTCTACCCGCCTATCTCCTGGAGCGACGGTAAGCAGGTACGCGGCCTGGCACCGAGCGTGGTGAAGGCCGTGTTCACCAACCTCGGCCTGGACGTGGAGATGGTTGTACTGGGCAACTGGAAACGCTGCCTGCTGGACGCCGCCCAGGGGCGCGTGGATGTGGTGCTGGCCTACCGCACGCCACAGCGTGACAGCGATCTGCTATTCGCCAACGTGCCGGTCCTGCGCGAGGAAGTTGCAGTCTTCTACAACACTCGGCGCCCGCTTCAGGTAGACACGCTGGAAGACCTTGCCCGTTATCGCGGCGGCCTGCTTTTTGGTGAAAGCTACGGCGAAGCCTTCGACCAGGCCGTGGCCCGTGTCGGCAACATCGAATGGGTTTCCGATAGCCAGCAGAACTTCGGCAAGCTGATTCGTGGCCGCATCGACTTCATCCCTCATGAGCGGCGCACGGGCCTGCTGTACATCGAACATTTGCCGGGAGGTGGCGACATCCGCGCACTTCCCATGACCTTGGCTGTGGACCACTTACGCCTGGGCGTATCGCGGCATTCGCCCCTGGCCGGGCGCATGCCGGACATCGACCGCGAGCTGCAACGCCTGACCGACCGCGGCGATATCGAGCGCTGGCTGGCGGAGAGCGAAGCCACCTACCGCGACATGATCGCCCAGCCGGAGCCGCTTAGATGACCGGCCTGAAACCCACCAATGGCCTGTTGCGTCGGCTCCTGCTGTTCATCCTGTTGTTCAGTCTTTGTTTCACGCTGGTGGCCAGCGCCGTGCAACTGCACCTGGAATATCGCCGCGAGATGCGTGATATCGAAGCACGCCTGGAGTTGATCCGTGTCGGTTACCTGGCGAGCTTCGAACGCAGCCTCTGGGACCTCAACCAGGAGCAACTGAAGATGCAGCTGCGCGGTCTGGCGGACTTTCCCGACATCGCCCTGGTACGCCTGACCAGCAGTGACTTCGACTTGCAGGAGGGCGCCAGCGCACTCGCCGGACCGCTTCGCCGCGAGCGCTTTCCGCTGTCCTACCAACCGCCCAGTGGCGAGCGGCGCCAGCTCGGAGAACTGGAAGTCGCCATCGACCTCGGCGCCGTCTACCAGCGCCTGTATGCCACCGGCCTGACCAGCGTGCTCTGGATGGGGACATTCCTCTGCGGCCTGGCGGTGGCGCTGTCGTTTCTGTTTCACCGCCTCGTCACCCGCCACTTGCGGGTGATGGCAGACTTCGCTCGACGCATCGGTGCTGGTGACTGGTACGAAGCGCTGCGCCTGGATCGCCGGGCCGGGCGCGGCGCCGATGAGATTGACACGGTCGCCCAGGCCCTGGATGAGATGCGTCGCGCGATCCTCGATGACATCCGGCGTCGCGAGGATGACCGCGCCGCACTGCAAGGTCTGGTGGAGCGGCGCACCGCCAGCCTCCAGCGAGCCAAGGAGGAAGCCGAGGCGGCCAACCTCGCCAAGTCTCGCTTCCTTGCCACCATGAGTCATGAAATCCGCACGCCGCTCAACGGCATCCTGGGCATGGCAGAGCTGCTGCGCGGCGCGGCCCTGGGCGAGCGGGACTGCAAGCGCCTGGAGGCTTTGCACAAGGCCGCCGAAGGCCTGCTGGCGATACTCAACGAAGTGCTTTATTTCGCGCGACTGGAGGAGGGCGAAGGCCGCCCCGAGCTGGTCGACTTCTCCTTGGCGGCGCTGCTCGACCAGGTGCTGACCCTGCTGGAACCCAAGGCCAGTGACAACGGCACCATCCTGCGCTCGCGTATCGACGCGCACGTGGCGACTCAGTGTCATGGCGCCGAGCAGTTCTTGCGTCAGGTGCTGAGTAACCTGTTGGCGAACGCGGTGAAGTTCACCGAGGAAGGGGAGATCCTCGTGGAGGTCCGGTGGCTCGAGGATCTCGAGGGTGCGCAGCGCTTGCGCATCAGCGTCACAGATGACGGCATCGGTATTGCCCCGGACATGCAGGCGAAAATCTTCGAGCGCTTCACCCAGGCCAGCGAGGCCGTCGCCCAGCGCTATGGCGGCACCGGCCTGGGCCTGGCCATCAGCAAGCGGCTGGTGGAGCTGATGGGCGGGCGAATCGGCGTGGACAGCCAGGAAGGCGAGGGCAGTTGCTTCTGGTTCGAGCTGACCTTGCGGGCCGCGCGAGGACAATCCAGCGAAATGACGGTCGCACCGCTGAGTCGCTCGCTGGACGTGCTGGTGGTGGAGGACGTGGCCCTCAACCGCGAAGTGGTGAGTGGATTGCTCGAGCGCGACGGTCACCGGGTCACCCTGGCGGAAGATGCCGCGCCGGCCCTGACGCTTTGTCGGCAGCGGCGCTTCGACCTGATCCTGCTGGACCTGCACTTGCCGGGCATGGCGGGCACCGAGCTGTGTCGGCTGATTCGACGCGATGGGGAGGGGGTCAACCGTGATAGCCGCATCCTCGCATTCACCGCCAGCCAGCAACCTGCGCTGGTGCGCAGCTGCCTGGACGCTGGCATGCAGGGCGCCCTGGCCAAGCCGCTGAAACTCGACGACTTGCGCCGTGCTTTGGCCGGACAGGCGCCGCGGCCGGCGGAGGAGGTCGATGCCGAACTGCTGGATCGGCGATTGCTCGACACCCACCGCAGCCTGCTCGGCGAGCAGAAGCTCCAGGGGCTGCTGGAATTGCTGCGGCGCATGCTCGACGAGCATTGGGACGGCCTGCTCGCCGCCCTGGTCGCACAGGACTGCGCCGAAGTCGGCCACCTCGCCCACCGTCTGGCCGGCAGCAGCGAGTCCCTGGGTTTGCGCGCCCTGGCCGCCTGCTTGCGGCAGTTGGAGGCGATCGCCCTGGCCGGTGACGGCACGGCCTTGCCGGCACTCAAGCCGAACCTGGAAGCACTGCTATCGCGCTCCGCTCGGGCCCTGGATGGGGTGTTGCAGTCGGCCGGCTGAAATCGAACAAATTCCTTACGACTTTTTACAACTTCGATCCCGGTATTCAACGGCGTCTTACAAGTCGTTCCAATAATCGGTCCGAACCGCGTCCAACGCGGTCCCCGTGGCCTATTGGAGACAAGAATAATGACCCGCAAAGCCCACCTCTCCCGTCGTCGCCTCCACCTGGAGGTGCTGCATGTCTGAAGAACGCATCCAGCTCACCCGCGCGCTGAAAAGCCGTCACATCTTCATGCTGTCGCTGGGCGGCGTGATCGGCACCGGCCTGTTCATGGGCTCGGGCGTCATCATCAACCAGGGAGGTCCGGCTGGCGCCGTGCTGGCCTACCTGGTGGCGGGTGTTCTCATGTATCTGGTGATGGTCTGCCTGGGCGAGTTGTCGGTGCAGATGCCGGTTTCCGGTTCCTTCCAGGCCCACGCCACCCGTTACATCGGGCCGGGCACCGGCTTCATGATCGGCTGGGTCTACTGGATGAGCTGGGCCACCACCGTCGGCCTGGAGTTCACCGCCGCCGGCATGCTGATGACGCGCTGGTTCCCCGATGTCCCCATCTGGTACTGGTCGGCGCTCTTCGTGGCCGTGCTCTTCTCCCTGAACGCCCTGGCCACTCGTGCCTTTGGTGAAGCCGAATACTGGTTCTCCGGAATCAAGGTTGCGGCCATCCTCGGTTTCATCATCGTTGGCCTGCTCGCCATCTTCGGTGGCCTGCCGCTGGCCAGCGGCGAGCCGGCTCCCATGTTCTCCAACCTGATCGGCGACAGCCTGTTCCCCAATGGAATTTCCGCCGTGTTCGCCGTGATGATGGCGGTGGTCTACGCCTTCCAGGGCTGCGAAATCATGGGCGTGGCAGCCGGCGAAACCGACCAGCCGGAAAAGAGCATCCCCCGCGCCGTGCGCAATGTGGTGTTCCGCGTACTCATCTTCTACGTGCTGGCCATCGTCGTGCTCTCGGCCATCGTGCCCTGGCAGGAGGCCGGACTGATGGAAAGCCCCTTCGTCCAGGTGTTCGATATGGTCGGCATTCCCTTCGCTGCCGATTTGATGAACTTCGTCATCCT
Source organism: Pseudomonas sp. D(2018) (assembly GCF_005502555.1). Taxonomy (NCBI): domain Bacteria; kingdom Pseudomonadati; phylum Pseudomonadota; class Gammaproteobacteria; order Pseudomonadales; family Pseudomonadaceae; genus Pseudomonas; species Pseudomonas sp. D(2018). The sequence continues at coordinate 44,663 of NZ_SCOK01000008.1, forward strand.
CACCGCCATTCTCTCGGTCGGCAACTCCGGCCTCTACGCCTCCACTCGCATCCTCTGGGCGATGTCCAAGACCGGCATGGCGCCGCGTGGCCTGGCCCGGCTCAGCAAGCGCGGCGTGCCGCTCAATGCGTTGTCCGTCACCCTTTGTTTCGCCCTGGTTTCCCTGCTGACCAGCTTTATCGCCGCCGACACCCTGTTCATGGTGCTGATGGCCATCAGCGGCATGGCCGGCACCGTGACCTGGATCGTCATCGCCCTGGCCCAGTACCGCTTCCGTCGCGAACTGTACAAGTCAGGCGGCACGGTGCAGGACCTCAAGTACGCCGCCCCCCTGTTCCCGCTGATTCCGCTGGCCTGCATCCTGATGTGCAGTTCGCTGTTCATCTTTCTGGCCATGGACCCGACCCAGCGCCCGTCGCTCTACTGGGGCTTCGGCTTCATCGGGGTCTGCTACGCGGCGTACTACGTCCTGCAGTACAAGCGCCAGCGCAGCGCGGTGATTGCGCCAGCCGCCTGATGACCCGGTGCTGGCCTGATTCGTGATTACGTTGGCTATGTCTGCGTTAAGCGTTGCTAGACCGTCCTGAGCCAAGCCGATTGCCGAGTTCGGCGGGTGTTTCTGGTTTCGTCCCCCCGGACGAGTCCCTTTCTCAAGCGCCGAAAGGAACCAAAGGGCTTGCCCCTGCATCCGGGTTTGGCTCCGCCAAACTCCCCTTGCTCCATCGTTGCTCCGGGGGCCCGGCGCGAGGGGCCATCCATGGCCCCACACGCCTCTCGCGGCATCCATGCCGCTCGTCCCCCTACACAACGATTCCGCTCGGCCTCCTGAAGGGGCGCTGCGGCTGCCCCACCTCATCTGCCAGGTTTCAGGCCCATGTGGGCTTCAGGATGGTTCGTGCCTCGCCGGCGCGAGTCACCCCTCTGCCTTTGGGAGAGGGGCCGGGGCGGGCCGCGTTCGGATGAGGGTTGTATCCGGCTGGCGCGGAAGCCTCGAAGGTGCGCGCTAGAGCGCTTCACTCAACGTTGCAATCGCTAACGCAGACATAGCCATTACGTTCGCTCCCACAGGTATCCTCACCACCTCCCATCCCGCATCAAGAAGCGGTCTGCCTCCCCAGGAATCCGGGTTTCGAGTTGTTCGAAGATGTAACAACTCTTCGCCCCGGGTTCTGTCTTCTTTTGAAAATCCCTTTAAAAACAATCTGATAGACGGTGAGCCTCTCCGTTACATACCCCATTTGGGCAGGATTGCCGGCTTCCTGAACACTCGTTTAGGATCTCTGCAGCTTCCCAGCCTCACCTGCAAAGACAACAAGACGAGGGCTCCCATGACTACCCTGCTCAGCCAGGTCGAAGCCGGCATCGCCCGGATCACCCTGAATCGCCCGCAACAGCGCAACGCGCTGGATATCCCCACCCTGAAATCCCTGCACGCGCTTCTGGATTCGCACGAGGCTGATCCGGCGGTGCGCGTAGTGGTACTGAGCGGGGCGGGGCGCAGTTTCTGCGCGGGCGCGGACCTTGCCGAGTGGGCTGAAGCCGATGCCCGCGGCGCACTGGAAACCTACGGCTGGACTGAAACCGCCCACGCGCTGATGACTCGCCTCCACGGTCTGGCCAAGCCCACCATTGCCGCCATCAACGGCACGGCCGTCGGTGCGGGGATGGACCTGACCCTGTGCTGCGACTTCCGTATCGCCGCCGCCTCGGCCCGCTTCAAGGCCGGCTACACCGGCATGGCCTATTCACCCGACGCGGGTGCCAGTTGGCACCTGCCGCGCCTGATCGGTGCCGAGCAGGCCAAGCGCCTGCTGTTCCTCGACGAACTCTGGGGCGCCGAGCGTGCCCTGGCCGTCGGCCTGGTGGGCGAAGTCTGCGCCGACGAGCGACTTCAGGAAGTCGCGGGTGAACTGGCCGCCCGCCTGGCAGCTGGACCGACCTTCGCGTTCACCCAGACCAAGGCGCTGATTCGCGATGGCGCCAGCCGCAATCTGGCCCAGCAACTGGAGGCCGAGTTGGCCGCCGGTCTGCTTTGCGGTCGCAGCGAGGATGCGGCTGAAGCCCTGCGCGCTGTTGCCGAAAAGCGCGCTCCCCAATTCACCGGCCGCTGATGCGCCGAATCCGCCAAAGGACCTAGCCATGAACTTCCAATTGACCCAGGAACAGGAAATGCTCGTCGACGCGGTGCGTGCCTTCGTCGACAAGGAACTGCTGCCCCACGAAGAGGCTGTGGACCGTGCGGACGCCGTGTCTCCGGAGCTCGCCGCGGAAATTCGCGGCAAGGCGCTGGCTGCCGGTTTCTACGCCTTCAACATGCCGGAAGAGGTGGGTGGCGGTGGCCTGGATTACCTGTCCCAGGCCCTGGTGGAGCGTGAACTGTCCAAGGTGTCCTGGGCGCTGCACGTGTTCGTCGCGCGGCCCTCGAAGATCCTCATGGCCTGCAAGGGCGAGCAGATCCAGCAGTACCTGTTGCCGAGCATCCAGGGCGAGAAAATCGACTGCTTTGCCCTCACCGAGCCGGGGGCCGGCTCCGATGCCAACTCCATCAAGACCCGCGCTGTGCGCGAGGGCGACGACTTCGTGCTGAACGGCAGCAAGCACTTCATCAGCCATGCCGGCCATGCGGACTTCGCCATCGTTTTCGCTGTCACCGATACCTACGAGCACAACGGCAAGAAGCGCAACGCCGTCACGGCCTTCCTGGTCGACAAGGGGACTCCGGGCATGACCGTGCGCCGTGGTCCGAGGTGCGTGAGCAACAAGGGCTACCACACCTACGAAATCTTCTTCGATGACTGCCGCGTGCCAGCCTCCAAAGTCCTCGGCGAAGTCGGCAAGGGTTGGGAAGTGGCCAACGCCTGGCTCACTGCGGGCCGCGTGATGGTTGCCGCCAACTGCGTCGGCCAGGCCCAGCGTGCCCTCGACTTGTCTCTGCAATGGGCCGCCGATCGCAAGCAGTTCGGCCAGCCCATCGGCAGCTACCAGGGCATTTCCTTCAAGCTCGCCGACATGGCCACGCAGATTCGTGCGGCCGAGCTGATGACCCTGCACACGGCCTGGAAGATGGACCAGGGCACTATGACCGATGGCGAAGCCGGCATGGCCAAGCTGTTCGCCAGCGAAGTGCTGGGCAAGGTAGCCGACGAGACGGTGCAGATTTTTGGCGGCATGGGCCTGATGGATGAGGGCCCGGTGGAACGTATTTGGCGCAACGCGCGAATCGAGCGGATCTGGGAAGGCACCTCGGAAATCCAGCGCCACATCATTTCCCGCGAACTGCTGCGGCCGTTGCTGCGCTGACCGGAGGCCGAGCATGACTCAACGAGACAACCTCAAGCGCCTGCTGGCGCCACGTCACCTGGCCTTCGTCGGCGGCCGCAGCATGGCCCGCGCCCTCAAGCGTTGTGCCGAAGGCGGTTTTGCCGGCCAGATGTGGCTGGTCAATCCGCAGCATGCCGAGCTGGAAGGCGTCCCCTGCGTTTCCACCGTCGCCGAGCTGCCGTGCGGACCGGATGCGGTCTTCATCGCCACCAACCGCGAACAGACCCTGGAAAGCGTTGCCGCATTGGCGGCCAAGGGTGCCGGTGGCGCCATCTGCTATGCCTCCGGCTTTGCCGAAACGGGCGCTGAAGGCCAGGCCCTGCAAGCGCAGTTGCTGGCTGCAGCGGGTGAGATGGCACTGCTCGGGCCCAACTGCTACGGCCTGCTCGACTACCTGCACGGCGCTGCCCTCTGGCCGGTGGCCCACGGCGGCAAGCAGGTCGAGAAAGGGGTGGCCGTGCTCACCCAGAGCGGCAACTTCGCCTACAACCTGTCCATGAGCGACCGCTCGTTGCCGGTGGCCTATATGGCTTCGGTGGGCAACCAGGCCCAACTGGGCGTGGCGGAACTGATGGACGTGCTGCTGGACGAGCCGCGCGTCACGGCCATCGGCCTGCACCTGGAAGGCCTGAAGAATGTGCCGGGCTTCGCCCGTGCGGCACACAAGGCGCTGGAGAAGGGTGTCCCGATCATCGCCCTGAAGACGGGTGTGTCGCAGATCGGCGCCGAACTGGCGCTCAGTCATACCAGCTCCCTGGCCGGTTCCGATGCGCTGTACGACAGCCTGTTCGAGCGCCTGGGAGTGATCCGCGTCAGCGGCCCGGTAAGTTTCATGGAAACGCTCAAGGCCGCTGCCTGCGGCACGCTGCCGGCCGGCCCCAGCCTTATCGCCCTGGCGTGTTCCGGTGGCGATGCCGGGCTGATCGCCGACTATGCCGAGGCCAACGGCCTGCACCTGCCGAAACTGGACGCTGGCCAGCACCACGCGCTGGCGCAGACCCTGCCGAGCTACGCCAACATCGCCAACCCGCTGGATTTCACCACGGCCATCTGGGGTAACGGCGACGCCTTGGAGCACATGCTCGACAGCGCGCTGCGCAGCGCGGCCGACGCGGCACTGCTGGTGCTGGACTATCCCGGTGAAGAAACCGGTGAACGACCGCAATGTGACCTGCTTCTGGAGCTCTACTGCAAGGCCCTGGAGCGCCATGGCAAGACCGGCTTCATCGCGTCGGCCTTCCCCGAGTTGCTACCTGCAGCCGCCCGGGATTACCTGCACGCCCGTGGCGTCGCTGCGCTGCAAGGGGTAGAGGATGGCCTCGCCGCATGGGGTCGCATCGCCGCCTACCGGCCGCGCCGCGAGGCGCTCTTGGCCCGTGGCGAATCCGCCCTTGTGCCGATGAGCCCATCGCCACTGGCCGATGGCGAGTTGTGGGATGAGTGGCAATCCAAACAGGCTCTGCGCGCCTTTGGCCTGCCGGTACCGCAGGCGCTGCTCAGTACCCCGGAGCGGGCACTGGAGGATGCCGACCAGCTTGGTTATCCGTTGGTGCTGAAGGCCGTCAGTGCGCAGTTGCCGCACAAGACCGAAGCCGGTGCCGTGGCCCTCAACCTGAAAAATGCCGAGGCGCTGACGCAGGCCCTTGGCGAGATGCGGCAACGCATTGCCGCCTATGCGCCGGGCGTCGTATTCGACCAGGTTCTGCTGGAGCGTATGGCCACGGCGCCATTGGCGGAGCTGATCGTCGGCATCAAGCGCGAGCAAGGCTTCGGCCTGGCCCTGGTGATCGGTTCCGGCGGCGTCCTGGTGGAGTTGCTCAAGGACAGCCGCAGCCTGCTGCTTCCCACCAATGACGCGGCCATCCGGGATGCTCTGCTGAGCTTGCGCAGTGCGCCGTTGCTCACCGGCTTCCGGGGTCGCCCGGCGGCAGATCTGGAAGCTTTGGTGGCCGCCATTCGCGCGGTGGCCGATTACGCCTGCGAGAACGCGGGGCAGTTGCTGGAGCTGGACGTCAATCCGCTGCTGGTGAGTGTCGACGGCGCCGTGGCGGTGGATGCACTGATTCGTATCGCGGAATGACATCCCCCCCTGTAGGAGCGAGCTTGCTCGCGAACGACTGAGCACGAGAGTTTCGCCAGCACGCTGGCTCCTCCAGGTCTTGGCATCGATTCGAGGAGACACCTCATGCAACACCAGAACACCCTCACCGGCGGCCAGGCCCTGGTCCGTCTGTTGGCCAACTACGGCGTCGATACCGTGTTCGGTATTCCCGGCGTGCACACCCTGGAGTTGTACCGCGGCCTGCCCGGCAGTGGTATCCGTCATGTGTTGACCCGTCACGAGCAGGGTGCCGGATTCATGGCCGATGGCTATGCCCGCGTCAGCGGCAAGCCCGGGGTCTGCTTCATCATCACCGGCCCGGGCGTGACCAACGCCGCCACGCCGATTGGCCAGGCTTACGCCGATTCGATCCCGATGCTGGTGATCTCAAGCGTCAACCATACGGCGAGCCTCGGCAAAGGCTGGGGCTGCCTGCACGAAACCCAGGACCAGCGCGCCATTACCGCGCCCATCACAGCCTTCTCGGCCGTGGCCTTGACGCCCGAGGACCTGCCAGAGCTGGTGGCCCGTGCCTTCGCCGTATTCGACGGTGAACGTCCACGCCCGGTGCATATCTCGGTTCCGTTGGACGTGCTGGCGGCGCCTATCTCGAGGGATTGGAGTAGTGAAGTGGTCCGCCGACCCGGTCATGGGCTGCCCGCTGGCGATGCACTGCAAGCGGCGGCGAACCGACTGGCTACGGCGAAGCGGCCAATGATCATCGCGGGCGGCGGTGCGTTGGGGGGCGCCGATGCCCTCCAGGCCGTCAGCGAGCGCTTGGCCGCGCCGGTCTTTACCAGCGTTGCCGGCAAGGGGCTGCTACCGCCTGAGGCACCGTTGAACGCCGGCTCGAGCCTTTGCATGGCGCCGGGGTGGGAAATGATCGCAGAGGCTGATGTGGTACTGGCGGTGGGCACCGAGATGGCCGACACCGACTTCTGGCGCGAGCGCCTGCCGCTCACCGGCGAGCTGATCCGCGTTGATATCGACCCGCGCAAGTTCAACGACTTCTATCCCTGCACGGTCGCGCTCAAGGGCGATGCCCGGCAGACCCTGGAGGCCTTGCTGGTCCACCTGCCGGCGGCGGGCAGGGCAGGGGAGGCGGCCGTGGCGCGCGTCGACCGGCTGCGCGAGGCAATTCGCAATGGGCACGGACCGCTGCAGGCTATCCACCAGGCGATCCTCGACCGCATTGCTGCTGTGCTTCCGGCGAATGCCTTCATCAGTACCGACATGACCCAGCTGGCCTACACCGGCAACTATGCCTTCGCCAGCCGGGCGCCGCGCAGCTGGCTGCACCCCACCGGCTACGGCACCCTCGGCTATGGATTACCGGCTGGTATCGGCGCCAAGTTCGGCGCGCCGACGCGGCCCGGCCTGGTCCTGGTGGGCGACGGTGGTTTCCTCTACACCGTCCAGGAACTGGCCACTGCCGTGGAGGAACTGGACAGCCCGCTGGTGGTGTTGTTGTGGAACAACGATGCACTGGGCCAGATCCGTGACGACATGCTGGCCCTGGACATCGAGCCGCTGGGCGTACTGCCGCGCAACCCGGATTTCGCCGGACTGGCCCGCGCCTTCGGCTGCGCCGTGCAGCAGCCACAGAGTCTCGACGAACTGGAACGCGACCTGCGCACAGGCTTCGGCCATCCCGGTATCACCCTGATCGAACTGAAACACGCCTGCGCTCGCTGAGCACGGGCCAAGGAGCTATCCATGCGCTTTTCCGACCTCACCCAACGTATCGCCGGCGACGGCGCAGCCGCCTGGAACATTCACTACCGTGCCCTGGAGCGCCAGGCCCGGGGTGACGACATTCTCCTGTTGTCGGTGGGCGACCCTGACTTCGACACACCGCAGCCCATCGTCCAGGCGGCCATCGACAGTCTGCTCAACGGCAACACTCACTATTCCGACGTACGCGGCAAGTTCGCCCTGCGCCAGCGCATCGCCGCCTGGCACAACCAGCGCAGCGGACAAAACGTCGACACCGACCAGGTGGTGGTGCTGGCCGGTGCCCAGTGCGCGCTGTACTGCGTGGTGCAGTGCCTGCTCAATCCGGGGGACGAAGTCATCGTTGCCGAACCCATGTATGTCACCTACGAAGCCGTGTTCGGCGCCTGTGGCGCCAAGGTGATCCCGGTGCCGGTGCGCTCGGAGAACGGCTTTCGCATCCAGGCCGAGGACGTGGCCGCCGTCATCACGCCGCGTACCCGCGCCCTGGCCCTGAACAGCCCGCACAATCCTTCCGGCGCCAGCCTGCCGCGCACCACTTGGGAAGCCCTGGCTGAACTCTGCATCGCTCACGACCTGTGGATGATTTCCGACGAGGTCTACAGCGAGCTGCTGTTCGAAGGCGAGCACATCAGCCCGGCCAGCCTGCCGGGCATGGCCGAGCGTACGGCGACCATCAACAGCCTCTCCAAGTCCCACGCCATGACCGGTTGGCGCGTGGGCTGGGTGGTGGGATCAGAGGCGTTGGCCGGGCACCTGGAAAACCTTGCCCTGTGCATGCTCTACGGTTCGCCGGACTTCGTGCAGGACGCTGCCTGCATTGCCCTGGAAGCTCGCTTGCCGGAGCTGGGCGCCATGCGTGAGGCCTATCGCCAGCGCCGTGACCTGGTGTGCGCCAGCCTGGAAGGCTGCCCCGGCCTGCGCGCGCTGAAGCCGGACGGTGGCATGTTCGTGATGGTGGATATCCGCCCGACCGGGTTGTCTGCGCAAGACTTCGCCGACCGGCTGCTGGACAACCATGGGGTTTCGGTACTGGCAGGCGAGGCCTTTGGGCCGAGCGCGGCCGGGCATATCCGCCTGGGGCTGGTGCTGGGCAGTGAGCCGCTGCAAGAGGCCTGCCGACGCATTGCCCGTTGTGCGGCCGAACTGATTGGTCAACTGGAAATCGCGTGAATGAAGGTTTGCGTTGCGCGGCGAATCCCTGATTGTTGGGCTTCGCTGCGCTCTGCGCCAACCTACGGACCGTCCCATAAGGAACACCCATGAAGATCCTGATCGTCCACGCCCACCCCGAGTCGCAGTCCTTCTGCAGCGCCTTGCGCGACCTGGCCGTGGAAACCCTGCAAGGGCAGGGACACGAAGTCCGGCAATCCGACCTCCACGCCCTGGAATGGAACCCGGTAGCCAGTGCCGCCGATTTCAGCGAGCGGCAAAACCCTGATTACCTGGTCTATGCCCTGGAACAGCGCGAAGGCGTGAAGGCCGGCAACATTTCGCCGGATATCCAGCGCGAGCTGGAGAAGTTGCTCTGGGCCGACCTGCTGATCCTCAACTTCCCGCTCTACTGGTTCTCCACCCCGGCCATCCTCAAGGGCTGGATCGACCGGGTGCTGGTATCCGGCGTCTGCTACGGCGGCAAGCGCTTCTACGACCAGGGCGGCCTGGCCGGCAAGAAGGCACTGGTGACCCTGACCCTGGGCGGCCGCGAGCACATGTTCGGCGAGGGGGCCATCCATGGTCCGCTGGAAGACATGCTGCGTCCCCTGCTGCGTGGCACCCTGGCGTATGTCGGCCTGGACGTCCTGCCACCCTTCGTGGCCTGGCACGTGCCCTATATCAGCAACGATGCCCGCCAGGGCTTGCTGCGCGCCTATCAGGACCGGTTGCAGGGGCTGGAACAGGACCTGCCACTTCAGTTTCCGCGGCTGGACCAGTTCGACGACAGGTTGTATCCACTGGCTCGTTGAGAGCACTGAGAGCACCAAGGCCGTCCGAGGGCGGCCTTCTTTTTTCTCCGCTGAGCTCTTTTTGTAGGAGCGAGCTCTGCTCGCGAAAGTCCCGGGCGCGATCATTCGCGAGCAAGCTCGCTCCTACCTGTTCTATCGCCGGATGCCCCCGGCAAAGCGGCAACCAGCGGCAAGTTGCCCTTGCCGCTTTGCCGCCCGTCCAGCGTCCATTGCCGCTTTTTGCCGCTCAAAATTTTCATAAAATATTGAAAATAAAGGAAAAACATATTTGGCACGGCCTTTGCTGAATGTCAGGCAAGCAACCCAGATTGCCACTGGCAAAGGTTCCGGACATGAGCATCAGTTTCGAAAAGGCCCTCGGCATCCATCAGCAAGCCCTCAGCTTCCGCGCTCAGCGTGGCGAGGTGCTGGCCAACAACATCGCCAACGCCGATACCCCGAACTACAAGGCTCGTGACCTCGACTTCGCCAGCGTGTTGGCCCAGCAGTCCGAGAAGGCTGCCCAGGGCGGCTTCCAGGCCGCCCGGACCAACGAACGGCATATCGCCGCCGAAGGCTTCGATCTGGCGGATGCCTCGCTGAAGTACCGCATCCCGTTCCAGGCCGCCGTCGACCAGAACACCGTCGACGCCCAGCTCGAGCAATCGAACTACACCGAGAACGCCATGCAGTTCCAGGCCAGCTTCACCTTACTCAACAGCAAATTCAAAGGGCTGATCGGCGCCCTGCGCGGCGAATAACGGAGAGCCAAGCCATGTCCCTGTCCAGCATCTTCAACATCGCCGGCACCGGCATGAGTGCGCAGAACACTCGGCTGAACACCATCTCCAGCAACATTGCCAACGCCGAGACCGTTTCCTCCAGCCTCGACCAGACCTACCGCGCCCGTCATCCGGTGTTCGCCACCATGTTCCAGGACAGCCTGGGCGGTGGTGATCGCGGCTCGCTGTTCGCCGACCAGGACCAGTCCGGCGCCGGCGTGCAAGTCCTCGGTGTAGTCGAAGACCAGAGCACCCTGACGCCGCGCTACGAGCCCAACCACCCGGCGGCCAACGCGGAAGGTTACGTCTACTACCCGAACGTGAACGTGGTCGAAGAAATGGCCGACATGATTTCCGCCAGCCGGTCGTTCCAGACCAACGTGGAAATGATGAACACCGCCAAACAGATGATGCAGAAAGTGCTGACCCTGGGTCAGTAACAGGGAGCGAACCCGCATGAGTGTCAGCAACGTATCGTCCACCGATGGCCAGTCCTTTCTCGATCAATACGCCATCAAGAACGAAACCAAGACCAGCAACGATCTTGGCAAGAACGAATTCCTTGAGCTGCTGGTCGCCCAGTTGAACAACCAGGACCCGCTGGCGCCCCAGGAAAATGGTGAGTTCATTGCGCAGCTGGCGCAGTTCAGCCAGGTAGAGGGCATCGAGAAACTGAACACCAGCATGGGCTCGCTGCTCTCTGGCTATCAGTCATCCCAGGCCCTGCAGGCCTCGTCCCTGGTGGGACGCAAGGTGATCGTACCGTCCGAGAAGGCCGTGGTGGACACCGCCGAAACCTTCAAGGCCAGCGCCAACCTGCCCATTTCCAGCAGTAACGTCTGGGTCAACGTCTATGACACCGCCGGCACCCTGGTGAATCGCATCAACCTGGGCGAGCAGCCTGCCGGCAGCGTCAGCTTCATGTGGGACGGCAAGGACTCCAGCGGCAAGGTCATGCCGCCCGGTACCTACAAGTTCGAAGCGCAGGCTCAGTACGGCGGCGAAACCAAGGCCCTCTACACCATGCTGCCGGCCAACGTCGACAGCGTCACCCTGTCGCAGAACGGCGGCGAGCTGATGCTCAACCTCGCCGGCATCGGCAGCGTCGGCTTGTCCAAGGTCCAGGTCATCGGTCAATAACTTCCCGGTTCAGAGCGCCGGGAAGCACCGGCAAAGGAGATAGAAATGGCGTTCAACATCGGTCTCAGCGGCCTGCGGGCGGCGACCAGCGACCTCAACGTCACCGGCAACAACATTGCCAACGCGGGCACTGCAGGTTTCAAACAGTCCCGCGCGGAGTTCGCCGACGTCTACGCTGCCTCGGTGCTCGGCACCGGCAAGAACGCCCAAGGTAGCGGTGTGGCCCTTGGCGATGTGTCCCAGCTGTTCAACCAGGGCAACATCAACTACACCCAGAACGCGCTGGACCTGGCCATCAACGGCAACGGCTTCTTCCAGACCAGCAACAACGGCGAGATCAGCTACACCCGTGCCGGCTATTTCGGCACCGACCGCAACGGCTACATCGTCAACAACTTCGGCTACCGCCTGCAGGGTTACGGTATCGACGGTAACGGCAATGTGCAGAACGGCGTGGTCAGCGACCTGCAGATCCAGACCGGGAACCAGGCCCCCAAGGCCACTACCGAGATCCAGCAGAAGTTCAACCTGAACTCCACCACCAAGGCGCCGACCAATACCCCGTTCGACCCGAGCGACCCGACGACCTACACCTCGTCCACCTCGGTCAACATCTATGACTCCCAGGGCAATGCCCACGTCATGACCCAGTACTTCATCAACAACTCCGATCCGTCGGCCACCCCGCCGGTGACCAACGACTGGACCATGGCCGTGCTCGTGGATGGCCGGAATCCGTCCGACCCCACCAGCACCGATCCCCACACCACCAACCTGCAGTTCAATGCCGACGGTAGCCTGAACACGGCCGGCATGGCTGCGGGCGGCGAGCTGAACTACGACCCGGCCACCGGCCTGATGAACCTCGACGACTGGGTGCCCGCGGTTTCCGATGGCGGTACCCCGGCCACCTGGTCGGCCAACGGCGCCACTGCCAACGCCGGTGGCATCAGCGTCGACATCCGCGGTTCCACCCAGTACTCCAGCGCCTTTGCGGTGAACAGCATCAGCCAGGATGGCTACACCACTGGCCAGCTGGCCGGTCTGGAAATCGACGACACCGGCGTGATCTTCGCCCGTTACACCAACGGCCAGTCCAAGGTGCAGGGCCAGGTGATCCTCGCCAACTTCGCCAACGTCCAGGGGCTCAGCCCGGTAGGCAAGACGGGCTGGGTGCAGTCCTTCGAGTCCGGTGAGCCGGTGGTCGGCACGCCGCGCTCCGGCACACTGGGTGCCCTGCAGGCCGGCGCGCTGGAAGACTCCAACGTCGAGCTGTCGGATCAGTTGGTGAACCTGATCGTTGCCCAGCGCAACTACCAGGCCAATGCCAAGACCATCCAGACCGAGGACGCCGTGACCCAGACCATCATCAACCTGCGTTGATGAGCGGCTGCGCGTCGGCCATGCGTCGTTGAAAGTGATCCGAGGAATGCTCATTTACAGTCGTAAACTCCGCTTCCTCGGACCACTTTCGCCTAGCCTGGCTCTAGCTCGCGCGCTCATCCGTACTATGGAGAAGGTTTGCCCATTCGCGGGCAAGCCCGCTCCTACTGGCGGCAAATCCCCTTGCCGCTGGCGGCAGCCGCTGGCCGCCAGCGCTTTGACAAGGCCCTGCAAAGGGTCTTTTTATTTTCTGAAAAATCCTTTTATTTCAGTATCTTGTGAATGATATTCGAGTTTGGCATGGCGCTTGCTGGATAGCCTGCAAAGAGCCAAGGGCGGCAACGCCCACTCGGAGAGATTCATGGACAAGATGCTTTACGTCGCGATGAGCGGAGCCAGCCAGAACAGCCTGGCCCAGCGTGCTCATGCCAATAACCTGGCGAACATCTCCACCACCGGTTTCCGTCGCGACTTCGAGCAGGCGCGCTCCATGCCGGTGTTTGGTGACAGCTTTCCGTCGCGGGTCTATGCCATGACCGAGCGCCCGGGTACCGACTTCACCCCGGGTGCCTTGCAGGAAACCGGTCGTGACCTGGATGTGGCCATCGAAGGAGAGGGCTGGATCGCGGTCCAGTCCCCGGACGGCAGCGAAGCCTACGTGCGTACCGCCAGCCTGCAGATCGATGCCCTCGGCCAACTGCGCACCGGCAATGGTTTGCCGGTCATGGGCAATGCCGGTCCCATTGCCATTCCGCCGGAGCAGAAAGTCGAGATCGGCCAGGACGGCACCATCAGCATCCGCGCCCTGGGCGAGAGTCCCAACGTGGTGGCGGAGGTGGACCGCATCAAGCTGGTCAATCCCGATCCCAAGCAGCTGGAGAAAGGCAGCGACGGCATGATCCGGGTCAAGGACCCGCAGCAGTTGGTGCAGGCGGATGCCAATGTGCAGGTGACCTCCGGCTTCCTCGAAGCCAGCAACGTCAATGCCGTGGAAGAGATGACGGCGATCCTCTCGCTGTCCCGCCAGTTCGAGCTTTCCGTGAAGATGATGCGTACCGCCGAGGAGAATGCCTCGGCGATGGCGCGGGTCTTGCAGTTCAGCTAATCACCAGTACGCGGCGCCATGATTCCGGCGCCCGAGGAGAGATAGATGCTTCCGGCACTCTGGGTCAGCAAGACCGGCCTGTCCGCCCAGGACATGAACATGACCACCATTTCCAACAACCTGGCGAACGTGTCGACCACGGGGTTCAAACGCGACCGCGCCGAGTTCGAGGACCTGCTGTACCAGATCCGTCGCCAGCCGGGCGGCCAGACCAGCCAGGACAGCGAGCTGCCTACCGGTCTGCAACTGGGTACGGGTGTGCGCATCGCCGGCACCCAGAAGATCTTTACCCAGGGCAGCCTGCAAACCACCGAACAACCCTTGGACATGGCGGTCAACGGGCGCGGCTTCTTTCAGATCCTGATGCCGGACGGTACCGTCGGCTACACCCGCGACGGCAGCTTCCACCTGAACTCCGACGGCCAGCTGGTCACCTCCCAGGGGTTTGCCCTGGAGCCGGCCATCGTGCTCCCCACCGATGTGCAGACCTTCACCGTGGGTGAGGACGGCACCGTTTCCGTCACCACCGCCGGCAACCCTGCCGCCCAGGTGATCGGCAACATCCAGACCGCCGACTTCGTCAATCCGGCCGGCCTCCAGGCCATCGGCAACAACCTGTTCCTGGAGACCGCTTCCAGCGGCGCGCCGCAGGTCGGCACTCCGGGCCTCACCGGTCTCGGGACCGTGCAGCAGAACACCCTGGAAAACTCCAACGTCAGCGTGGTCGAGGAGCTGGTGAACATGATCACCACCCAGCGCGCCTACGAGATGAACTCCAAGGTCATCTCCACCGCTGACCAGATGCTCGCTTTCGTCACGCAGAACCTGTAACGCCTTGAGGTAGTCGCCATGAACCGGCTGATCATTCTTCTCCCGCTGCTCGGTATCGCCTTTATCCAGGGCTGTGTGCAGCCGGCTCCGCGGCCGAACGATCCGTACTACGCGCCCGTACTGCCGCGCACGCCATTGCCGGCGGCGCAGACCAACGGCGCCATCTACCAGGCCGGCTTCGAGACCAACCTCTACGACGACCGCAAGGCCTACCGCGTGGGTGACATCATCACCATCACCCTCAACGAGCGCACCCAGGCCAGCAAGAACGCCAACTCGCAGATCCAGAAGGACAGCAACGCCAACATCGGCCTGACGTCCCTGTTCGGCGGCGGCGTCTCGGTGAATAACCCCAATGGCGGCCTCAATCCGCTGGACGCCGCGCGCCTGTCCCTGGACGCGGAGTACAACGCCACCCGCGATACCAAGGGTGACTCCAAGGCAGGGCAGAGCAACAGCCTGTCCGGCTCCATCACCGTCACCGTCTCGGAAGTGCTGCCCAACGGCATCCTCGCGGTACGCGGCGAGAAGTGGTTGACCCTGAACACCGGAGACGAACTGGTGCGCATCGCCGGGATGGTCCGCGCCGACGATATCGGTACCGATAACACCGTGCCGTCCAACCGCGTGGCGGATGCGCGTATCACCTATTCCGGCACTGGCGCCTTCGCTGATGCCAGTCAGCCCGGCTGGTTCGATCGGTTCTTCATCAGCCCGCTGTTCCCGTTCTGATGAGGCTGACCATGAAGCGACTGATATCAGCCCTCTGCCTGCTGATTGCCGCCGGCACCGTTCAGGCCGAACGCCTGAAGGACCTGGCGAGCATCCAGGGCGTGCGTAACAACCAGCTCATCGGCTACGGCCTGGTGGTGGGCCTGAATGGCACGGGTGACCAGACCACCCAGACGCCCTTCACCCTGCAGACCTTCAACAACATGCTGGCGCAATTCGGCATCAAGGTGCCGGCCAACGTCGGCAACGTACAGCTGAAGAACGTCGCGGCGGTGTCCATCCACGCCGACCTGCCGCCCTTCGCCAAACCGGGCCAGACCATCGACGTCACCATTTCCTCCATCGGCAACGCCAAGAGCCTGCGTGGCGGCAGCCTGTTGATGGCCCCCCTCAAGGGCATCGACGGCAATGTCTACGCCATCGCCCAGGGCAACCTGGTGGTGGGCGGGTTCGACGCCGAAGGCAGCGACGGTTCGAAGATTACGGTCAACGTTCCCTCGTCCGGCCGCATTCCCTCCGGCGCCACCGTCGAGCGCCCGGTGCCGAGCGGTTTCGAGCAGGGCAATACCCTGACCCTGAACCTCAATCGCCCGGACTTCACCACCGCGAAGAACATCGTCGACAAGCTCAACGAACTGCTTGGCCCAGGCGTAGCCCAGGCCATCGATGGCGGCTCCGTGCGCGTCAGTGCGCCGCTGGACCCGAGCCAGCGCGTGGACTACCTCTCGGTGATCGAGAACCTGGAGGTCGAGGCCGGCCAGGCCGTGGCCAAGGTCATCATCAATTCGCGCACCGGCACCATCGTCATTGGCCAGAACGTGCGGGTTCAGCCGGCCGCCGTGACCCACGGCAGCCTCACCGTCACCATCACCGAAGACCCCATCGTCAGCCAGCCGGAAGCCTTCTCCGGCGGCCAGACCGCGGTCGTGCCGCGGTCCAGGGTCAATGCCGAGGAAGAGGCCAAGCCGATGTTCAAGTTCGGCCCCGGTACCACGCTCGACGAGATCGTGCGTGCGGTCAACCAGGTGGGGGCGGCACCGTCCGACCTGATGGCCATCCTCGAAGCGCTCAAGCAGGCCGGTGCCCTGCAAGCCGACCTGATCGTGATTTAAGGGCATGGCGATGAACTCGAAACTCTCCGCAGGTCTCGCCACCGGCTCCAGGCTGGACAGCGGCGCCTACACCGACCTGAACCGGCTCAGCCAACTCAAGACCGGCAAGGATCGCGACAGCGAGGGCAACATCCGCAAGGTGGCCCAGGAGTTTGAGTCGCTGTTCCTCAACGAAATGATGAAGTCCATGCGTCAGGCCGGTGAGGCCTTCTCCGAAGGCAACTACCTGAACAGCAACGAGACCAAGACCTACCAGGAGATGCACGACCAGCAGTTGGCCGTGACCCTGTCCAAGCAGGGCGGTGTGGGCCTGGCCGATGTGCTGACCCGTCAGTTGTCCAAGACCCGCCACTCGGATCGTCCGAACCCCTTCGCCCAGGTCCAGTCCGGTGTTCAGGCCAACTGGCCGGCACAGGGCAGCAAGCCGGTGGCGAAGACCGAAGAGACCAGCGCCCCCGCGCGTGATGACTCCAGGCTGCTCAACCAGCGTCGGCTATCTCTGCCGAGCAGGCTGAGTGACCGTCAGGTGGCCGGCATCGTGCCGTCGCCCGAGCAGGTCGCTGGTACATCGCTGGCCGGCAAGGATTGGACCCCGGCCAAGACCTACGCCGCGCCGGAGCGCGAGTCGGTGGCCGGCGTCGATTCCACCAAATCCGCCGGCAAGCGTGTGTTCGCCTCGCGCAACGAGTTCATTGAAACGCTGCTGCCGATGGCCGAGAAGGCCGCCGAGCGCATCGGCGTCGACCCCCGCTACCTGGTGGCACAGGCCGCGCTGGAAACCGGCTGGGGCAAGTCGATCATCCGCGAGGGCGATGGCACCAGCAGTCACAACCTGTTCGGCATCAAGGCCCACAAGAGCTGGGACGGCGAGTCGGCGCGGGTCATGACCACCGAGTACAAAGGCGGCAAGGCGGTGAAGGAAGCGGCGTCGTTCCGCTCCTACAACTCCTTCGAGCAGAGCTTCAACGACTATGTGAGCTTCCTGCAGAACAACGACCGCTACCAGCAAGCGCTGGATTCCGCGGAGAAGCCGGAGCAGTTCGTGCGCGAGCTGCAGAAGGCCGGCTACGCCACCGACCCCCAGTACGCCCGCAAGATCACCCAGATCGCTCGCGGCATGCAGATCTACCAGGCCGTTGCCGCCGTCGACGGCACGACCACCAGGATATGAGGCTGAGTCATGGCTGACTTACTGAACATTGGCTTGTCCGGGCTGCGCGTCAGCCAGAGCCAGTTGACCGTCACCGGTCACAACATCGCCAACGTCAACACCCCCGGTTTCACGCGCCAGAGTGCGGCCCAGGCGACCACGCTGCCGCAGTTCTCCGGTTCGGGCTACATCGGCAGTGGCGTGAGCCTGACGGATATCCGTCGCAGCTACAGCGAATTCCTCACCGCGCAGCTGCGCAACACCACCTCACTCAGCAGTGACGTGGATGCCTACAAGAGTCAGATCGACCAGCTCGATTCGCTGCTGTCCGGTACGACCACCGGCATCAGCCCGTCGCTGAAGAGCTTTTTCGCCGCCATGCAGACGGCAGCGGAGGACCCTGCGAACATTCCGGCGCGGCAGTTGGTGCTGTCCGAGGCCGAGGGCCTGGCGCGACGTTTCAACACCATCTACGACAGGCTGGCGGCGCAGAACGAATCGCTGAACAAGCAACTGTCTTCCGTCACTGACCAGGTCAACCGCCTGGCCGGGTCCATCGCCAGCCTGAACGACGCGATTGCCGTCGCCTCGGCCAACGGCAAGGAACCGAACGACCTGATGGACGCCCGCGAGGAAGCCATCCGCCAGCTGTCCACCTATGTGGGCGTCAGCGTGGTGCCGCAAAGCGACGGCACCCAGAGCATCTTCGTCGGTACCGGTCAGCCTCTGGTGGTGGGTAGCACGGCGAACCGCCTGGAGGCCGTCCCCGGCAAAGGCGACCCGACCCGTTTCGAGCTGGAATTCGTCAGCGGCGACTCGCGCCAGGGCGTCACCACCTTGCTCAGCGGCGGCGAGTTGGGTGGCCTGGTCCGCTACCGCGAGGAGACCCTCGACGCCAGTCTCAACTCGGTGGGCCGCCTGGCCCTCGCCATCACCGAACAGGTCAACACCCAACTGGGCCAAGGCCTGGACCTGAAAGGGCAAGTGGGTACGGCGCTGTTCGGTGACTACAACGATCCGGCGTTGGCGGCGCTGCGGGTCAAGGCGTTCTCCGGCAACAGCAATGCCCAGCCGGCCTTGAACATCACCAACACCAGTCTGCTTTCCACCAGCGACTACCAGATGGAATACGACGCCACGGCCACGCCGCCCTACACGGTGCGCCGCCTGAGCGACAACCAGGAGATGGTGGTTACCGACAGCACTCCGTCCGGCACGCTGACCATCAAGGACAGCGCGGGACGCGATCAGGGCTTCCAGATTGCCCTGGGCACGCCGCCGCCCACCACCGGCGACAAGTTCATCCTCCAGCCGACCCGCTCCGGTGCGCTGGACATGAAGGCCGTGCTGGACCAGGCGGACCAGTTGGCCTTCGCTGCGCCGCTGCATTCGGAAGCCAACCTGCAGAACAAGGGCACCGGCGCCATTGGTCAGCCGTCCATTAACAACGTGCTCAAGCCCATGAGCCAGGCACACCTGGCGGCGATTTCCTCGATCACCCTGGACTACACCGCAGGCTCGCCCAGCGGCACCCTGTCGTTTTCCGGCCTGCCGGCTGGGGTGACCATCAGCCAGCCGGCTTCCGGAACCCTGAACGTGACGCCGGGGCAGACCAACGAACTGAGCTACACGGTTTCGGTGACCACCGGCACGCCGCCGACGACCCAGTCGTTCGAGATCAAGCAGAGCTTCAGCGGTCGGGCAGAGACTGGCGACAGCTTCAGCCTTGCCGTCAGCGCCAATGGCGTCTCCGACAACCGCAACGCGCTGAAGCTGGCGGACCTGCAGACCAAGGCTGCCGTTGGTGTCGATGCCCTGGTCAATGGCACCGGTTCGAGCTTCACCGACGGCTACGGCGACCTGGTCGAGCGCGTTGGCACCCTCACCGCCCAGGCGCGGGTCGACAGCGAAGCCAGTGCGGCGATCCTCAAACAGGCCACCGACAACCGGGATTCCCTGTCCGCTGTCAGCCTCGATGAAGAGGCGGGCAATCTGATCAAGTTCGAGCAGTACTACAACGCTTCGTCGCAGGTGATTCAAGTTGCGCGCAGCCTGTTCGATACCCTGATGAACACCTTCCGCTGACGGACCCGGCCATGCGAATTTCTACCATCCAGCAATTCAATAACGGCGTGATGGGGCTGCAGCGGAACTACGCCAATGTGACCCGTACCCAAGAGCAGATCAGCACCGGCAATCGCATCCTGACCCCCGCGGATGACCCGGTGGCGTCGGTGCGCCTGCTGCAGCTCGACCAGCAGCAGGGCATCCTCGAGCAGTACAGCTCCAACCTGACGGCGGCCAAGAACAGCCTGACCCAGGAGGAGGCCACCCTGGAGTCGGTCAACACGGTGCTCCAGCGCGTGCGCGAGCTGGCCGGGGAGGCGGGCAATGGCGCCCTCAGCGCTGCGGACCGCAAGTCCATCGCCGCTGAACTGCGCGAACGGGAAGATGAGTTGCTGAGCCTGATGAACACCCGCAACGCACGCGGCGAGTACATCTTCTCCGGCTTCCAGGGCAAGACCCAACCCTTCGTGCGCAACGCCGATGGCAGCTACAGCTATGAGGGCGACGAAGGCCAGCGCAAGCTGCAGATCGCCAGCTCGCTGCAAGTGGCCATCAGTGACAACGGCAAGGCCATCTTCGAGAACGTGATCAACGCCGGCCGCCTGGACAGCGCCCTGACCAACAGCCCTGCCGGCTCCACCCTGAGCCCCTCGGCGCCGTTGGTGCAGGACGAGGTCGCGTTTTCCGGCAATCCGCCATTTCCCAATGCGGGTGTGGAGATCGTGTTCGGCAACCCGGACGCCAACAGCTACGAGATTTTCGAACTGGGTACGACCACCCCGGTGCTCGGCAGCGGTGCCATCGACAGTGATGACACCACCGCCGACCAGGTGGTGTTCCGGGGCGTCAATATCAAGTTCGACGGCCTGCCGGTTGGCGGGGAAACCATCGAAGTCACTCCCCAGGCCAGCCAGCAGAAACAGGGCATCCTCGACACCATCGCGAACCTGCGCATGACCCTGGACAACGCCCCCGACACACCGGCCGGCAGCCTGCAGGTCCGGGATTCCGTGGCTGAGGCCCTGACCAACCTGGACAACGGCATGACCGTGGTCGACTCGGTGCGCGGTGGCATCGGCGCACGCCTGAACGTGGTGGAGTCCACCCTGACTGACAACGAAGACGTGACCCTGGTGAACAAGGCCGTGCAGGCTGACCTGCGCGAGCTGGACTATGCCGAGGCCCTGTCGCGGCTGTCGTTCCAGTCGATCATCCTGGAAGCGTCGCAGCAGAGTTACGTGAAGATCGCGTCGCTGACGCTGTTCAATAAGCTGGGCTGATTGGCACGCCGCCGAAGCCTTGGGGAGCGGGAATGAATATCGGTGTTTTCGGGGCGGGTTACGTCGGCCTGGTGCAGGCTGCCGTGCTGGCCAACGTTGGCCACAACGTGCTGTGCATTGAAAGCGACGCCGGCAAGCGGGCGATGCTCGAGCGTGGCGAGGTGCCGATCTTCGAGCCCGGCCTGACGGGTATGGTGCAGTCCAATGTCCAGGCGGGGCGCCTGCGCTTCTCCGGCTCGCTGGAGGACGCCGTTCGCCATGCCCGGGTGCAGTTCATCGCCGTCGGCACGCCATCCGATGCCGAAGGGCAGGCGGACCTCAGCCAGGTGTTCGAGGTGGCCAGGGGCATTGCCAGCGTCACCGGAAACGACCAGGTCGTCATCAACAAGTCCACCGTGCCGGTGGGCACCGCCGACGAACTGCAGGCCTTGATGAGCCAGGTCCTTGCCGAGCGTGGTCGTCGCGAACTGCACATCGACGTGGTGTCCAATCCCGAGTTCCTCAAGCAGGGCGCGGCGGTGAGCGATTGCCAGCGGCCTGACCGGATCATCATCGGTTCCAGCGAGCCCGCCAGCATCGAACTGCTCCAGGAGCTCTACAACCCGTTCAACCGCAATCGCGAGAAGATCATGGTCATGGATCGGCGCAGCGCCGAGCTGACCAAGTACGCGGCCAACTGCTTCCTGGCCACCAAGATCTCTTTCATGAATGAGATGGCGGGGCTTTCCGAACTCTTCGGTGCCGATATCGAAGCGGTGCGCCGTGGCATTGGCGCCGATCCGCGCATCGGCTACGACTTCATCTACCCTGGCTGCGGCTACGGCGGCGCCTGCTTCCCGAAGGATGTGAGCGCGCTGAAGGCATCGGCAAAAACCGCCGGCCACGAGCCAGCGATCCTGCATGCGGTGGCCACGGTCAACGAGCGGCAGAAACGCAAGGTCGGCGAAAGCATTCACCACTACTACGGCGGCGATCTGCGCGGCCGGGTCATTGCCCTGTGGGGCCTTGCCTTCAAGGCCAACACCGGGGATATGCGCGAAGCGCCGAGCCGGACCTTGCTGGAGCAGCTCTGGCGGGCCGGCGCGCAGGTTCGCGCCTACGACCCGGAGGCAATGCCGGAATGCCGTCGCCTCTACGGCGAGCGGCCTGACCTGGTCTTGCTGGACAGCAAGGAAGAAGCGCTTGAAGGGGCCGATGCGCTGGCCATCGTCACCGACTGGCAGAGCTTCAAGGCGCCGGATTTCGACCTGATCCGCAATACCCTCAGAGACGCCCTGATCTTCGACGGGCGCAACCTCTACGATCCCCGCGTGATGCAGCGCTACGGCCTGCGCTACCACTCTATCGGTCGTCTCCCGGCCTGATCGATCCCCCAGGATATTCACTCCGGCCAAAGCCTCTCGGCCGGGTGGCCTGCTTATTGCAGAACCTGGGCATCGAACAACAGCATGCCGACTAATTGACAGGTCGGTACGCCAGGGAGAGCACGCTCCCCTGGCCCCAAGGGGGTAGTGATGAAGGCGGTCATTCTTGCCGGAGGCCTGGGCACTCGCATCAGCGAGGAGTCCCACCTCAAGCCCAAGCCGATGATCGAGATCGGCGGCAAGCCAATCCTCTGGCACATCATGAAGATCTACTCCCATTACGGCATCCAGGATTTCGTCATCTGCCTGGGCTACAAGGGCTACGTGATCAAGGAGTACTTCGCCAACTACTTCCTGCACATGTCCGATGTCACCTTCGACATGTCGAAGAACACCATGGAAGTCCATCAGCGCTACGTCGAGCCCTGGCGGGTGACGCTGGTCGACACCGGGGAAGAGACCCTGACTGGTGGCCGCCTGCGTCGCGTCCGCGAGCATCTCGGCGACGAGCCGTTCTGCTTCACCTACGGCGACGGCGTGGCGGACATCGACATTGGCGCGCTGGTGGATTTCCATCATTCCCACGGCAAGCCGGCCACCGTGACCGCCATCCAGCCGCCGGGGCGTTACGGCGCGCTGGGCCTGGATGAGGAGCGGGTCGGCAGCTTCCAGGAGAAGCCTGCCGGTGATGGCTCCTGGATCAATGGTGGCTTCTTCGTGCTCGATCCCTCGGTCATCGACTATATCGACGGCGACCAGAGCAGTTGGGAAGGGGCGCCCTTGATGCAGCTGGCGGCCGATGACAAGCTCATGGCATTCCGCCATCGCGGCTTCTGGCAGGCCATGGATACCTTGCGCGACAAGAATCAGTTGAACGACCTCTGGTACGGCGGCCGCGCGCCCTGGAAGGTCTGGTAATGGGCCAATTCGCCGAGCGTTATCGCGGGCGCCGGGTCCTGGTTACCGGGCATACCGGCTTCAAGGGCAGTTGGCTGACCGCCTGGCTGGTCGAACTGGGGGCCGAGGTGACTGGCGTATCCCTGCCTGTGGAGGCTGATGGCGACGCCCGCCACTGGACAGCGCTGCAACTGCCGGTAACAGACCTGCGCGGCGACATCCGCGACGCCGAATTCCTGCGCGGAGTAGTCGCGGCCCAGCGTCCCGAAATCGTGTTTCACCTGGCTGCCCAGTCCTTGGTCCGGCCGTCCTACCGCGACCCGCTGCTGGCCTGGTCCAGCAACGTCATGGGGACCGCCAACGTGCTGGAAGCCTGCCGCCAGGTAGAAGGCGTCGAGGCCGTGCTGGTAGTGACCACCGACAAGGTCTACGAGAACCATGAATGGTCCTGGGGCTATCGCGAGTCTGACGGGCTTGCCGGGCATGATCCCTACAGCGCCTCCAAGGCTGCTACGGAGTTGCTCTGCGACAGCTACCGCAAGTCCTTCTGGCAGGAACGGGGCCCGCTGCTGGCCACCGCGCGGGCCGGCAACGTCATCGGGGGCGGTGACTGGGCGGAAGATCGCCTGATTCCCGATCTGGTTCGTGCCGTTCAGGCGGGCCGCGAGCTGGAAATCCGTTCCCCCTCGGCTACCCGGCCCTGGCAGCACGTGCTGGAGTGTCTCTCCGGCTACCTCTTGCTCGGCCAGCGCCTGCTGGAGGGTGATCGTGCCTGCGCCGAGGCCTGGAACTTCGGTCCTTCACCCGAGGCCAACCGACCGGTGGCGCAAGTGCTCGATGCGCTGCAGCGGCACTGGCCGGCCTTGGGTTGGCGTGCCACGTCCAGTGATGGCCTGCACGAGGCTCAACTGCTCTACCTGGACAGCGCCAAGGCGCGGGCGCGCCTGCGCTGGACGCCGGTCTGGGCGCTGGAGACTGCCCTGGAAATAACCGCTGACTGGTATCGCCGCGACCTCGCCGGCGAGGGGCCAGCCACTTTCGAACAACTGAAACGCTTCGGCGAGGCGGCGCGCCAGGCGGAGTGTGTATGGGCTTGAACCTGGCCACTACGCCCATCGACGGCCTGGTGCGCGTCGACTGTCCTTCGCATCGTGATGAGCGTGGCGCCTTCACCCGCCTGTTCTGTGCTGACAGCCTGGCGCCCTTGCTGGGCGAGCGACGCATCGTTCAGATCAACCAGTCCCGCACCTGCGCCGTCGGTGCCGTGCGTGGGTTGCATTTCCAGCATTTTCCCCATGCCGAGATGAAGCTGGTGCGCTGTACGCGCGGCCGAGTGTGGGACGTGGTCGTCGATCTGCGCCGTGGGTCGCCCAGCTTCCTGCGCTGGCATGCGGAGGAACTGAGCGCTGAGAACCAGCGCATGCTGGTGATTCCGGAAGGGTGTGCCCACGGCTTCCAGGTACTGGAGACCGACAGCGAGCTGCTGTATCTGCACACCGAGTTCTACCGCCCCGACGCCGAGGGCGGTCTGCGCCACGATGACCCCGCACTGGCGATCGCCTGGCCGTTGGAGGCGCGCGACCTGTCGCAACGTGATCGCCAACATCCTTTCCTCACCCCGGACTTCATCGGACTGGCCCCATGAACTGTCGGCATTGCCATACCGCGCTGCAGCACCCATTTCTGGACCTTGGTCATGCGCCGCCGTCCAATGCCTACCTGACCGCTGCCGACCTTGCCCGGCCCGAGCGCTATTTCCCGTTGCGCCTGTGGGTCTGCGACCAGTGCTGGCTGGTGCAGACCGAAGACTATGCCGAGGCCGGCGAGCTGTTCGATGCCGAGTACGCCTATTTCTCCTCCACCTCCAGCAGTTGGCTGGAGCACGCACGCCGCTATGCCGAGCGTATGCATGAAAGTCTCGGACTGGGCGCGGACAGCCTGGTGATCGAGGTCGCTTCCAATGACGGCTACCTGTTGAAGAACTTCGTTGCGGCGGGCATTCCCTGTCTGGGTGTCGAGCCCACTGCGAGCACCGCTGACGCGGCCGAACGTCTCGGCATTCCGGTGCTGCGCGAATTCTTCGGCGAGGCCCTGGGCCGGCGCCTGGCGGAGGACGGTCGTCAGGCGGACCTGCTGATCGGCAACAACGTGTTCGCCCACGTGCCGGACATCAACGATTTCTCCCGTGGCCTCAAGGCCGTGCTCAAGCCCGGTGGCACCCTGACCCTGGAGTTTCCGCACCTGTTGCGGCTGGTCGAACTGGTGCAGTTCGACACCGTCTACCACGAACATTTCTCCTACCTGTCGCTCTACAGCGTCGAGCGCATCCTGACGGCCGCTGGCCTGCGAGTACGCGACGTCGAGGCGTTGGCCACCCATGGCGGCAGCCTGCGAATTTTCGCCTGCCACCAGGACGACGAGCGCCCCTGCTCGGCGGCAGTGGATGCCGTACTGCGGGCAGAGGCGAGCGCCGGCTTGCGTGACCTGGCGATCTACAGCGGTTTCCAGGCCAGGGCGGATCGGGTGAAGGACGATCTGCTCGGCTTCCTGCTGGAGCAGAAGCGGGCAGGGCGACGAGTCGCCGCCTATGGTGCCGCAGCCAAGGGCAACACCATCCTCAACTACGCCGGGGTCAAGCCCGACCTGCTGCCCTGGGTGTTCGACGCTGCGCCGTCGAAGCAGGGCAAGTACCTGCCAGGCAGCCATGTGCCGATCCGCTCCCCAGAGGAGCTGGACGACGTGCGGCCCGACCTGCTGTTGATCCTGCCGTGGAACATCGCGGATGAGGTGATGCGGCAGAACGAACGCATTCGCCAGTGGGGCGGGCGTTTCGTCACGGCCGTCCCGACATTGGAGGTCAAATGAACCCGCGTATCCAGTACACCCGGCCGTCCATCTCCGAGTTGGAGGTGCAGTACGTGACCGATGCTGCCCGCAATGGCTGGGGGCCGCGCTGCTACGAGTACATCGAGCGCTTCGAGGCTGCCTTCAAATCTCACTTGGGCGTGAAGCATGCCATCGCCACGTCGAGCTGCACTGGCGCCCTGCACATGGGGCTGGCGGCGCTGGGTGTCGGTGCCGGCGACGAGGTGATCCTGGCGGATACCAACTGGATCGCCTCAGTCGCGCCGGTCGTGCACCTGGGGGCGACGCCGGTATTCGTCGACATCCTGGAGGACTCCTGGTGCCTGGATCCGGCTCGAGTCGAAGCTGCCATCACGCCGCGAACCAAGGCGATCGTTGCCGTGCACCTGTACGGCAACCTTTGTGACATGGAAGCGCTGCTGGCCCTCGGTGAGCGCCACGGCATCCCGGTGGTGGAGGACGCGGCCGAGGCCATCGGCGCCCAATACCTGGGGCATCGTGCCGGCAGCCTGGGGCGTTTCGGGGCGTTCTCCTTCCATGGCACAAAGACCATGACGACCGGCGAAGGCGGCATGTTCGTCACTAATGATGATGAGCTGTACGAGCGTGTGCTGAGCCTGTCCAACCACGGCCGTGTGCGTGGCCAGACGCGCCAGTTCTGGCCCGACTTGCTGGGCTTCAAGTACAAGATTTCCAACCTGCAGGCGGCCCTGGGGTGTGCCCAGGTCGAGCGGATCGACGAACTGATCGAGCGCAAGCGCGGGATTCTCACGGCCTATCGACACCGCCTTGAAGGTCTCGCCGGCCTCAGCCTCAACCCGGAGCCAGCCGGAACCCGCATCGGCGCCTGGATGCCCACCGTGGTGTTCGCCGCCGAGCTTGGTGTCTCGCGCGAACGGCTACTGGCGCGCTTCGCCGAGGACAATATCGACGCGCGGGTGTTCTTCTACCCGCTGTCGGACCTGCCGATGTTCGAGGGCTACCGGAAACCCGACGGCGGCAATGCGGCCAGCATCGCTGCACGGGCCGTCAACCTGCCCAGCTTCCACGACATGTCCGAGGAGGAGATCGATCGGGTTTGCGCGGTCATCGAGTCCCTGCACCGCGAGGCTGGCCGGTGAGCACCGTGGTGATTTCCCAGCCGATGTACTTCCCCTGGGTGGGGTTGTTCGAGCAATGGCGGCTGGCCGATGACTTCGTGTTCTTCGATGACGTGCAGTTCGCCCGTGGCTTCATCAATCGCGTGCAGTACAAGACGCCGACCGGCAGCAGTTGGCTGACCGTCCCGCTGCGCCAGCACAGCCGCGATGCGCGCATCTGCGACCTGGAATGCTCGGAAGAGGGCGGTTGGCGCGACAAGCATCTGCGCAGCCTGGCGCTGTCACTGGCGGGAACGCCGTACCTGCAGGACGCCATGGGCCTCGCTGAGTCGGTGCTGCTGCGCCGCGAGCTGAGTTTCTGCGACCTGCTGATCGAAGGCATGCAGGCCGTCGCTGGCTACTTCGACCTGCTGGAAGGCAAGCGGCTGCACCGTTCTTCGCAGCTCGAGGTGCCGGGGCGCAAGAGCGAGCTGATCCAGGGACTGGTAACCCGCCTGGGCGGCGACCGCTATGTGACCGGCATGGGCGCTTTGAATTACCTCGATCACGAAGCCTGTGAACGGGGCGGCATCGAGGTTTGCTACATGGACTACCGCAAGCGCGAGTACCCGCAGAAATTTGCGCCGTTCACCCCCTACGTCACCGTCCTCGACCTGGTGGCCAACTGTGGGCGGGATGGGCGGCTTGTCATTGAATCGGATGTGACGCCTTGGCGGGCGGTAATGGCTGAACGGGATCGAGCATGAGCAATCTCAACGAAGTGACCTCGCAGTACAAACCCGGGGCAGTGACCTCCCTGGAGAACGAGCTGATCCTCAACTGGTATCCGCCGCGCATCCTTGGCCGCCTCGACGGCATGGGGTACCGCTCGCTGCTGGAGCTGGGGCTTGGGCACGGCTATACCACCGCGCTGTTCAATCGCCATTTCACGCGTCACGTGGTGGTGGAAGGGGCGTCGGTGGTCATCGACCTGTTCCGCCAGAACTATCCCGATCTGACCATCGAGCTGGTGGAAGGCTACTTCGAGCATTTCAGCAGCGACGAGCAGTTCGACGTGGTGATGATGGGCTTCATCCTCGAGCATGTGGATGACCCCGGCCTGATCCTGCGTCGCTTCCGCAAGCACCTGCGGCCCGGTGGCCGGCTCTATGTCGCGGTACCCAATGCCAAGTCGTTGAACCGTCGTCTGGGCCTGGCAATGGGCAAGATCGGTGATATCTACGAGCTCAATGCCAACGACCATGCCCTGGGACACCAGCGTCAGTTTTGCCGCGACACCCTGAAAGCGCTGCTGCACGAAGAGGGCTACCAGGTTACTTGGGAAGAGGGCATCTACCTCAAACCGCTGCCGCTCGGCTACATGCAGACGATGCCGGAGTTCGAAGAAAACTTGCGTGCCATGTGCGAGGTCGGTGTGGATTTTCCTGACCTCTGCGTCGGTCTGCTGATGGAAGTGCAGGTGTCCTGATGCCGCGTGCGCTGGTGGTGGGGCCCAACTCGATGCTTGGCAGCCGATTGAGCGAGCGCTTGCGTGAGCTCGGCTGGGACGTCCTTGGCGTCGGCCGGCGTGCCGAATGCGACGTATATCTGGATCTCGGCGGCGCGGAGTTGTGCCTGGACTACCCCGTGCTGAAGGCCGATGTGCTGTTCCATTGTGCCTCCGCATTCGGCGATGACTCGCCCGAGGGTGCCTGGCTCAACGAGCGGGTCAATGTTCTGGGCAGCCATCAGGTTCTGGCCTTGGCCCGAGCGGCGGGTTGTCGGCAGGTGATATACGCCGGCAGCGTGTCCTCTACTGCGCAAGCGCCGGATCTTGGCTCCTACGGTGCATCCAAGGCGCGTGCAGAGCAGATACTCGCGTGGGGTCTGGAGCGGGAAGGGCTCGGTTTCGCCAGTTTGCGCCTGGCCCAGCTCTACGACGAGCGCGGTGAGTGCGTGAACCATCAGCGCTGGTTCGGTCGCATCGTCAGCTACGCGCGCACCGGCCGCACGTTGCGTTTGCCCCCGGGCGATGCCCTGCGCAACTTCGTCCACGTGCGAGATGCCGTGGCCGCCCTGGTTCTAGCTGCGGACCAGGGGCTGCGTGGGGTCACGGACCTTTGCCATCCCCAGGGCCATAGCTACCTTTCCATCGCACGCCAGGCTTGCGAGGTGTTCGGCAGTGGCGGTGAAGTGGTCATCGCACCTGAGAAGGTGCCGTTCCACCACACGTTATTTCCGGCACTCTCGCCGGAGTTCTCAAGCCTGCGTTTCACCAGCCTGCTGGAAGGTCTGCGCGGTATTCGCGACGGTGGCCATGCCCAGCGCTTCGAGGTCTTCGATGTCCACTGAGTCCCGTGCCATGCGTGTCCTGGTGACGGGCGTCGGCGCCATCATCGGCCAGGGTATCGTCAAGTCGTTGCGCCTGTTGCCGGGCGTCCAGGTCGTTGGCCTGGACCGCGACCCCGGTGCTTTCGGCCGACATGCCTGCGATGTGTTCATCTGCAAGCCGGCGCTGTCGGAAGCCGATCCCGCCTATGGTCGCTTCCTGCTGGACCTGTTGGAACGCGAGGCGATCGACCTGGTCCTGCCGGGAATCGAGCAGGACGTGTTCTATTTCGACGACAATCGGGAGCTGTTCGCGGCGTCCCGAGCCGCCGTGGCACTCAACGACAGCCGTCTGATCCAACTGGCGCGCGACAAGTGGCGGATGCATGAGGCGCTGCTGGAAGCCGGCATTCCAGCCATTCCATCCCGTATCGAGCCGGATTGGCGACAGGCCCTGGAGCAGCTTGGGCCGGCGCCGCTGCTGTGCAAGCCGCGCCGGGGTTCTGGTGGGCGTGGCCAGGCCCTGGTAGAGGACGAAGACGACATGTCCTACCTGGCGCGCAAGCACGGTGACAATTTCATGTTGCAGCGCCTGATCGGCAGCGCCGATGAGGAGTACACCGTCGGGCTGTTCGGTTACGGCGACGGCCATTCAAGCCGGCCGGCCATCCTGCGCCGCACCCTGGGGCCGGGAGGCGCTACCTGGCGGGCGCAAAGCATCGCCTTCGATCCGCTGATCGAAGGCGCTTGCGAGGAGCTGACTGCCTATTTCCGGCCGGTGGGGCCAACCAACTACCAGTTCCGCAAGGCAGAGGGACGTGCCTGGCTGCTGGAGATCAATCCGCGCCTGTCAGCATCGGTGTCGCTACGGGCGGCGCTGGGCTTCAACGAGGCGGCGATGAGCATCGACTACTACTGCCGCGGGAAGCGGCCGGACGCTGAATCCTGGCGACCGGCGCGCTGCACTCGCTACATCGAAGACCATATCGAGTACCTATGATCGCTGTGATTTCGGACGTCCATGGCAATTTCCCGGCCCTGCGCGCGGTACTCGCGGAGGCGGATCGGCTCGGTTGCAGCCGGGTGATTTCCCTCGGCGACGTCACTGGTTACTACGCCGAACCCGAAAAATGTATCGATCTTCTGGTGGCCCGCGATGCTATCCAGCTGCTCGGCAACCATGACGGCTATTTGACGGAAGGGACGGGATGTCCCCGTTCACGTCTGGTGTCTTCGCTGCTGGAACACCAGGCGCGGGTGGTCCGGGCGGACCAGTTGGCGCTGTTGGCGAGCCTTTCATCCCTATACGAGGAAGGCGATGCCTGCTTCGTCCACGGTGGCTGGGAAGATCCGCGTGACCAATACCTTTACCGGGTTTCCGAGGAAAAGCTCACCGGCGATTGGCGTTTCTATTTTTCCGGCCACACCCATGTGCAAGTGCTGGCGACCCTGGGCGCGAAGACGTATTGCAATCCCGGTTCGGTCGGGCAGCCGCGCGACGGCGACCCGCGTGCGGCATTCGCAGTCTTCGACGGTTCAAAGATCCGCCTGCAACGCGTGGCCTATGACGTCGACGAGACGGTCCAGGCCATGCGGCGGGCGGGCTATGACGAGCCCCGTTTGTGGGAAAACCTCTACATTGGCGCCCAGATTGGCGGGCGCATCGACAAAGTCGAAATCATCGAGCGAGAGAACGCAAAGTGAGCGCAAACGAAGAGTTCCAAGCCGAAGTGCAACGCAACATCGAGGCCGCAGGTCAGGACGAGGGACTGAAGGCGCGCTCCCTGGACTGGATGCTGGAGGCGGGCGGCAAATACCGTTATTCCTACAATTTCACCTGGCTCGGCCGGCCGATCATCCAGTACCCGCAGGACATCGTGGCGTTGCAAGAGCTGGTCTGGGCCATCCAGCCGGAGCTGATCATCGAGACCGGTATCGCTCATGGCGGCTCGCTGATTCTGTTTGCCTCGCTGCTGGAACTCAACGCTGCTTGCGGCGGGCCAACCGATGCGCGGGTACTCGGCATCGACATCGATATCCGTGCCCATAACCGAGAGGCCATCGAGGCCCATCCGATGTCGCGGCGCATCGACATGATCCAGGGTTCCAGCATCGCCCCTGAGGTCATCGAACAGGTGCGTCGGCAGGCCCAGGGCAAGCGCGTGCTGTTGTCCCTGGATAGCAACCACACCCATGACCATGTGCTGGCGGAGCTTGAGGCTTACGCGCCCCTGGTCACGCCGGGCAGTTACTGCGTGGTGTTCGATACCGTAGTCGAGGACACCCCCGACGAGCTCCAGAACGGCCGTCCCTGGGGACGTGGGAACAGCCCGAAGTCGGCGGTTCGCGAGTATCTGAGCCGCCACCCGGAGTTCCAGGTGGATGAGCGGATGGATCATAAATTGCTAATCAGCGTTGCGCCGGAAGGTTACCTGAAGCGGGTTTGACGCTGGGCGACCCAGGCACTCGGGAAGAGCGTCGGTCACTACAAGATTTCCAATGCGAGGTTTGCATGCAAAAGCTTCAAAGCAGGGTTGTGGTCAGCTTGCCGGTCTACAACGAGGGCCCTTATGTCCTCGAGACGCTGAAGTCGCTGGCCGCCCAGACTCATGTCGATTTCCAGGCACTGGTGGCGGACAACGCCTCCAGTGACGACACCGGCCGCATCTGCCAGGCGTTCTGCGCCGCCGACCCGCGCTTCCATTACGTCCGCCATGAGGAAAACCTCGGCGCGTCTGCGAATTTCCGCTTCTGCTTCGAGCAGACCGATTCGGAGTACTTCATGTGGTTGGGCGGCCATGACGTGCTTGCCCCTGAGTTCCTCGCCGAAACGTTGACGCTGATGGAAGCCGACGAGCGCATCAGCCTGACCTACACCCAGACGCAATGGATCGACGAGCAGGGACAGGCGCTGGGGCGGACCAATGGCGGCAACTACGTGTTCGACGAACCCCTGGCGGCGGATGAGCGATACCTTCGCGTGTTGCATGCCCTGGATCGCTGCGAGGCGGTCAACCAGCTGATTCGTCGCGACTGCATCGACATGGCGTTCCGGCCAGTGGTGAGCGCCGACCTGGCGTTCCTCTGTCACCTTGCCGCTCACGGTCCGTTCGCTCGCGTCGAGAAGCCTCTCTACCTGCGCCGCGAGATCAGCAACCGCACCAGCTCGGCCATGGAGCGCATGACTGGCAAGAAGGTTGCGCCGCGCTATCACGAATTGGCTTCCCTGTTCACCGAGAGCATCTGCTCGCACCGCAGTCTCGGTGCCGAAGCCAAACCGGTGCTGGTGAAAGAGGTGCTGGCCTGGATGGACAAGCGCTTCGCGCTGTTTTCCAGTGTCACTCCGAAGCCGGAAGCCCAAACGGTCACCCCGTCGAATGAAGGGCCTGCTCCCTTCTTCAGCGTCGTCATGCCGGTCTACAACCGCGAACGCTATGTGCGCCAGGCCATCGAATCGGTGCTGGCCCAGGACGATGCCGACTTCGAACTGGTGGTGGTTGACGACGGCTCTACCGACCGCTCGGTGCAGATCATCCGTTCGATCCAGGACCCCCGCGTGCGCTTGCTCCACAACCACCACGGTGGCGGTGCCTCGGCGCGTAACACGGGGCTTGCGGCTGCGCGCGGGGCGTTCGTGGTATGGATCGACAGTGACGACCTCCAGGCCAAAGGCGCCCTGGCGGCCTTGCGCCGGAGCATCTCGCAGAACCCGGATGCCGATGTGTTCTACGGCGACCTGGAGATCTTCGACGAGCGATTCCCCGGCCAGGTGCACCACACTCGCTATGCGGATTACCAGGGCAAGTCGCTGTTGCCGATGCTGATCCAGGCCAACTGCCTGCCCAACCCCGGCACTGCGGTGCGCCGCTCGCTGTACCAGCGTCATGGCGAATACGACACGGCGTTCACCCGCTGCCACGACTACCAGATCTGGACCCGACTGGCCGACACGGCCAACTTCAAGAAGGTGGAGACGGTTCTCTGTCACTGGCGCCAGCACGGCGAGAGCTTGTCCAGCGCCAAGACCCGTGCCTTCGAAGGCAAGGTGGTACTGGATGCCTTCGCCCGTTATCCCGTCAGCCGCCTGTTCCCCGACCTCGCTGACGACCAGGCGGGGCAGGGCGCTGCGTGCTGGCGCGTGGCCAATACCCTGCGCCAGCTCGGCGAGTTCGGACCTGCGCTGCGCATGGCTCACAAGGCCTGTGCGCTCGGCCATTACGACGCCGAGGCCCTGGCCGAGCTGGAGAAGCTTGCCGGCCCGCGCTACGAGCCGCTGCTCTCCGTCATCATGACCACCTACAACCGCCCTGAATTGCTCAAGGATGCACTTGCCAGCGTCGGTCGCCAGACCCTGCGCGACTTCGAGGTCATCCTGGCGAACGACCATGGCGATCCGGTGGAGTCGCTGCTGCAAGCCTACGATTTCCCCATCACCTACCTCTACCAGGGGCGCAACCAGGGCCCCGCGGCGGCGCGAAACGCCGCGCTCAAGCTGGCGAAAGGCAGGTATGTCGTTTTCCTCGACGATGACGACGTGTTTCTCCCCGACCACTTCCAGGTGCTGGCCGAGGCGCTCGTGTCGCAGCCTGACTCGGTGGTGTACAGCGATGCGGTGTTCATCACCGAGTCCATCGAGAACGGCGAGCGTATCGAGCTTGCTCGTGAGCAGCGATATCCCCATGACGCGTTTTCCAGGGATCGCCTGTTCGTCAACAACTACATCCCGGTCAATACCTTCGCGGGTCCGCGTGAGCTGATCGCGGGCGTCGGCGGATTCGACGAGAGTTTGTCCGGCCTGGAGGACTGGGACTTCCTGATGCGGCTCGCTGCTCGGGCAGAGTTCCACCATGTTCCTGCGGAAACGGTTGAAGTGCGGATGCGCCAGGTAGAGCCTGCACGGCGCTCGGAGCAGGCGCTCAAGGACTATCCGGCGCTGTACCGCGAGCTCTATTCGCGCCATTCCGACGGCGGTAGCGACGCGGTGCGTGCGGGTCGGGACGAGATGCTGCGTCGGATGGGGGGATCGGGTTCGGGCGTTCGTTTTCACGACTGGCTGGCGAAGCGTTCGCTGACCGCCGCCCAGCAGCGCCTGGTGGACGAGCGCCTGGCCCAGCACGGGCAGGGACCTTCCGTCGGGATCGTGGTGCTCGACCTCAAGGGCGACAAGGCGGCCTTGGCCGCCACTCTGGCGTCTCTCGAACCGTCGCGCCTGACCTATCGCAACATTCAGCCGCTGTTGCTGACGGTGGCCGCCGAACCGGTGGAAGGTTTTGCCGGCCAGGTAGTCAATGTGGCCGCTGACGATTGGGTTGCCCCCCTCAACGAGGCGCTGGGCAAGGCGGGCTTCGACTGGCTGACCCTGGTGGGCGCCGGTGACGAACTCACCGCCAACGGCCTGCTCATGGCTTGCCTGGAGTTGCTCAACGCGCCTGATTGCCGCGCCATCTACTGCGACGAGATGTACCGCCAGGCTGATGGCAGCCTGGGGGCCGCTTTCCGTCCGGCGCTCAACCTGGACTACCTGCTGAGCTTCCCGGCGGGTATGGCGCATCACTGGCTGTTCCGCCGCGATGTCCTGCTGGACGTCGGCGGCTTCGACGCGGAGCACAGCGACTCGCCGGAATTCGAACTGATCCTTCGCCTGATCAGCCAGGGCGGCCTGGCCGGGCTGGGTCATGTGGCCGAGACGCTGTTGATCACCGACGCTCCGGCACTCGCGGACCTCGAGAGCGAGAAACAGGCCATCCTCCAGCACCTGCGCGAGCGCGGCTACCAGCGTCCGCAGGTGACGTCGAACAAGCCGGGCCGGTACCGGATTCGCTACGGGCACCCGCAGCAGCCGATGGTGTCCATCCTGGTCATGGCTGGCGGCAACCTGGCGCGCCTGCAGCGCTGCGTGGAGAGCGTGCTGGAAAGTACCCGCTATCCGCGCTACGAACTGCTGCTGGTAGAGAGCGACCAGGCGGCTGTGGACGTTCGTGACTGGCTGAAGGCGCTTGAAGGCATGGGTGAGCCGCGCCTGCGGCCGATATGGCCATCGGTGTCCTGTTCCACCCTGCCTGCGGCGATGAACCTCGCAGCGTCCAAGGCGTCCGGGGACTACCTGCTGTTGCTTTCGCCAGACACCGCCGTGGTCGATGGCGACTGGCTGGACGAACTGGTCAACCATGCCCAGCGGCCGGAAGTCGGTGTCGTCG
This sequence comes from Pseudomonas sp. D(2018), assembly GCF_005502555.1. Taxonomy (NCBI): domain Bacteria; kingdom Pseudomonadati; phylum Pseudomonadota; class Gammaproteobacteria; order Pseudomonadales; family Pseudomonadaceae; genus Pseudomonas; species Pseudomonas sp. D(2018). Next base: position 80,077 of record NZ_SCOK01000008.1, read on the forward strand.
GCGGATGCCTGCTGGGGGCCGACGGCAAGGTGCGCCATGCCGGCCTCGTCCTGGGACTGGAAGGTCCGGTGGGTCGTCCCTTCGTTGGCGAGGCGCTGGATGCGCCCGGCTATATGCAGCGCCTGCAGGTCGATGTGGACTACAGCGCCGTCAGCCGTGACTGCCTGATGATCCCCCGCGAACTCTACCTGGAGCTGGGCGGAGTGGCTGACGATGTCACCGACCATTTCCTGGACCTGGACCTGTGTCTGCGAGCCAGGCAGGCAGGCTTCCTGAGTGTCTGGGCCAACAACGCGCGTCTGATGCTGGATCCCGAGGAAGCACCGACTGCGGCAGGCGCTGCCGAGCAGGATGTGGTCTTCGGCAAGTGGCTGCCAGTGCTGGCCCGTGACCCGGCCTACAACCCGAACTTCTCCCTGGCCCAGCCGGGCGGTTTCAAGCTGGCGGATACCGCGATTTCCTGGCGCCCGCTGTCGTCGTGGAAGCCGCTACCCACCGTGCTGGCCCATCCGGCGGACTTCTACGGTTGCGGCCACTATCGGGTGATGCAGCCTTTCAGTGCGCTGCAGCAGACCGGGCTGGTGGACGGCGCCCTGTCCGTGGGGCTGATGCACGTGACCGATCTCGAGCGCTACGAGCCGGACACCATCATCCTGCAGCGGCAGATCGGCGATGAGCGCCTGGAGGCCATGCGCCGGATGAAGGCGCTATCCGGTGCCTTCAAGATCTACGAGCTGGACGACTACCTGCCCAACCTGCCGATCAAGAGTGTGCACCGGGAAAATATGCCGAAGGACATCGTCAAGTCCTTCCGGCGCGGGCTGAGCTATGTGGATCGCTTCGTGGTCTCCACCGATGCGCTGGCCGAGGCGTTCGCTGGTATGCACGAGGATATCCACGTGGTCGAGAACCGCTTGCCCGTGGGCTGGTGGAAGGGGGTTCAGGGCCTACGCCGTACCAAGGCCAAACCGCGTGTGGGTTGGGCGGGTGGTGCCAGCCACACAGGCGACCTGGAGCTGATCGCCGATGTCATCAAGGAGTTGGCGAACGAGGTGGAGTGGGTCTTCTTCGGCATGTGCCCGGATAAGCTGCGCCCCTACATCCACGAGTACTACGGTGGCGTTGCGATCGAGCAGTACCCGGCAGCCCTGGCCCGGTTGAACCTGGACCTGGCCCTGGCGCCGGTGGAACAAAACCTGTTCAACGAGTGCAAGAGCAATCTGCGCCTGCTGGAGTATGGCGCCTGTGGGTTCCCGGTAATCTGCAGCGATATTCGCTGCTACCAGGGCGACCTGCCGGTTACCCGCGTCAAGAACCGCTTCAAGGATTGGGTGGAAGCCATCCGCATGCACCTGGCCGACCTCGATGCTGCTGCGCGTTTGGGTGACGAGTTGCAGGCGGTCGTGCATCGCGACTGGATGCTGGAAGGCCGTAACCTTGAGCTGTGGCGCCAGGCCTGGACACCCGGGTCACGTTGACCGCGTCACGCCAGCGCACCGAAAAGGCCCCGTCATTCGACGGGGCCTTTTTGTTTTCATTTATGGAAAAGCATGCAACGGCCAGCCTTCAGTTTTTCCGGAACCGGTCGACAACAGGAGGGAATGTGGGCGTTGTTGCGGGAAAACACGGGACGGAAAAAATTCTTCCACTCTCCCTAAAGCTTCCCGGGACCCCGCCGATACGAAGTACGAATGCGAACTTTATGGGTGCCTGGGCGATGCCCACCCAAGGTCGCAAGCTCAGGCAAACACGCAGTCCTTGGAGGACACGACCATGGCTTTGACCGTCAACACGAACATTGCTTCCCTCAATACTCAGCGCAACCTGAATACCTCCTCCCGTGCGCTGGATACTTCCCTGCAACGTCTGTCCACCGGTTCGCGCATCAACAGCGCCAAGGACGACGCAGCAGGTCTGCAGATATCCAACCGCCTGAGCAGCCAGATCAACGGCCTGGGCGTTGCGGTGAAGAACTCCAACGACGGCATCTCCATGGCGCAGACCGCTGAAGGCGCCCTGCAGCAGTCCACCAGCATCCTGCAGCGTATGCGTGACCTGTCCCTGCAGTCGGCCAACGGTTCCAACAGCGACGACGAGCGCAAGGCCCTGAACGCCGAAGTGACCGAGCTGAAGAAAGAGCTGAACCGTATCTCCAACACCACCACCTTCGGTGGCAAGAAGCTGCTGGACGGCACCTTCGGCACCACCACCTTCCAGGTGGGCAGCGCCGCGAACGAAACCATCAGCGTCAACATCGATGAGATGAGCACCGACTCGCTGACCGGCAAGTACTACGAAGGCAGCATCACCGCCGCCTCCGGTACCGCCACCGCTTCCGGCACCGCTTCCGTGTCCATGACCGTCGACGGCAAATCCGTCACCATCGAAACCACCATCGCCAGCGGCGCGACCGGTATCGAAGTTTCCCGTGCCCTGGGCGCAGCGATCAACGACGCCAACCTCGGCGTGGGTGCCTTCGTGGACGACACTGGCGCGATGCAGGTCGTTTCCCAGGACAAGGACGGCGCCAACGAACTGACCGCCCTGACCTTCAGTGGCGTGCCGGCCGGTGTGACCGCTGGTACCTACACTGCCGCTACCGCCGTGACCGAAGACAAGATCTCCGACATCGACGTCAGCAGCGTGCAGAACTCTCAGGAAGCCGTGCTGGTCATCGACCAGGCGATCAAGATGATCGACTCCCAGCGCGCGGACCTCGGTGCGGTGCAGAACCGCTTCGAGAACACCATCGGCAACCTGCAGAACATCTCGGAGAACGTGTCGGCAGCCCGCGGTCGTATCCAGGACACCGACTTCGCCGCGGAAACCGCTAACCTGACCAAGAACCAGATCCTGCAGCAGGCAGGTACCTCGATCCTGGCCCAGGCCAACCAGCTGCCGCAGGCAGTCCTCAGCCTCCTGGGCTAAGGCCTGGGCGAGGCAAGGCGTTGAACGCGGGGGGAAGTGCTTGGCGCTTCCCCCCTTCTTGCCATTTGTGAGGTGAGCACAATGGATATCGGAATAGTCAACCTGACGAGCAAGGGCGCAAGCGCGACTCCCGCCGGTAATGGTCCGCTCCGTGGTCCGGCGGCGAAGGAAACCCCTGAGAAGGTGGCTGAGCTGGTCCGGCAGAAATCCGAGACCGAGGAAGACCGCGAGCCGGTGGCGGCAGCGGCCTCCAGCATCCAGGAATTCGTCCAGAGCATTCGCCGCAACCTGAACTTCGACGTGGACGACAGCAGCGGCCGGGTCGTGGTGCAGGTGACCGATTCGGAATCGGGTGACGTCATTCGCCAGATCCCTTCGGAAGATGCACTGAAACTGGCGGAAAGCTTGTCGGAAATGCGCAGCCTGCTGTTCAAGGCCGAGGCCTGATACATCGGCTGGTACTTGCGTGCGACATGGCACGTTTCTTGACTGCCTTATCGAACATTGGAGCAGGCGTCAGACGATTGGCGAGGTAACGGAAAAATGGCTGGCATAACCGGACTCGGTTCGAACATCGACATCGACAGCATCGTGAAGGCCCTTGTGGACGCGGAAAGAGCGCCCAAGGAAGCCCAGCTGACCCGAGTGGAGAAGACCGCTACATCGAAGTTCTCCGCGGTCGGCCAGCTCAAGAATGCCATCAGCGAGTTCCAGACCGCGCTGAAGGACCTCAACTCCAGCGACCTGTTTGCCAAGCGTTCGGCCAAGTCGAGCAACACCGACCTGGCGACCGTTTCCGCCACCAATAAAGCGAGTTCGGGGACCTATCAGGTCACTGTCGACAAGCTCGCTACTGCGAGCAAGGTCGGCACTGCGACCTTCGCCAAGGACGCCACCGCTGCGGCATCCGGAACCCTCACCGTCAAGCTAGGGCCCAGCGATCGCGGCGTCGATGTGCAAGTCGCCGCCGGCGCGACCCTCGCCGAAATCCGTGACAGCCTGAATACTGCGCTCAAGGACAAGGGCGTCAGCGCCAACATCGTCAGCAACCCGGCGGATGGCTCATCGCGCCTGGTGCTCAGTTCCAATACCACCGGCGCGGGCAAGGACATCTATGTCCAGGCCTCGGCCGGGCTCGAAGCCTTCCGTATCGGCAGCTTCGCCGACAACAATCCGGCCTCCAGCCCCTCGGGGGCGCTGTCCGCGCTCGACGGCACCAATGCTGCCAGCAGCGGATACATCGCCCAGGCCCAGGATGCGGAGTTCACCGTCGATGGCCTGTCGCTGCGCAGTTCCAGTAACACGGTTTCCGATGCAATCTCCGAGGTCACCCTCAACCTGGTGAGCGCGGAGGCCGGCAAGAAGTTCACCGTAACGGTCGACCAGGACACGTCGACCGTGAAGGGCAACATCAAGAAGTTCGTCGATGCCTACAACAAGATGGTCGGGGTCACCAAGACCCTGACATCGGTGACCGCTGTCGGCGATAGCGCTCCGGTAACCGGAGCCCTGGTGGGTGATGCTTCGGTACGTTCGCTGATGTCCACAGTGCGCAACGAGCTGGTGAACCCGTCCGGCCAGAAGGATGGCCTCTCGATTCTGTCGGACCTGGGTATCACCACCCAGAAGGACGGCACCCTGAAGATCGATGACACCAAACTCGACAAGGTCCTCAGCACCCAGTACGAGTCCGTGGCCGGCTTCTTCACCGGAGAGAACGGGCTGACTTCCCGTCTGAACGGCAAGCTGGACGTCTACACCGAAACGGGCGGCATTCTGTCCCAGCGCCAGGACGGCCTGCAGGACACCCTCAGTTCGGTGAAGGAGCAGCGCACCAAACTCGATGAGCGCATCGCCAAGGTCCAGACCCGCCTGTACGCCCAGTACAACGCCATGGACTCCCTGATCGCCAGCCTGACCCAGACCAGTGACCGGCTGAGCCAGGCTCTTTCCAACCTTCCCGGCGTAGTCAAGCAGAGCTAAGTGATGGCCAATCCAATCGATACCTACAAGCAGGTCAAGACCAGCCAGGAAGTTACTCCCTACCGTGCGGTGCAGCTCTTGCTGGATGGCGCGCTGGAGCGCCTGTCCCTTGCTCGTCACGGCCTGGAGACCGGTAATCCGGAAGTGCGTGGCATGGCGGTCGGCTCGACCCTCAGCATCATCGGTGTGCTCCAGGCCAGCCTGGACAAGCAGCTCGGTGGCGAAATCGCCGAGAATCTCGATGCCCTCTACGACTACATGACCCGCCGGTTGTCCCAGGTAGCCCTGGACAGCTCGCCGCGCCCTCTCGAAGAGGTCGAGGCGCTTCTGCTGGAGATCAAGCAGGCGTGGGATTCCATCGGTCCGGAAGTGGAAGCACCGGTCGCTGCGGAAATTTCCTGATATCCGCAAAGCTGCGGGCTAAAGCTCTCGCGGGTGCTGCCGATACATTAGGTATCCAAGCCCGACACACGAGCGAGAGCGAACATGAACGCGATGGCGGCCCTCAAGCAGTACCAGTCCGTGAACACCCAGGCCCAGGCCGTGGATGCCAGCCCCCATCGGCTGATCCAGATGCTCATGGAGGGCGGCCTTACCCGACTGGCCCAGGCTCGCGGTGCCATCGAGCGTGGTCAGCTCGCACAAAAAGGCGAGCTGATCGGCAAGGCAATCGCTATCATTGGCGGTCTGCGTGATGGCCTGAACTTCGAGCAGGGCGGCGATATCGCGGCCAACCTCGATGCACTCTACGAGTACATGGTGTCCCGCCTGCTCGAAGCGAACCTGAAAAGCGACGCTGCGCTGGTGGATGAAGTAGCAGGGTTGTTGCGTAACGTGAAAACCGGATGGGATGGCATCGCCCAGTGATGCCGTCCGGGTTGGCAGGAGAATTCCAATGAATGCATCAGTCCAGCGTCTTGAAGCAACCGGCAGCGCTCTGCGTGATGCGCTGGCTCGTCAGGACTGGGCAGCCATCGGTGAGCTGGACCAGCTCTGCCGTCAGGTGGTCGATGACGCCATGGTCGATGCGGTAGATGATGTCGAGGCGCTCGGCAGTCGCCTGCAAGAACTGCTTGGCCTTTATCGCGAGCTGGTTTCCATCTGTCAGTCGGAGCAGCAACGTATTGCGGGTGAGCTGGTCCAGCTCAATCAGGCCCAACAGGGCGCCAAGGTCTACAAGCTGTTCGGCTGATGGCGCTGCGATTCCCATCTGCCACTAGTTCGATACTGCTCCGACAACCGCTTAGCCATTCCGTCGGCTGAACCAAAAAAAGCACGCCATAAAATTGACTCGGCAAGGGTTTTTCACTTTACTAGTGGCCAATTGCCGGTCGATCCTCCTTTCGAGATGCACCGTCTGCCCATGCGCCGTGGAAAACGGCGTTCAGCCCTAAAAGCAAGAACCAGACAATGTGGCGTGAAACCAAGATTCTGCTGATCGACGACAATAGCGATCGCCGCCGCGACTTCGCGGTGATCCTGAATTTCCTCGGTGAAGAGTACCTGGACTGCGGCAGTGATGACTGGCGCGACGTGACGGGACCCTTGAGCTCCAGCCGCGACGTCTTGTGCGTCATGCTGGGCGAGGTTGGTGCCAAGGGCGGTGCGCTCGAACTGATCAAGCAGTTGCTGGCCTGGGATGAGTTCCTGCCGGTCCTGCTGATCGGTGACCAGGTCCAGGCCGACTGGCCTGAAGACCTTCGCCGTCGCCTGCTGGCCAGCCTGGAGACGCCGCCCAGCTACAACAAGCTGCTCGACTCCCTGCATCGCGCCCAGGTCTACCGCGAAATGTACGACCACGCCCGCGAGCGTGGCCGCCAGCGCGAACCCAACCTGTTCCGTAGCCTGGTGGGCACCAGTCGTGCCATCCAGCAGGTCCGCCAGATGATGCAGCAGGTGGCCGACACTGACGCCAGCGTGCTGATCCTGGGCGAGTCCGGTACCGGCAAGGAAGTGGTGGCGCGTAACCTTCACTACCATTCCAAGCGTCGCGAAGCGCCATTCGTACCGGTCAACTGCGGCGCCATCCCGGCGGAGCTGCTGGAAAGCGAACTCTTCGGCCACGAGAAGGGTGCTTTCACTGGCGCCATCACCAGCCGGGCAGGGCGCTTCGAGTTGGCCAACGGCGGCACCCTGTTCCTCGACGAGATCGGCGACATGCCGCTGCCGATGCAGGTCAAGTTGTTGCGTGTGCTGCAGGAACGCACCTTCGAGCGCGTGGGTAGCAACAAGACCCAGAACGTCGACGTGCGCATCATCGCGGCCACCCACAAGAACCTCGAACAGATGATCGAGGCGGGCAGCTTCCGCGAAGACCTCTATTACCGCCTCAACGTCTTCCCCATCGAGATGGCGCCGTTGCGCGAGCGTGTGGAAGACATCCCGCTGCTGATCAACGAACTCATCTCGCGGATGGAGCACGAGAAGCGCGGCTCCATCCGTTTCAACTCCGCCGCCATCATGTCGCTGTGCAACCACGACTGGCCGGGCAACGTCCGTGAATTGGCCAACCTGGTTGAGCGCATGGCGATCATGCATCCCTACGGCGTCATCGGCGTTAGCGAGTTGCCGAAGAAATTCCGCCATGTGGATGATGAGGACGAGCAACTCAAGGCCAGCCTGCGCGAAGAGATCGAAGAGCGTTCAGCCATCGGCGCCGGTCTTCCGGGTGTTGCCGCGCCAGCGCTGCTGCCGCCCGAAGGCCTGGATCTCAAGGATTACCTCGGCAACCTGGAGCAGGGCCTGATCCAGCAAGCACTGGACGACGCCTCCGGGGTCGTGGCCCGTGCCGCCGAGCGTCTGCGCATTCGCCGTACCACCCTGGTGGAGAAGATGCGCAAGTACGGCATGAGCCGTCGCGACGAGGAATTGGCGGAAGAATAATTCCGCTTTTTCCAAGTCGTTGTTTTTAAAGGACTAAATTTTAGGCACGGGTATTGCTATATCTCCCTCGACCGACCGTCTGCTGACGGTCGATGGAGCGAGAGAAGAGCATGAGCCACGCCGTTACGCCCGCACAGAATCCGGAAACCGCCCCCGTCGAACAGGCCAGTCGCGCGGGTCTTGAACAAGCCTTTGCGCTGTTCAACCAGATGTCGACCCAGCTCAGCGAGTCCTACAGCCTGTTGGAAGCGCGGGTCACCGAGCTGAAGGGCCAGTTGGCCCTGGTCAGTGCCCAGCGCATGCAGGAGCTGGCGGAAAAGGAACGGCTCGCCAACCGCCTGCAGAGCCTGTTGGACCTGCTGCCCGGCGGCGTCATCGTGATCGATGGGCAGGGCGTGGTGCGCGAAGCCAATCCCGTGGCGCGCAACCTGCTCGGCCAACCCCTGGTGGGCATGCTCTGGCGCGAAGTGATCGCGCGTAACTTCGCCCCGCGCGAAGACGATGGCCATGAAATCTCCCTCAAGGATGGACGCCGTCTTTCCATCGCCACCCGCTCCCTGAATGCCGAGCCTGGCCAACTGGTTCTGCTCACCGATCTGACGGAAACCCGTCGCCTGCAGGACCAGCTTTCCCGCCACGAACGCCTTTCTGCCCTGGGGCGCATGGTCGCCTCCCTGGCTCACCAGATCCGCACGCCGCTGTCTGCGGCCTTGCTCTATGCCAGCCACCTGACCCAGCAGGTGCTGCCAACGGATCAGCAGCAGCGCTTTGCTGGTCGTCTCAAGGAGCGGCTGCATGAGTTGGAGCACCAGGTTCGCGACATGCTGGTGTTCGCCCGTGGCGAGCTGCCGCTACCGGACCGCCTGGCGCCGTCGGCGCTATTCTCCGCCCTGCGCGCGTCGGCCGAGTCCCATGTGCAAGGCAAGGACGTGCGTTGGCAGTGCGACCTCGCCGAGGGCGAACTGCTGTGTAATCGCGACACCCTGGTCGGTGCGATGCTCAACCTGATCGAGAACGCCAACCAGGCCGCCGGTCGCGAACTGCGCCTCAAGGTCCACCTCTACCGGCGCTGTGGCGATCTGCACCTGACCATCAGTGACAACGGCCCCGGTATCGACGCCGCCACCCTGGCGCGCCTGGGCGAACCCTTCTTCACCACCAAGACCACCGGCACCGGACTCGGGCTGGCCGTGGTCAAGGCGGTGGCGCGTGCCCACCAGGGCGAGCTGCGGCTGCGCTCGCGTCCCGGTCGCGGTACTTGCGCCACCCTGGTACTGCCGCTGATTCCCGCGGCACATTCGGTTTTTCAGGAGTAAAGGACGATGACTGCCAAAATTCTGCTGGTCGAAGACGACCGCGCCCTGCGTGAAGCCCTGGCGGACACCTTGCTGATCGGCGGCTACGACTACCGTGCGGTGGACTGCGCCGAGGCTGCCCTGGTGGCGCTGGGTGAGGAGTCCTTCGGGCTGATGGTCAGCGACGTCAACATGCCCGGCATGGACGGCCACCAACTTCTGGCCATCGTCCGTCAGCGCTACCCGCAGTTGCCGGTGTTGCTGATGACCGCCTTCGGCGCCGTGGAGCGCGCGGTGGATGCCATGCGCCAGGGCGCCGCCGATTACCTGGTGAAACCCTTCGAACCCAATACCCTGTTGGATCTTGTGGCGCGGCATGCCTTGGGGCGTGTGAGTCAGGCCATCAGCGACGGCCCCGTAGCCCTGGAGCCAGCCAGCCGCCAGTTGCTCGAACTGGCCGCGCGCGTGGCACGCAGCGATTCCACTGTGCTGATCTCGGGTGAGTCCGGCACCGGCAAGGAGGTGTTGGCGCAGTACATCCACCAGCAGTCCACCCGGGCCAACGGTCCCTTCATCGCCATCAACTGTGCAGCCATTCCGGACAACATGCTGGAAGCCACCCTGTTCGGTCATGAGAAGGGCGCCTTCACCGGTGCCATCGCCAGCGCGCCGGGCAAGTTCGAACTGGCAGACGGCGGCACCATCCTGCTTGATGAAATTTCCGAAATGCCGCTGGGCCTGCAGGCCAAGTTGCTGCGTGTACTGCAGGAGCGTGAGGTGGAGCGAGTGGGCGCGCGCCGGCCGATCAGCCTGGATATCCGCGTGCTCGCCACCACTAACCGTGACCTCGCCGGCGAAGTGGCGGCTGGGCGTTTCCGGGAAGACCTTTACTACCGTCTTTCCGTGTTCCCCCTGGCTTGGCGCCCGCTGCGGGAGCGTCCGGCGGACATTCTGCCGCTGGCCGAGCGTCTGCTGGCCAAGCACGTCAAAAAAATGAATCACTCCGCCGTGCGCTTCTCCAGCGAAGCCCGGGCAGCGCTGCTGGCCCACGCTTGGCCGGGCAACGTGCGCGAGTTGGACAACGCCGTGCAGCGCGCGCTGATCCTGCAGCAGGGAGGGGTGGTGCAGCCTCACGACCTGTGCCTGACCGCCCCCATCGGCATGGCTATTGCGCCCGCCGCGCCGGCAGTCGCTCCGGTCACTGTTTCCGCGCCCGTGGTGCCGTTGCCGGTGGCTGCCGCGCCCGCCGAAGCGCCCAGTGCCCTGGGGGATGACCTGCGCCGCCACGAGTTCCAGATGATCATCGACACCCTGCGTTCCGAACGCGGCCGTCGCAAGGAAGCCGCCGAGCGCCTGGGCATCAGCCCACGCACCCTGCGCTACAAGCTCGCGCAGATGCGCGATGCCGGCATGGACGTCGAGGCTTACCTCTACGCCAGTTGACGGCGGAAGCCAGCTCTCGTCGGAAGAGGTGGATGGCATTCCGCGAGCGAGGCGAAACCCATCATCCCGAACCGATGGGTTTCGCAGGCTCTACCCATCCTACGTTTGAAGCTATCCTGCGGCGCTTTTCCATCCACCAGCGGCGCGATGCCGGGGGGCGAATGGTGGATCGGTGAAGCGTGATCCACCCTTGCGGCTTCCCCGTAACACCCGTTCCTGAGCTTTTGGCACCCTTGTTGCAGATACCCTTTCATCAGACCGCGTAGCGTCAAAAAATCGCGGCAGTTGGAGGAATGTGATGAGCCAGGGTGTTGAATTCAATCGCCTGATGTTGGAAATGCGCTCCATGCAGATGGACGCGATGGCCCGTGCCAAGCCTGCCCCCGTGGCAGCGCCGGAGGCCGGAGCGCCGAGTTTTGCCGACATGCTCGGCCAGGCGGTCAACAAGGTCGCGGATACCCAGAAGGTCTCCACCGAAATGGCCACCGCGTTCGAGGTCGGGCAGAAGGGCGTTGACCTCACTGACGTCATGATCGCGTCGCAGAAGGCCAGCGTTTCCTTCGAGGCCATGACCCAGGTGCGGAACAAGCTGGTCCAGGCCTACCAAGACATCATGCAGATGCCGGTTTGAGGACGGATTGAGAAATGGCTGAAGCAGCTGTTGCAAAGGTCCCCGCCAAGGCAGATGCACCGGAAGAGAAGAAGCCGCTTTTTGGCCTGTCTTTCCTGGATAACCTTTCGCAGATGAGCATGCTGCGTCAGGTCGGCCTGTTGGTCGGTCTGGCCGCCAGCGTCGCCATCGGTTTTGCCGTGGTGCTCTGGTCGCAGCAGCCGGACTATCGTCCGTTGTACGGCAGCCTGTCGGGGATGGATGCCAACCAGGTGGTCGAAGCCCTGGGCGCCGCCGACATCCCCTACAAGATCGAGCCCAACTCCGGCGCCCTGCTGGTGAAGGCCGACGACCTCGCCCGTGCTCGCATGAAGCTTGCCGCCGCCGGCGTAGCACCGAGCGACAATACCGTTGGCTTCGAGATTCTCGACAAGGAGCAGGGCCTCGGCACCAGCCAGTTCATGGAAGCCACCCGCTACCGCCGCGGCCTGGAAGGCGAGCTGGCGCGCACCATCTCCAGCCTGAACAACGTCAAGGGTGCGCGTGTGCACCTGGCCATTCCGAAGAGCTCGGTGTTCGTGCGTGACGAACGCAAACCCACGGCCTCCGTACTGGTTGAGCTCTACCCCGGCCGCAGCCTGGAGCCGAGCCAGGTGATGGCGATCGTCAACCTGGTGGCGACCAGCGTGCCGGAACTGGAGAAGTCCCAGGTCACCGTCGTCGACCAGAAGGGCAACTTGCTGTCCGACCAGCAGGAGTTGTCCGAGCTGACCATGGCCGGCAAGCAGTTCGACTACACCCGTCGCATGGAAACCCTTTACACCCAGCGCGTGCACAGCATCCTGCAGCCTGTGCTGGGCAGCGGTCGTTACAAGGCGGAGGTCTCGGCCGACGTCGATTTCAGCGCCGTCGAATCCACCTCCGAGATGTTCAACCCGGACCAGCCAGCCCTGCGCAGCGAGCAGAAGCTTGCTGAAGAGCGGCAGAACAATGGCGGCCCGCAGGGCGTCCCCGGCGCCCTGTCGAACCAGCCCCCGGCACCCGGCGCCGCGCCGCAGCAGGCCACGGGCGCCGCAGCCGCCGGCGTGCAGCCGGGCCAACCGCTGCTGGATGACAACGGCCAGCAGATCATCGACCCGACCACCGGCAAGCCGATGCTCGCGCCGTATCCCACCGACAAGCGCGACCAGACCACGCGCAACTTCGAACTGGACCGCTCCATCAGCTACACCAAGCAGCAGCAGGGCCGCCTGCGTCGGCTTTCCGTCGCGGTGGTGCTGGACGACCAGGTCAAGGTCGACCCGCAAACCGGCGAAGCCACCCGGGTGCCCTGGACTGCCGACGAGATCACCCGCTTCACCCGTCTGGTCCAGGACTCGGTGGGTTACGACGCCAGCCGGGGCGACAGTGTCAGCGTGATCAACACCGCGTTCATCGCCGACGGCGCCGAAGAAGTCATCGACATTCCGTTCTACACCCAGCCCTGGTTCTGGGATGTGGTGAAGCAGGTGCTGGGTGTGCTCTTCATCCTGGTGCTGGTGTTCGGCGTGCTGCGTCCGGTGCTGAACAACATCAGCGGCGGCAAGGGCAAGGATCTTGAAGGCGGCCGCAACGGCGATGCCGACCTGGGCGAGATGGGGCTGTCCGGCGAGCTGTCGGATGACCGCGTCAGCCTTGGCGGACCGCAAAGCATCCTCCTGCCCAGTCCGAGCGACGGGTATGATGCGCAGCTCAATGCCATCAAGAACCTGGTGGCCGAAGATCCTGGCCGCGTGGCCCTGGTAGTCAAAGAATGGATCAACGCCGATGAGTGATAATCGCGCCCCTGCAAAGCTGAACAAGGTCGACAAGGCCGCCATTCTGCTGCTGTCCCTGGGCGAGACTGACGCTGCCCAGGTGCTCCGGCACATGGGGCCGAAGGAAGTGCAACGGGTTGGCGTCGCCATGGCCCAGATGCGCAACATCCACCGTGAGCAGGTGGAGCAGGTGATGAGTGAGTTCGTCGAGATCGTCGGCGACCAGACCAGCTTGGGCGTCGGTGCCGACGGCTACATCCGCAAGATGCTCACCCAGGCCCTGGGTGAGGACAAGGCCAACAACCTGATCGACCGCATCCTGCTGGGCGGCAGCACCAGCGGCCTGGACAGCCTGAAGTGGATGGAACCGCGTGCCGTGGCTGACGTGATCCGCTACGAACACCCGCAGATCCAGGCCATCGTCGTCGCCTACCTGGACCCGGACCAGGCCGCCGAGGTGCTCAGCCATTTCGACCACAAGGTGCGCCTGGATATCGTCCTGCGCGTGTCGTCGCTGAACACCGTACAACCTTCGGCACTCAAGGAACTGAACCTGATCCTCGAGAAGCAGTTCGCCGGCAACGCCAGCACCACCCGTACCACCATGGGCGGCGTGAAGCGCGCGGCGGACATCATGAACTTCCTCGACAGCTCGGTCGAAGGCCAACTGATGGATTCCATCCGCGAAGTGGACGAAGACCTCTCGACCCAGATCGAAGACCTGATGTTCGTCTTCGACAACCTGGCCGATGTCGACGACCGCGGTATCCAGGCACTGCTGCGCGAGGTTTCGTCCGATGTGCTGGTGCTGGCCCTCAAGGGCTCGGATGAAGCCATCAAGGAAAAGGTCTTCAAGAACATGTCCAAACGTGCCGCTGAACTGCTGCGCGACGACCTGGAGGCCAAGGGCCCGGTCCGCGTCAGTGACGTGGAATCGGCGCAGAAGGAAATCCTTACCATCGCCCGCCGCATGGCCGAAGCCGGGGAAATCGTCCTCGGTGGCAAGGGCGGCGAAGAAATGATCTGAGGCGGCGACCATGGCCAGCAAGGAACAGGCAAGCGAACTGATCCGCGCCAAGGACGTCAACGTCTTTGACCGCTGGTCGTTGCCCAGCTTCGACCCGGACGCTCCCGAGCCGGCGGTACCAGAAGAGCCGTTGGCTGCGGCGCCCGAGCCTGAGCCCGAACCGCAGATCGAGGAAGTGCCGGTCGAAGACGTCAAGCCGCTGACGCTGGACGAGCTTGAGGCCATCCGCCAGGACGCCTACAACGAAGGCTTCGCCACCGGTGAGCGGGACGGTTTCCACGCCGGCCAGCTCAAGGCCCGGCAGGAGGCCGAGGTCGCTGTGAATGCCCGGCTCGCGCAACTCGACACGCTGATGGCGCAGTTGCTCGACCCCATCGCCGAGCAGGACCGGCAGATCGAGGAGTCCCTGGTGCATCTCACCAGCCTGATCACCCGCCAGGTGATCCAGCGCGAGCTGCGCGTGGATTCCAGCCAGATCCGCCATGTCCTGCGTGAGGCCCTGAAGTTGCTGCCCATGGGCGCCAACAACCTGCGCATCCACATCAATCCGCAGGACTTCGAGCAGGTGAAGGCGCTGCGTGAACGGCATGAAGAAACCTGGCGTATCCTCGAAGACGAATCGCTGGAGCCGGGCGGTTGCCGGGTCGAGACCGAGCATTCGCGTATCGATGCCAGCATCGAGACGCGCTTGAGCCAGGCCATGAAGCAACTCTTCGAGCAGCAGCGCGAACAGAAGGTCCATCCGCCATCAGCCGATCTGGTCATGGACCTGGATTCCCCGGACAGCCTCGACCATGCGTATTGAGCGCGCCAGCTTCGCCAAGCGTCTGGCGGGTTACAACGATGTGATCGATCTGCCTTCGCAACCCCTGGTGGAAGGCCGCCTGCTGCGCATGGTGGGTCTCACCCTGGAGGCCGAAGGCTTGCGTGCGCCGGTGGGCAGTCGTTGCCTGGTGATCAACGATGACAGCTACCACCCCGTGCAGGTGGAAGCCGAGGTGATGGGCTTTTCCGGCAGCAAGATCTACCTGATGCCAGTGGGCAGCCTCTCCGGTATCGCGCCTGGCGCCCGCGTGGTGCCGCTGCCGGATACCGGCCGCCTGCCCATGGGCATGTCCATGCTGGGCCGTGTGCTCGATGGCGCCGGCCGCGCCTTGGACGGTAAGGGCGGCATGAGGGCCGAGGACTGGGTGCCGATGGATGGTCCCACCATCAACCCGTTGAAGCGCCACCCCATCAGCGAACCCCTGGACGTCGGAATTCGCTCCATCAATTCCCTGCTCACGGTCGGTCGCGGCCAGCGCCTCGGCCTGTTCGCCGGTACCGGCGTGGGCAAGAGCGTGCTGCTCGGCATGATGACCCGCTTCACCGAGGCGGAAATCATCGTCGTCGGCCTGATCGGTGAGCGGGGTCGCGAGGTGAAGGAATTCATCGAGCACATCCTCGGCGAGGAAGGCCTCAAGCGCTCCGTCGTGGTCGCGTCCCCGGCGGACGACGCGCCGCTGATGCGCCTGCGTGCGGCCATGTACTGCACGCGCATCGCCGAATACTTCCGCGACAAGGGCAAGAATGTCCTGCTGCTGATGGATTCCCTGACCCGCTTCGCCCAGGCCCAGCGCGAAATCGCCCTGGCCATCGGCGAGCCGCCGGCGACCAAAGGCTATCCGCCATCGGTGTTCGCAAAACTGCCGAAGCTGGTGGAGCGAGCCGGTAATGCGGAGCAGGGCGGCGGTTCCATTACCGCCTTCTACACGGTCCTTTCCGAAGGCGACGACCAGCAGGACCCCATCGCCGACTCCGCGCGGGGGGTGCTCGACGGTCACTTCGTGCTATCCCGTCGTCTGGCCGAGGAAGGTCACTACCCAGCCATCGACATCGAGGCCTCCATCAGCCGGGTAATGCCCCAGGTGGTCAGCCCGGAGCACATGAAAATGGCCCAACGCTTCAAGCAGCTCTGGTCGCGCTACCAGCAGAGCCGCGACCTGATCAGCGTGGGCGCCTATGTCGCCGGCGGCGATCCTGACACCGATCTGGCCATTGCTCGCCAGCCGACCATGAGCGCCTTCCTGCGCCAGGGGCTCGACGAGAGCGAGAGCCTGGCCCAGAGCGCCCAGCGGCTGGCTGCCTCCCTGGGCATCCAGGGCTGATAGCGCATGTCCCGCAGTCGCGCGGCGCGCCTGGCGCCGGTCGTCGAAATGGCCGAACGTGCCGAGCGCGATGCGGCACGCATGCTGGGTCGTTGCCAGGGCCAGGTGACCCAGGCCGAGATGAAGCTGGGTGAACTGGAGCGCTACCGCTCCGATTACCAGCAGCAGTGGATCGAGGAAGGCCGACGCGGCGTTTCCGGCCAATGGCTCATGAACTACCAGCGCTTTCTGTCCCAGCTCGAGTCCGCCATCGGCCAGCAGATGCAGAGCCTCAAATGGCACCGCGACAACCTCGACAAGGCGCGTGCGGCGTGGCAACAGCGCTACGCGCGACTCGAGGGGCTACGCAAACTCGTGCAGCGCTACCTCGACGAAGCACGTGCGGTCGAGGACAAGCGCGAGCAGAAGCTGCTGGACGAGCTGGTCCAGCGCCGGCCGGCCAGGGGTGAGGAGTAGGGTGCGTCGGTAGGATGGGTAGAGCTTGCGAAACCCATCAGCGGGCATTGATGGGTTTCGCTCCGCTCTACCCATCCTACGGTCCACAATCTGTTCTTCAATGCGTCATCTCAGAACCATAAATTCTTCCTCGGCGCCGCTTTCCAGTTGCCCTGCCTCAAGGGTGGGTGCTAAATCTTCACCACGCGTATTCCGAACTTGAACAAGGAGCTTTGCATGGCCATTACCTCGATGCCCTCAGACGATGGGCAGGAGCTGACCATCACCATCCAGGGACGATTCGATTTCGGCGCCCACCAGGAATTTCGCGACGCCTACGAGCGCGTCAACTTCACCCCCAAGCGCTACGTCGTAGACCTCAAGGGCACCACCTACCTCGACAGCTCCGCTCTCGGCATGCTGCTCCTGCTGCGTGATCACGCCGGTGGCGAGCGGGCGCAGATTCGCCTCGCCAACTGCAACCCCGACGTCCGCAAGATCCTCGCCATTTCCAACTTCGAACAATTGTTCCAGATCGCCTGAGGCCCGCTGCCATGCCGTCGCCGCTGACGATCCTGATTGCCGAGGACAACGCGGCGGACAGGCTGCTGCTGTCCACCATCGTCAACCGCCAGGGCCATCGCGCCCTGACCGCCGCCAACGGTCGTGAGGCCGTGGCGCTGTTCCAGCAGGAACAGCCGCAACTGGTGCTGATGGATGCCCTGATGCCGGTGATGGACGGCTTCGAGGCTGCCCGCCAGATCAAGCAACTGGCCGGCGAAGCCCTGGTGCCGATCATCTTCCTCACGTCTCTGACGGAAAACGAAGCGCTGGTGCGCTGCCTGGAGGCGGGCGGCGATGACTTTCTCGCCAAGCCCTACAACCGGGTCATCCTCGAAGCCAAGATCAAGGCCCTGGACCGACTGCGTCGCCTGCAGGACACCGTGTTGCAGCAGCGCGACCTGATCGCTCGCCACAATGAGCACCTGGTGACCGAACAGCGGGTGGCCAAGGCCGTGTTCGACAAGGTGGCGCACTCCGGTTGCCTCAGCGCTCCGAACATTCGTTACCTGCAATCGCCGTACGCGCTGTTCAATGGTGACCTGCTGTTGGCGGCCTACAAGCCCTCGGGTGGCATGCACGTGCTGCTCGGCGACTTCACCGGCCACGGCCTGCCGGCGGCCATCGGTGCCATGCCCCTGGCCGAAGTGTTCTACGGCATGACCGCCAAGGGCTATGCCATGGCCGACATCCTGCGCGAGATGAACGCCAAGCTGAAACGCATCCTGCCGGTGGGGGTGTTCTGCTGTGCCACGTTCCTCAACCTGAGCTTCCAGCGACACCTGGTCGAGGTGTGGAATGGCGGCCTGCCCGATGGCTACCTGCGTCGCGCCGGCAACGGCGAACTGGTGCCGCTGGTGTCGCGCCACCTGCCGTTGGGGGTGCTCGACCAGGGCAGCTTCAACGCGCATTTCGAGTCCTACCCCATCGAGACCGGTGACCGCATCCTCCTGGTGTCCGACGGTGTGCTGGAAACCCGCAATGACAATGAAGAAACCTTTGGCGACGAGCGGTTGCGCGCCGTGCTCGACGCCAGCGGTGACGGCAGTCGTCTGTTCGACGAGATCCAACTGGCCCTGAGCGCCTTTCGCGGCCATGCCCAGGACGATGTGAGCATGATCGAGGTGCGCATGCTCGAAGAGTCCACCGAGCGTGCCAAGCTGGCCTTCACTGACAGTGGCCAGGCCAGCCCCCTGGACTGGTCCGCGTCCTTCGAGTTCCGTGCCCAGACGTTGAAACGCTTCAATCCGCTGCCTTTTCTGCTGCAACTGCTGTTGGAGGTCCAGGGGCTGCGCGATCAGGGGGGCGCCCTCTACACGGTGCTCGCCGAGCTTTACTCCAACGCCCTGGAGCACGGCGTGCTGGGGTTGGATTCGTCGCTCAAGCGTAACGCTGAAGGTTTCGCCCGCTACTATCGGGAGCGCAGCGAGCGCCTGGCCGGGCTGGAGGAGGGCTACGTGCGTTTTCATCTGCAACTGATCCCGGAAGGCCGGGGAGGGCGGTTGCTGATCCATGTCGAAGACAGCGGCAAAGGCTTCGACGTGGGCACGGTCCTGGCTCAGCAGCCGTCGACGGACAGCCTCTGTGGTCGAGGCCTCACCCTGATCAGTCAGCTGACGGCACGTTGCGAGCCCGCTGAAGACGGCAAGGGCATACACGTGGAGTTCCGTTGGCCCACTCGGGCATAATTTTCCGACGTTCAGTACAGGGAGTGACGGGTTTGTCCAATATCCATCTCGACCATTCTGTGCTGTCTTCCCTGCGGGAAGTCATGGAGGACGAGTTTCCAGTGCTGCTGGATACCTTCCTGGCGGACTCAGCGGAGCGCCTGCGGCAGATCCAGCAGGCGAATACTGTGCACGACAGCCAGGCCTTGCGCCTAGCGGCCCATAGCTTCAAGGGCAGTTGCAGCAACATGGGCGCTCCCGTGCTGGCGGGGCTGTGCAAGCAACTGGAAGACATTGCCCGGCGCGAGCAACTTGCCGATGCGGCTGCCGTCATCCCGCAGATCGAGCAGGAGTTCCTCATCGTCCGCGACCTGCTGCAGGAAGAACGTCGCGGCCTGGCGCACTGATCTGCACCCCCAGCTTTCGGCCAGCATGTTGGCCCATCCTTTGCACTTCCCTTGGCACGAACCAACCCGAGCGGAGAGTGCCCATGCCCGTTGCCCCCGATCTGCTTCTTCAGGCCAGGCCTGAGGTGAAGCCGAAAGCACCGGCCGCAAAAGCCCCGGAGAAACCGGCGGAAACCAGTAAGGGCGAGGCTTCCAGCTTCGCCCAGATGTACGCGAAAGAACGTCAGGCCAAGGCCGCTGAACGCAATGAAGCGGCGGCCAAACAGGCCAGCACGAAGTCGGATGAGACGGCAAGCCAGGACGAGCCTGCGACCGATCCTGCCGCCAGCCAGCCGGTTGTTGCCGATAGCGGCAAGCCCTTGCCGGCCGAAGAAGGCGGCGCCAAGGAGGCCCCCGACGAGCCTGTGATGGACCCGTTGCTGCTCATGGGAATGACTGGCCAACTGCCCGCCGATGCCGCACCGGTCGAGGCGGATGGCGCCGCCGACGCACTGTCGGCCCTGCCCGTTGCGCCGCCCGTGAACAGCTCGGCGCCGGCCACCCTGAGCGAAGCCGCCCTCGACCCGGACCTCGATCAGCTCAACGGCTTGCCGGCAGTGAAGATGACCCAGGACCAGGCGGCTCAGGCAGCAGCCCAGCAGGTGCAGAACGCGGCTCAGGCTGCGCCTGGCGCGGACCAGGACTTCGCCAGTGCCCTGGCAGCCTTCGCCGATGAACCGCTGGAAGCCGGTGAGGGCGAGCTGGACAAGGCGCTGTCGTCCTCCGAACTTTCAGTTGAGTTGGCCGATGGGCTTGGCGAGAACAAGGGGGAGGTGCGTAACGAACTGCTCGCCAACCGTCTCAATGCCTTGAGCCAGGCCATCAGCCAGCAGACCGCCCAGGCCCAGCGCACGCCGGCCCTAGTGCCGGGACAACCGGTGGCCATGCAGCAGGGGGGCTGGAGCGAAGCGGTGGTGGATCGGGTCATGTGGTTGTCCAGCCAGAACCTCAAGTCCGCCGAGATCCAGCTTGATCCTCAAGAGCTGGGCCGCCTCGAAGTACGGGTGAACATGACCCAGGACCAGACCCAGGTGACCTTCGCCAGTCCCAATGCCAACGTGCGCGATGCGCTGGAAGGGCAGATGCATCGCTTGCGCGATATGTTCGCCCAGCAGGGCATGAACCAGCTCGACGTGAACGTTTCCGACCAATCCCTGAGCCGTGGCTGGCAAGGGCAGGGCGGTGACGGCGAACGCCGATCTGCCGGCGGCCGTGCCGACTTCGGCGGGGGCAGTGACGAAGACATCTCGGTGAGCCATAGCGAGATCCGCCCGGCCTCGACAAGTGGTGGGCGGGGATTGGTGGATTTCTACGCCTGACGCCCTCTCCCCCGGTCCCTCTCCTCTTCAGGGGGAGAGGGAACCCCGTGACAGCCGCCCCCCGACACTGGTATATCCGCAGCCCTGAAAGCAATTGCCCGAGCTGCCGATTGGCTGGCGAGCTGGCATAACACTTGCTCATTCCCCAGGAAAAGGCGGGCTTGCCCCGTTCGGCGACGGATTATTGGCATGGCGAAGAAAGAAGCGAAGGCCCCGGCAGAGGGTGGGGCAGCAGGCGGTAAGAGCAAGCTGAAGCTCATCATTCTGGGCGTGGCTGCGCTGTTGCTGGCAATCGGCCTGTCGGTGGGCGCTACCTGGTTTTTCCTCAGCGGTGGCGATAAAGGCGCCGAACCGGCCGAAGAGGAAGCCACCAGTGCGCCGGCCAAACAGCCAGCCATCTACCAGGAGCTGGCCCCCGCCTTCGTGGTGAACTTCAACCAGAACGGTCGCCAGCGATACATGCAGGTGAGCGTTGCGCTAATGACCCGCGACCAGGCTCAGATGGACGCCCTCAAGGTGCATATGCCGGTGCTGCGCAACAAGCTGGTCATGCTGTTCTCCAGCCAGAACTTCGAAGCCCTGGCCACGCCGGTGGGCAAGGAGATGCTGCGCCAGCAGGCCACCGCCACCGTGCAGGAGCTGGCCAAGCAGGAAACGGGCGCGGTGACCGTCGAACAAGTGCTCTTCACCAACTTCGTATTGCAGTAGGCAAGGTACAACCATGGCTGTTCAAGACCTGCTGTCCCAGGACGAAATCGACGCGCTGTTGCACGGCGTCGACGACGGCCTGGTTGAAACCGAAACCGATGCGGACCCGACCAGCGTCAAAAGCTATGACCTGACCAGCCAGGACCGCATCGTCCGGGGGCGCATGCCGACCCTGGAAATGATCAACGAGCGCTTCGCCCGCTACACCCGCATCAGCATGTTCAACCTGCTGCGTCGTTCCGCCGACGTGGCGGTAGGCGGCGTGCAGGTGATGAAGTTCGGCGAGTACGTGCACTCGCTCTATGTCCCTACCAGCCTCAACCTGGTGAAGATGAAGCCACTGCGCGGCACCTCGCTGTTCATCCTCGACGCCAAGCTGGTGTTCAAGCTGGTGGACAACTTCTTTGGCGGCGACGGTCGCCACGCCAAGATCGAGGGGCGCGAGTTCACCCCAACCGAGCTGCGCGTGGTCCGCATGGTGCTGGACCAGGCCTTCGTCGACCTGGCCGAAGCCTGGCACGCCGTGATGGACGTGAACTTCGAGTACATCAACTCGGAAGTGAACCCGGCCCTGGCCAACATCGTCAGCCCGAGCGAAGTGGTGGTGGTTTCCACCTTCCATATCGAACTGGACGGCGGCGGTGGCGACCTGCACATCACCATGCCCTATTCGATGATCGAGCCGATCCGGGAGATGCTCGACGCCGGCTTCCAGTCCGATGTCGATGACCAGGACGAACGCTGGATCAAGGCCCTGCGCGAAGACATCCTCGACGTCAGCGTGCCGGTGGGTGCCACCGTGGTGCGTCGCCAGCTCAAGCTGCGGGACATCCTGCACATGCAGCCGGGCGACGTGATTCCGGTGGAGCTGCCCGAACACATGATCATGCGCGCCAATGGCGTGCCGGCCTTCAAGGCCAAGCTGGGGTCGCACAAGGGCAACCTGTCGCTGCAGATCCTCGAACCGATCGAACGCCAGCGCTGATTGCGCGCTACCCACGAATTCAGAGCCAGCCGAGGTCAAGCGATGGCAAACGACATGGACACTACCACTCCCGAAGAGCAGGCCCTGGCCGACGAATGGGCTGCCGCCCTGGCCGAAGCCGGCGACGCGTCCCAGGACGATATCGACGCGCTGATGAACCAGGGTGCCGGCAGCGCCCCCAGTTCGCCGCGTGCCCCCATGGAGGAGTTCGGCAGCGTACCCAAGGCCAACGGTCCGGTGAGCCTGGACGGCCCCAACCTGGACGTGATCCTGGATATCCCGGTGTCCATTTCCATGGAAGTGGGCAACACCGATATCACCATCCGCAACCTGCTGCAGCTCAACCAGGGTTCGGTGATCGAGCTCGACCGCCTGGCTGGCGAGCCGCTGGACGTGCTGGTCAACGGCACCCTGATCGCCCATGGCGAAGTGGTGGTGGTCAACGAGAAGTTCGGTATCCGGCTGACTGACGTGATCAGCCCAAGCGAACGCATCAAGAAGCTGCGCTGAAGCCATGCGCCGTTTTCTGCTCGCGGGGCTGTTTCTCTTCCCCATGACCGGCTTCGCCGTCGAAACCGCCGAAACCGCCGAAACCGCAGCGACCGCTCCGGCGCCCGCCGCCGCTGCGGCTCAGGCCGGCACTGGCATGGCCGCCCAGCTCGGGCAACTGGCGCTCGGTCTGTTGCTGGTGGTGGGGCTGATCTTCCTGCTCGCCTGGCTGCTGCGTCGGGTACAGCAACTTGGGCCGCGTGGCGGCCAGGTGATCAAGTTGGTGGCCAGCCAGGCGCTGGGTCCGCGAGATCGGCTGGTGCTGGTCCAGGTGGGGGGCGAACAGATTCTGCTGGGCCTCAGCGCCGGGCGTATCACGCCGCTGCATGTGCTGAAGGAGCCCGTGCCCCAGGCTGACGCCGAAGTCGCCAGCCCGGAATTCGCCCAACGTCTGATGGAACTGCTCGGCAAGGACAAGCATTGATGCCCCTGCACCGCCTCCTCATCGCGCTGCTGCTGGTGCTGGCCGCGCCGCTGGCCCTGGGCGCTGACAACCCCTTGTCGGTGCCCGCCATTACGCTGTCCACCAATCCGGAAGGCCAGCAGGAATACTCGGTAAGCCTGCAGATCCTGCTGATCATGACGGCGCTGAGTTTCATCCCGGCGTTCGTCATGCTGATGACCAGCTTCACGCGGATCATCATTGTCTTCTCCATCCTGCGCCAGGCGCTGGGCCTGCAGCAGACGCCGTCGAACCAGATCCTCGTCGGCCTGGCGCTGTTCCTGACCATGTTCATCATGGCGCCGGTGTTCGACCAGGTGAATCGCGATGCCCTGCAGCCCTATCTCAACGAGCAGATGACGGCACAGGACGCAGTGGCCAAGGCACAAGTGCCGATCAAGAACTTCATGTTGGCGCAGACCCGCGCCAGCGACCTGGACCTGTTCATGCGTCTGTCCAAGCGCACCGACATCGCCAGCGCGGATGAGGCGCCGCTGACCATCCTGGTCCCGGCCTTCGTCACCTCCGAGCTGAAGACGGCATTCCAGATCGGCTTCATGATCTTCATCCCGTTCCTGATCATCGACCTGGTGGTCGCCAGCGTGCTCATGGCGATGGGCATGATGATGCTCTCGCCGCTGATCATCTCCCTGCCGTTCAAGATCATGCTCTTCGTCCTGGTGGATGGCTGGGCATTGATCATCGGCACCCTTGCCGGCAGTTTCGGCGGCGTATAGGAGGCTCGCGATGACCCCTGAAGTTGCGGTCGACCTGTTCCGTGAGGCGCTCTGGCTGACCTGTCTGATCGTCGCCATCCTGGTGGTGCCGAGCCTGCTAGTGGGCCTCATCGTCGCCATGTTCCAGGCGGCCACCCAGATCAACGAGCAGACCCTGAGCTTCCTGCCGCGCCTGTTGGTGATGTTGCTCACCCTGATCTGGGCCGGCCCCTGGATGACCCGCCAACTGATGGAGTACATCCAGACGCTCTATCAGAACATCCCGATGTTGATCGGCTGACCATGCTCGAACTCAGCGACGCACAGATCGGTGGCTGGGTCGGCAGCTTCCTGCTCCCGCTGTTCCGCATCGCCGCGCTGCTGATGACCATGCCGATCATCGGTACCCAACTGGTGCCGACGAGGGTCCGCCTGTACCTCGCGCTGGCCATTGCCGTGGTGCTGGTGCCAACGCTGCCGCCGATGCCGCAGGTGGACGCCATCAACCTGGGCAACATCCTGCTGATTGGCGAGCAGATACTGGTCGGCGCCTTGCTCGGCTTCATGCTGCAACTGTTCTTCCACGCGTTCGTGGTGGCCGGTCAGATCATTTCCATGCAGATGGGCCTGGGTTTCGCGTCCATGGTCGATCCCACCAATGGCGTTTCGGTGCCGGTGCTCGGCCAGTTCTACCTGATGTTGGTGACCTTGCTGTTCCTGTCCATGAACGGTCACCTGGTGGTCTTCGAGATATTGGCCGAAAGCTTCGTCACCCTGCCGGTGGGCGGCGGATTGCTGACCAACCATCACTGGGAAGTCGCCGGCAAGCTCGGCTGGGTCATGGGCGCGGGCCTGCTGTTGTCCTTGCCGGCGGTCACCGCGCTGCTGGTGGTGAACCTGGCCTTCGGCGTGATGACCCGCGCGGCGCCGCAACTGAACATCTTCTCCATTGGTTTTCCCCTGACCCTGGCGTTGGGGCTGGTGATCGTCTGGATCGGCCTGGCCGACATCCTCACCCAGTACCAGGTCCTGGCCAGCGACGCCCTGCAGCTCATGCGCGAGCTGGCGAGGGCGCGATGAACACGTCGTCTCGGTTTACGACTGTAAATGAGCAGGTTGAGGCCGTCCTCAACGCAGCATTGGCAACGCAGGTAGTTTTCCATGGCGGAGAGTGAGAGCGGGGCGGACAAGAGCGAGGAACCCACAGGGAAACGGTTGCAGGAGGCCCGCGACAAGGGCCAGATCGCCCGTTCCCGCGAGCTCAATACCCTCGCTGTGACCCTGGCCGGGGCGGGTGGCCTGCTGGCCAGCGGCGGTGGCCTGGCAGACATGATGATGAAGCTGATGCAGTCCAACTTCGACCTGCCGCGAGCGGTGTTGATGGATGAGCGAAGCATGGGCATCTGGCTGCTGATGTCCGGCAAGATGGCGCTGGATGCCTTGCTGCCGTTGCTGATCACCCTGCTCGTGGTGTCCATTGCCGGTCCTGTTTCCCTCGGCGGTTGGCTGTTCTCCACCGAAGCCCTGATGCCCAAGTTCAGCCGGATGAATCCGTTGTCCGGGCTCAAGCGGATGTTCTCCCTGCACGCGCTGGCTGAGCTGCTCAAGGCACTGGCCAAGTTCGTGCTGATCCTGCTGGTGGCGCTGGCGGTGCTCAGCTCGGACCGCGACGATCTTCTGGCTATCGCCCATGAACCCCTGGACATGGCCATCCTCCACAGCGTCCAGGTGGTGGGCTGGAGCGCGGTTTGGCTGGCTTGTGGCCTGATCCTGATCGCTGCCGTGGACGTGCCGTTCCAGCTCTGGGACAACAAGCAGAAGTTGATGATGACCAAGCAGGAGGTGCGCGACGAGTACAAGGACACCGAGGGCAAGCCTGAGGTCAAGTCGCGCATCCGCCGTCTGCAGCGGGAAATGGCCGAGCGCCGAATGATGGCCGCCGTGCCGCAGGCTGACGTGGTCATCACCAACCCGACCCACTTCGCCGTGGCCCTGAAGTACGACGCCGATAAAGGTGGTGCGCCGGTGTTGCTGGCCAAGGGCAATGATTTCACCGCGTTGAAGATCCGCGAGATCGCCCAGGAGAGCCAGGTAATGGTGCTGGAGTCCCCGGCCCTGGCGCGGGCGGTCTACTACTCCACCGAGCTGGATCAGGAAATCCCCGCCGGCCTCTACCTGGCCGTGGCCCAGGTGCTGGCCTACGTCTATCAGCTCAAGCAGTTCCGCTCCGGCCGCGGCAAACGCCCGGCGCCGCTGAACAACCTGCCGATTCCGCCGGATTTGCGGCGCGACGAGTGACGCCAGCCCTGGTCTGCTCGTTTTTCTGTGGGGGCGAATTCATTCGCTATGTCTGCGTTAGCTGTTGCTAGAGATTTACCATCCGGCCAAATGCCTTGTAGGAGCTGGCTTGCCAGCGAAACGGGGCCATTCGCTGGCAAGCCAGCTCCTACGGGCAATGCAGCTGCCTGCAACACGAAGTGCAGACATAGCCAATTCATTCGCCAAGCAGGCCGAAGGTCTGCCCCACGCGCCAGCATTGGGGCAGCTGCGCTGCCCTTGGCGAATGAATTCGCCCCCACAAGTCATTGACCCACCTCGTTTCATTCCCGGATTTTTCTTCCGTCTAATCAATCTCTTAACGAAGTTGGAAAGCTTCTTGCAGCAGGCGGGGCAGGGCGCTTTCTCGCGTCAAAAGATTGGATGTGCGGAGCCAGGCTTCGCGAAAGGGGTAGGGGAGTACCAGTGGATCGTACGCAACTGATCGGCAATGTCCGCAACAACCTGGTGGGCATGGGGCGTGGCAACCTCGGTGTGCCGCTGCTGGTCCTGGTGATGCTGGGCATGATGACCCTGCCGGTGCCGCCGTTCCTGCTGGACGTCTTCTTCACCTTCAACATTGCCCTGTCGATCGTGGTGCTGCTGGTCAGCGTGTACGCCCTGCGCCCCCTGGATTTCGCCGTCTTCCCGACCATCCTGCTGGTCGCCACTCTCTTGCGCCTGGCGCTGAACGTAGCGTCCACCCGCGTGGTGCTGCTCCACGGCCAGGACGGCCATGACGCTGCAGGCAAGGTGATCCAGGCCTTCGGCGATGTCGTGGTAGGCGGCAACTACGTGGTTGGTGCTGTGGTCTTCGCGATCCTGATGATCATCAACTTCGTGGTGGTCACCAAGGGTGCCGGGCGTATCTCCGAGGTGAGTGCGCGTTTCACCCTGGATGCGATGCCCGGCAAGCAGATGGCAATTGACGCCGACCTCAACGCCGGTCTGATCGACCAGGCTGAGGCCAAGAAGCGCCGCTCCGAGGTTTCCCAGGAAGCGGACTTCTACGGCTCCATGGACGGTGCGAGCAAGTTCGTGCGCGGTGACGCCATCGCTGGCCTGCTGATTCTCTTCATCAACCTCATCGGCGGTGTGGCCATCGGCATGCTGCAGCATGGCCTGAGCTTCAGCGACGCCGGCCGTATCTATTCCCTGCTGACCATCGGTGACGGCCTGGTGGCGCAGATTCCTTCGCTGTTGCTGTCCACCGCTGCAGCGATCATGGTGACCCGCGTGTCTTCCTCCGAGGACATGGGCCAGCAGGTCAACCGCCAGATGTTCGCCTCGCCCAAGGCCCTGGCGGTGTCCGCTGCGATCCTTATCGCCATGGGCTTGGTGCCCGGCATGCCCCATGTGTCCTTCATCGGCCTGGGCCTGGTGGCTGCCGGTGGCGCCTGGTGGATCTGGCAGAAGCAGAAGAAGGTCACGGAAGAGGCTGTCCAGGAAGAAAAGCGCCAGCAGGAACTGTTGCCCGCCCAGCGCGCACAGGAAACCAAGGAACTGGGTTGGGATGACGTGATCCCGGTTGACCTGGTAGGCCTGGAAGTCGGCTACCGGCTGATTCCGTTGGTAGACCGTAACCAGGGAGGTCAACTGCTGGCGCGGATCAAGGGGGTTCGCAAGAAGCTGTCCCAGGAGATGGGCTTCCTGATGCCTTCGGTGCATATCCGCGACAACCTCGACCTGCTGCCCAACGCCTATCGCCTGACCCTGATGGGCGTCAGCGTGGCCGAGGCGGAGGTCTACCCGGACCGCGAGCTGGCGATCAACCCCGGCCAGGTGTTCGGCACCCTCAATGGCGTCGCCGCCAAGGATCCGGCGTTCGGGCTGGAAGCGGTATGGATCGACGCCAGCCAGCGCGACCAGGCGCAATCCCTCGGCTACACGGTGGTTGATGCGAGCACCGTGGTCGCTACGCACCTGAACCAGGTGCTGCATAAGCACGCTCACGAGTTGCTGGGCCATGAAGAAGTCCAGCAACTGATGCAGAACCTGGCCAAGAGTTCGCCGCGCCTCGCCGAAGAGCTGGTGCCGGGCATGATTTCGCTGTCGACCTTGCTGAAGGTGCTCCAGGCCCTGCTGCAGGAACAGGTGCCGGTACGCGACATCCGCACCATCGCCGAAGCCATCGCCAATGTGGCGCCCAAGAGTCAAGATCCCGCCGCTCTGGTGGCGGCGGTTCGTGTGTCGCTGGCCCGCGCAATCGTGCAAAGCATTGTGGGACTAGAGCCGGAGCTGCCTGTGATTACTCTGGAACCCAGGTTGGAACAGATATTGCTCAATAGTCTGCAGAAGGCCGGACAAGGTTCGGAAGATGGCGTTCTCCTCGAACCCGGAATGGCCGAGAAGCTGCAACGTTCCCTGGTGGAAGCGGCGCAGCGCCAGGAAATGCTCGGCAAGCAGGCGATCCTGCTGGTGGCCGGGCCGATCCGGGCGATGATGTCGCGCTTCGCAAGGCTCGCCGTGCCGACCATGCACGTACTGGCCTACCAGGAAATACCGGACAACAAGCAGGTCACCATAGTCGCGACTGTGGGGCAGAACTAACCGAGGTCAAAGACCATGCAGGTCAAACGCTTCTTCGCCGCCGATATGCGTCAAGCCATGAAGTTGGTGCGTGATGAACTGGGCGCGGATGCCGCCATCATCGGTAATCGCCGGGTCGCCGGCGGTGTCGAACTGACCGCGGCGCTGGACTACCCGATGCCCGCACCGGCCCCGAGCAAGCCCAACCCCGCGCTCGAGGCCGAGTTGCGCAAGACTCAGGCACGCATCGCCGAGGCGCAGGCCGAACTGACCACCCGCGCCCAGGCTGACGCTGGCAAGGACCGTCAATTGTTCGCCGGCCAGCCCCTGACCGCCATCGAGTCGGAATTGCCAGAAGCCGCCCTGGCCGCTGCCATGAGCCGCCCACGCCCGGTGGCCCGCCCGGTGGAACCGGTCAGTGCGCCCAGATCCGCCGCGGTGGACCAGTCTGCCCTGGACGCCATGCGTTTCGAGTTGAGTGGCCTGCGTGAACTGATCGAAGTGCAGCTGGGTTCCATCGCCTGGGGCCAGATGCAGAGCCGTCGTCCGCAACAGGCCAGCCTCTGGCGCCGCCTGCAGCGCATGGGGTTGCCGGCTGAACTGGCCCGCGCCCTGCTGGACAAGGTGGCCAAGGTCAACGAACCGCGTCAGGCCTGGCGCATGCTGCTGGCACACCTGGCCCATGCCATTCGCACGCCGCAGATCGAACCGATGGAAGAGGGCGGTGTGATTGCGCTGGTCGGCCCTGCCGGCATGGGTAAGACCACCACCCTGGCCAAGCTGGCCGCCCGCTACGTACTCAAGTACGGCGCCCAGAGCGTCGCCCTGGTGAGCATGGACAGCTTCCGCATCGGCGCCCAGGAGCAGATCAAGACCCTTGGCCGCATCCTCAATGTGCCGGTGACCCTGGTCGATCCGGGTCAGTCTCTGACCCAGGCCTTGGCCCCGCTGGTCCGCAAGCGCGTGGTGCTGATCGATACCGCCGGTCTGCCGGGCAACGATCCGGCCCTGGCCATGCAGCTCGAAGCCCTGGCCAGCCGGGCGATAAACGCGAAGAATTACCTGGTGATGGCTGCCACCAGCCAGAGCCAGGTGCTCAAGGCGGCCTATCACAGCTACAAACGTTGCGGCCTGGTCGGTTGCGTCATTACCAAGGCAGACGAAGCGGCCAGCCTGGGCGAGGTTTTGGGGCTGGCTATCGGCCAGCATCTCCCGGTAGCCTATCTGGCCGACGGCCCGCGAATTCCGGATGATCTGCAGGTTCCCCGCAGCCATCAACTGGTGAGCCGCGCGGTCAGCCTCCAGGCGCCTGAAGATCCGAGTGAAGAGGCAATGGCCGATCTGTTCGCCGGCCTCTACCAGAATCCGGCGCGTCGCGCCGGTTGAAGAATTGTGAACCGCCCCTCCGAGGGGCGGTGCTGGACCGCCAAATGGCCCCTAAGGCAAGGTATTTGAAATGGGTAGTATTCATCCCGTACAGGTGATCGCGGTGACCGGCGGCAAGGGCGGCGTCGGTAAGACCAACGTGTCGGTGAACCTTTCACTGGCCCTGGCCGAACTCGGCCGTCGCGTCATGTTGTTGGACGCCGACCTTGGCCTGGCCAATGTCGACGTCCTGCTGGGCCTCACCGCCAAGCGCACCCTGGCCGATGTGATCAATGGCGAATGTGACCTGCGCGACGTGCTGTTGCAGGGACCGGGGGGCATCCGCATCGTCCCGGCCGCCTCCGGCACCCAGAGCATGGTGCAGCTTTCGCCCATGCAGCACGCCGGCCTGATCCAGGCATTCAGCGATATCAGCGACAACCTCGACGTGCTGGTGATCGATACCGCCGCCGGCATCGGTGATTCGGTGGTCAGCTTCGTTCGCGCGGCCCAGGAGGTGATCGTGGTGGTTTGCGACGAGCCGACTTCCATCACCGACGCCTACGCGCTGATCAAGTTGCTCAACCGCGATTACGGCATGAGCCGCTTCCGCGTGCTGGCCAACATGGCCCACAGCCCGCAGGAAGGGCGCAACCTGTTCGCCAAACTGACCAAGGTCACCGACCGTTTCCTCGACGTCGCGCTGCAGTACGTGGGCGCCGTTCCCTATGACGAGTCGGTGCGCAAGGCCGTACAGAAACAGCGTGCGGTCTATGAAGCCTTCCCGCGCTCGAAGTGCTCGCTGGCCTTCAAGGCCATCGCACAGAAGGTCGACAGCTGGCCGCTGCCGGCCAACCCGCGGGGCCACCTGGAGTTCTTCGTCGAGCGGCTGGTCAAACAGCCCTCCGCGGATAGCCCTGTATGACACCCGCCACTGGACTGCGTATGTACGGCAAGGCTCAGGCAAGGGATTCGCAGCATCAGCTGATCGAGCGCTATGCGCCCCTGGTCAAGCGAATCGCGTATCACCTGCTCGCGCGCCTGCCGGCTAGCGTGCAGGTGGAAGACCTGATGCAGTCCGGGATGATCGGCTTGCTCGAAGCCTCGAAGAAATACGACGGCAGCAAGGGTGCCAGTTTCGAGACCTACGCCGGCATCCGCATTCGCGGGGCCATGCTCGACGAGGTCCGCAAGGGCGACTGGGCACCGCGTTCGGTGCACCGCAATACCCGTATGGTGAGCGACGCAATCCGTACGATCGAAGCCAGAACAGGACGCGACGCTAAAGATCAGGAAGTTGCTGCCGAACTTGGATTGAGTCTCGAAGACTACTACGGCATCCTGAGCGACACCTTGGGCAGCCGCCTGTTCAGCTTCGACGACCTGTTGCAGGACGGCGAGCAGGGCGGCGTGCACGAGGACGCCGGTGTCACCCAATTCTCACCTTCCCATGATCTGGAAGAAGACCGCTTCCAGGCCGCGCTGGCTGATGCCATCGCGAACCTGCCGGAGCGTGAGCGCCTGGTGCTGGCGCTGTATTACGACGAAGAACTGAACTTGAAGGAAATCGGTGAGGTGCTGGGGGTCAGCGAATCGCGAGTCAGCCAATTGCATAGCCAGTGTGCGGCACGCCTGCGCGCACGGCTCGGTGAATGGCGCGCGCGCTGAACGGCACACCACTGCCAGATTTGAACGGCGCACCCGGCAAGAGGGGCGTTTGAGACTGTACGGAGGTCGACTTGGACAAGAACATGAAAATCCTCATCGTTGACGATTTCTCGACGATGAGACGCATCATCAAGAACCTCTTGCGCGACTTGGGTTTCACCAATACCGCCGAAGCCGACGACGGCACCACGGCTCTGCCGATGCTGCACAGCGGCAACTTCGATTTCCTCGTGACCGACTGGAACATGCCCGGCATGACCGGCATCGACCTGCTGCGCGCGGTGCGTGCAGATGAGCGCCTGAAACACCTGCCGGTGCTGATGGTGACCGCCGAGGCCAAGCGCGACCAGATCATCGAGGCGGCCCAGGCCGGGGTGAACGGCTATGTGGTCAAGCCTTTCACTGCCCAGGTCCTGAAAGAAAAAATCGAGAAGATCTTCGAGCGGGTCAACGGCTGATGTCAGCCGCGAGGGCACCATGGACCAGAACGAACACCTGCTGGGAGACTTCGAGTCGACCCTGAAAACCCGCGCGCGAGAATTGGTAGATAGCCTCGAGAAGGGCAATTTCACTGACGCCGTGCAACTCATCCACGAACTCAATCAGGTCCGTGACCGTGGCCTTTACCAGGAAGTTGGCAAGCTGACGCGCGAACTGCACAACGCCATCGTCAACTTCCAGATCGACCCGCACCTGCCGCACTCCCAGGAAATGTCGCAGATCGCCGATGCGACCGACCGACTTTCCTATGTCGTGAAGATGACCGAGAAGGCCGCCAACCGGACCATGGATCTGGTGGAGGAAAGCGCGCCGCTGCTCAACGGCCTGAGCGATGAAGCCCAGCAACTGGGGGATGAGTGGGGTCGCTTCATGCGCCGGGAAATCGGCGCGGACGGTTTCCGAGAGCTGGCTCGCCGTATCGAACAGTTCCTCGCCCGCAGCCAGCGCGACACCGATGCGCTGTCCGGCAAGCTCAACGAAATCCTGCTCGCCCAGGATTACCAGGACCTGACCGGCCAGGTGATCAAGCGCGTGACCCAACTGGTGACCGAGGTGGAAAGCAACCTGGTCAAGCTGGTGCTGATGGCCAGCCAGGTGGATCGCTATGCCGGTATCGAGCACGACCACAACGCGCTGCGCGCCGAGCTGGAACAACAAAAAAGTCCTTCCAGGGGTGAAGGTCCGCAGATCCATGCCGATATACGTGAAGACGTGGTGTCCGGACAGGACGACGTTGACGATCTGCTATCCAGCCTAGGCTTTTAGGGAGCGCTCATATGAGCTTCGACGCCGATGAAGAAATCCTCCAGGACTTCCTGGTAGAGGCCGGCGAAATTTTGGAGCAACTCTCCGAGCAGCTGGTCGAGCTGGAAAGCCGCCCGGACGACATGGACCTGCTCAACGCGATTTTCCGTGGTTTCCATACCGTGAAGGGTGGTGCTGGCTTCCTCCAGCTCAACGCCCTGGTGGAGTGCTGCCACATCGCCGAAAACGTCTTCGACATTCTGCGCAAGGGCGAGCGCCGCGTGGATGCCGAGCTGATGGATGTGGTGCTGCAGGCGCTGGACACGGTCAACGAAATGTTCACCGAAGTGCGCGAGCGCAGCGAACCGACGCCAGCCACCGCGGAGTTGCTGGCTGCACTGTCGCGCCTGGCCGAGCCGGCTGGCGCCGAGCCTGCGCCCGCTCCGGTGATCGAGGAGCCTGCTCCCGTCGAAGCGAGCGCCGATATCACCGACAGCGAGTTCGAGCAACTGCTGGACGCCCTGGGTGACAACGCGGGTGGCGTCGCCGAACCGGCCGCTGCTGCCGCTGATGAAATTACCGACGACGAATTCGAAGCGCTGCTTGACCAGCTGCATGGCAAGGGCAAGTTCGTCGCTGCCGTGGAGCCGGAAGCCGCCGTCGCCGCCCATGCCGCTAAGGCTGTTCCGGCTATGGCCGGCGCGGGTGACGAAATCTCAGACGATGAGTTCGAGGACCTGCTCGACCAACTGCACGGCAAGGGCAAGTTCAACGGCGCCACGGACGTGGCCGCGAGTGCTCCGGTCGCGCCAGTCGCGCCTGCTGCTTCGGCCGCAGCCGCGAACGGCGGCGAGAACATCACCGACGACGAATTCGAAGCGCTGCTCGACCAGCTGCACGGCAAGGGCAAGTTCAACGGCGCTGCCGAAGAATCGGTTGTCGCGCCTGCCGCGAGCCGCCCGGCTCCCGCTCCCGCACCGGTGCCCAAGCCCGCGGTCAAGGCCAAGGCCGAACCGGCGCCTGCGCCCGCACCTCGCCAACCGGCTGCGACCGCTGGCGGCAACGGCGCTGCCGGCCCGGCCGTGGCCAGCGAAGCGGAAACCACCGTACGGGTGGATACCGCGCGCCTGGACGAGATCATGAACATGGTCGGCGAGCTGGTGCTGGTGCGTAACCGCCTGGTGCGCCTGGGCGCCAACAGCGGTGACGAATCCATGGCCAAGGCCGTGTCCAACCTGGATGTGGTGACCGCCGACCTGCAGACCGCGGTGATGAAGACGCGGATGCAGCCGATCAAGAAAGTCTTCGGCCGCTTCCCGCGCCTGGTCCGCGACCTGGCGCGCAACCTGAAAAAGGAAATCAACCTCGAACTCGTGGGCGAGGAAACCGACCTGGACAAGAACCTGGTCGAAGCCCTGGCCGACCCGTTGGTGCACCTGGTGCGCAACGCCGTCGACCACGGCATCGAGTCTCCCGAGGAGCGTGAGGCCGCTGGCAAGTCGCGCACCGGCCGGGTGGTACTCTCCGCCGAGCAGGAAGGCGACCACATCCTCCTGATGATCACCGACGACGGCAAGGGAATGGATGCGGCTGTGCTGCGCGCCAAGGCGGTGGAGAAGGGGCTGCTGGACAAGGACGCCGCCGAGCGTCTGACCGAGCTGGAGTGCTACAACCTGATCTTCGCCCCGGGCTTCTCGACCAAGACCGAGATTTCCGACGTGTCCGGCCGTGGTGTCGGCATGGACGTGGTGAAGACCAAGATCTCCCAGCTCAACGGCACGGTGAACGTGTTCTCGCAAAAGGGCCACGGCTCGAAGATCGTCATCAAGGTTCCGCTGACCCTGGCGATCATGCCGACCCTGATGGTGATGCTGGCCAACCAGGCCTTCGCCTTCCCGCTGGTGAACGTCAACGAGATCTTCCACCTCGACCTGTCGCGCACCAATGTGGTGGACGGCCAGGAAGTGGTGATCGTCCGCGACAAGGCATTGCCGCTGTTCTACCTCAAGCGCTGGCTGGTGCGTGACGCGGCCGTGGAAGAGCAGGGTGAGGGCCATGTGGTGATCCTCTCCGTGGGCACCCAGCGCATCGGGTTCGTGGTCGACCAGTTGGTGGGTCAGGAAGAAGTGGTGATCAAACCCCTGGGCAAGATGCTCCAGGGCACGCCAGGCATGTCCGGCGCCACCATTACCGGCGATGGCCGTATCGCGCTGATCCTCGACGTGCCGAGCATGCTCAAGCATTACGCACGCCGCGGTTGATCTGGGGCGGCCAGGAATGGCCGCCTTCTAGGAGCTTTATTCTTATGGCAGTCAAGGTTCTGGTGGTGGATGACTCCGGGTTCTTCCGCCGCCGTGTCACGGAAATCCTTTCTTCCGACCCCAATATCCAGGTGGTCGGTACCGCCACGAATGGCCGTGAGGCCATCGACCAGGCGCAGGCGCTCAAGCCCGACGTCATCACCATGGACTACGAGATGCCGATGATGGACGGCATCACCGCGGTGCGGCACATCATGCAGCGCTGCCCGACCCCGGTCCTGATGTTCTCCTCGCTGACCCACGAAGGCGCCCGCGTCACCCTCGACGCTCTGGACGCTGGCGCAGTGGACTTCCTGCCGAAGAACTTCGAGGACATCTCGCGCACGCCCGAGAAGGTCAAGCAGCTGCTCTGCGAGAAGGTCCACAGCATTGCCCGCAGCAACCGTCGCTACAGCAGCTTCAGTGCTTCGTCGCATTCGACTCCGGCAGTGGCCCCGAGCACCCCGGCGCGTCCGCTGCATGCGCCAGCGCAACCGAGCCACGCCGCCCCGGCGGCTCCGGCCAGCTCCGCTGCCCCAAAGCGTAAGGCCTACCGGCTGGTAGCCATCGGCACCTCCACCGGCGGGCCGGTTGCCCTGCAACGCGTGCTCACCCAATTGCCGGCCAATTTCCCGGCGCCCCTGGTGCTGATCCAGCACATGCCGGCGGCCTTCACCAAGGCTTTCGCCGAGCGTCTGGACAAGCTCTGCCGGATCTCCGTCAAGGAAGCCGAGGACGGCGACGTACTGCGCCCCGGCCTGGCCCTGCTGGCCCCGGGCGGCAAGCAAATGATGGTCGATGCACGTGGCGTGGTTCGTATCCTGCCCGGTGACGAGCGCCTGAACTACAAGCCCTGCGTGGACATCACCTTTGGCTCCGCGGCCAAGTCCTACAGTGACAAGGTCCTGGCGGTGGTGCTGACCGGCATGGGCGCGGATGGCCGTGAAGGTGCGCGCCTGCTCAAGCAGGGCGGCAGCCAGGTCTGGGCCCAGGACGAAGCCAGCTGCGTGATCTACGGCATGCCCATGGCGGTGGTGAAGGCCAACCTGGCCGACGCCGTCTATGGCCTGGACGACATCGGCCGCCACCTGGTCGAGGCGTGCATTTGATGGAGAAACCCAGGTAATGGATGTACTAAGCCTCATCGGGGTAATCCTGGCCTTCGTCGCCATCATCGGCGGCAATTACCTCGAAGGCGGCCACGCCGCGGCCCTGCTCAACGGGCCGGCGGCGCTCATCGTTCTGGGTGGCACCCTGGGCGCAGCGTTCCTGCAGACGCCCATGAACATCTTCAAGCGCTCCCTGGTCATCATTCGCTGGATACTCTTCCCGCCCCAGCTCGACCTCGCCGGTGGCATCACCCGCGTAGTGAACTGGAGCATGACCGCGCGCAAGGAAGGCCTGCTGGGCCTGGAGCCGGTCGCTGACAGCGAATCCGATCCTTTCGCCCGCAAAGGCTTGCAGCTGTTGGTGGATGGCGCCGAGCCGGAATCCATCCGCAGCATCCTCGAAGTCGACCTTTTCACCCAGGAAGGCCGTGACCTGCAGGCCGCCAAGGTGTTCGAGAGCATGGGCGGTTACGCGCCCACCATCGGCATCATCGGTGCCGTCATGGGCCTGATCCATGTCATGGGTAACCTGGCCGATCCCAGCCAGTTGGGCGGCGGCATCGCCGTGGCCTTCGTCGCCACCATCTATGGCGTCGGCTTCGCCAACCTGTTGTTGCTGCCCATCGGCAACAAGCTGAAATCCGTCGCGATGCGCCAGTCGCGTTACCGCGAAATGCTGCTGGAGGGCATTCTCTCCATCGCCGAGGGCGAGAACCCGCGCTCCATCGAACTCAAGCTTCAGGGCTTCATGGATTGAGGAGCGGGCCATGGCGCGCAGGCGGCATCAGGAAGAACACGAGAATCACGAACGCTGGCTGGTGTCCTACGCGGACTTCATCACGCTGTTGTTCGCCTTCTTCGTGGTGATGTACTCCATTTCGTCGATCAACGAAGGCAAGTACAAGATTCTCTCGGAAACCCTGGTGGGCGTGTTCAACCAGCCGGATCGTTCGATCAAGCCGATCCCGGTGGGTGAGGAAAAGCCCCGAACCACTGAGCTGGACCGGAGCATGGTGGAGGAAAGCGAACGCAGTCAGACCTCCATTGACGATCCGGGCGCCGACCCGCTGCAGGAAATTGCCCAGAGCGTGCGCGATGCCTTCGGCGACCTGATCAAGTCCGAGCAGCTGAACGTACGCGGTAATGAGCTCTGGGTGGAGATCGAGATGAACTCCAGCCTGTTGTTCCCCAGCGGCGACGCCATTCCCAATGATGCGGCCTTCAACCTCATCGAGAGGGTCGCCAGGATTCTGGCACCCTACGACAACCCGGTTCATGTCGAAGGTTTTACTGACAATATGCCCATCGCCACCTCGCAGTTCCCGTCCAACTGGGAGCTGTCCGCGGCGCGTGCCGCGAGCATCGTGCGCATGCTGGCGATGGATGGTCTGGCAGCCAACCGCCTGGCTGCGGTGGGCTATGGTGAGTTCCAGCCGGTTGCCGACAATGCCACCGCAGAAGGTCGGGCGCGCAATCGGCGCGTCGTGTTGGTGATTTCCCGCAACCTCGATGTACGTCGCAGTGTAAGTGGCGTCGGCAGCGCCAATGCCAAACCGGATAGCGCCTTGCTGCGGGCTGGCACGCAACCTGCACCAGCAGCGCCAGCACAGGCCCCTGCAACGGGTGCCGTCAATTCCCCGTCACCGGCCCCGTAGGGCAGGTGCTGATTCTCGGCGCAGTAGCACAGCCGGGAGGATGATGAAGATGAGAGTCTGGGCAGTAGCCAACCAAAAAGGTGGAGTCGGCAAGACCACCACATCCATCGCCCTGGCGGGCCTGCTGGCCGATGCCGGCAAGCGAGTCGTGGTAGTGGACCTCGACCCGCACGGGTCGATGACCAGCTATTTCGGGCATGACCCGGATACGCTGGAACACAGCTGCTTCGACTTGTTCCTGCAGCAAGGCACCGTGCCCGATGGCCTACCGCGCGAACTGTTGCTGCAGACCAGCCACGAACGTATTTCCCTGCTGCCGTCCAGCACCGCGCTGGCGACCCTGGAGCGTCAGTCGCCGGGGCAGAACGGCCTCGGGCTGGTGATCGCCAAGAGCCTGGCGCAGCTCTGGCAGCAGTTCGATCACGCCATCATCGACAGTCCGCCGCTGCTCGGCGTGCTCATGGTCAACGCCCTGGCCGCGAGCCAGCAACTGGTCATTCCGGTGCAGACCGAGTTCCTGGCGGTGAAGGGGCTGGAGCGCATGGTCAGTACCCTGGCCATGATCAACCGCTCGCGCAAGCAGGCGTTGCCGTACACCATCGTGCCGACCCTGTTCGACCGTCGGACCCAGGCGTCGCTCAATACCCTCAAGGTGCTGCGCAACAACTACCCGGAGAACCTCTGGCAGGCCTACATCCCGGTGGATACGCGATTGCGGGATGCCAGTCGCGCCGGTGTCACGCCGTCCCAGTACGATGCCAACAGTCGTGGCGTGATCGCCTACCGAGCCTTGCTCAAGCACTTGCTCAGCCAACTGCCGGCTACCCAGGTGGCCTGAGATGAATCGCATCGTCGACCGCCGGAACTCAAGTGAAGGGCGCCGCCTGCCGATAGGCTCTACAGATCAATCCCGTGGGTTCCCAACATGAGTCGTCCCCTCGCCACCGCTACCCGCCCGCAACTGGCCCTGCAGTCCTACCTGGATGCATTGCTGCATGAGGCGTCGGTCGAGCTGGCCGAAAGCACCAGCCGGGAAGAGTTCGAAGCCGCGGTGCTGGAAGAGCAGGTCCGCGATGCGCGACTGACCCGCGTGCTGGAGGCCGCACCGGCACTGGTTGCACCGGAGCCGGAAGTGGAGCCGCTGCTGGTCCTGGAACCGGAAGTCCTCATGCTGACTGTGGCCGAGGCCGAGCCAGAGCCCGTGCAGGCGCGCGTCGAACCGCTGGTGGAACTCGGTATGCCGGGCGCCCTCCAGTCCGATGTTCCGGCACTGGTCGCCGGTGGGCGCCCCGCGTGGGGCGAAGAGCCCTTCGAGTGCCTGCTGTTCGATGTCGCCGGCCTGACGCTGGCCGTTCCACTGGTGTCCCTGGGCTCCATTTACCCGCTGGCCGGGCAGGAGCTGACGCCTTTGTTCGGGCAGCCGGACTGGTTCCTCGGCATACTGCCGTGCCAGGCGGGCAACCTGAAGGTGCTGGATACCGCGCGCTGGGTGATGCCTGAACGCTACCGCGAGGATTTCCGCGAAGGCCTGCAGTACGTGATTTCGGTACAGGGCTACGAGTGGGGGTTGGCGGTGCACCAGGTCAGCCGCTCCATCCGCCTGGACCCGAATGAAATCAAATGGCGCAGCCAGCGTAGCCAGAGACCCTGGTTGGCCGGTACCGTGATCGAACATATGTGTGCGTTGCTGGACGTCTCGGCACTGGCCGAGCTGATCGCCAGCGGCGCAACCAAACGCATGTCGCTGAATTGAGGGGGAGGCCCTGTGCCGTACAGGGCCCCATGAACACAACAGCGGGAAAAACCCGCGACCGCCGCCCAGGGTGGCTCAAGAGAGGCTAGGGAACATGAAGAAATCGTCCGCTCAAGGTGCCGAAGATCCCATCCTGCAATGGGTGACTTTCCGCCTGGACAACGAAACCTACGGCATCAACGTGATGCAGGTGCAGGAAGTCCTGCGTTACACCGAGATCGCACCGGTGCCGGGGGCGCCGAGCTACGTGCTGGGCATCATCAACCTGCGCGGCAACGTGGTGACCGTGATCGACACCCGTCAACGCTTCGGTCTCGGCCCGGCGCCGGTGACCGACAACACCCGCATCGTCATCATCGAGGCTGACAAGCAGGTGGTCGGCATCCTGGTCGACAGCGTGGCCGAGGTGGTTTATCTCCGCCAGTCGGAGATCGAGACCGCGCCCAACGTCGGCAATGACGAATCCGCCAAGTTCATCCAGGGTGTCTGCAACAAGAACGGCGAGCTGCTGATCCTCGTCGAACTGGACAAGATGATGAGCGAGGAAGAGTGGTCGGAGCTGGAGAGCATCTGAGTTGATCTGGATTGCACTGCTCGCGGTGGCCCTTGCGCTGGCCTGCATCGGCTTGGGCGTGACCTGCTACTGGCTGGCCAAGCGCCTGCGCCAGGAAGTGGAGGCTCAGGCCCAGCGCGACGCAGTGCGCGACCAGAAGTTCAAGGATCTGGGGCGTCGCCTTGACGCCTATCTGGAAGGCAGCGTGCGCATGGGCGAGGAGCTCCACGAGCTACGCCGCGTGGTGGCGCCCTTGCCGGACAAGCTCAGCCGGATCGAACAGCGTGACCCCAGCAGCCTTTCCTTCTCGCAGGCTGCGCGCTTGGTGGGACTTGGCGCCAGCGTCGACGACCTTACCCATTCCTGTGGCCTGACCAAGGCCGAAGCCGAGTTGGTGAGCAAGCTGCACCAGGCCCAGAAGGATCGCGGCTGACCTTCGTCCCCGAACTTTGAACTCTGCGCGTCTTAGTGCCCGCTGTTCTTAAGCCATTCCTGTTCCATTCCAATCGTTCCGAATCCCACCCATACGCCTGACCTAAGCTGAAATTCCGGGGCTTCTCTCCGGGGAGGTCCGGCGATGCGTCTACTTCCAATTCTTCTCTTGTGCCTGGTGCCCTATCTGCACGCCCAGGAAGCCCCCATGGAAGTAGAGGGCGCCATGACGGTCAACGTGCTGCAGGCTCGCTACCTGTATGAGCGCGGGGCGATTTTCATCGATGTGCGACCGACCCGCGAATGGACCTGGGGTCATATCCACGGTGCCCTGCATCTCGACCTGCTCGACCGTTTCAACGACCTGGCCCAGCCGCAATGGCCGCGCCAGATGCCCCTGGTGATCTACTGCGACAGCGAGGTCTGCCCCCACGGTGCAGAAGCCGTGAGGATGGCGGTGAGCTGGGGTTACCGGCAGGTCTTCTATTTCCGCGAGGGTTACTTCGCCTGGCAACTGCAGGACTTCCCCCAGGGCAAGGGCCTGGAGGGCGAGCGCCTGGTGTTCAATCGGCCGGTCCGCTGAGCAGGGGAAGGGGCGGGGAGACGTCGCGCTCGGCGTCGGGGTCGAAGCCGGCCGGACACTTGCCCCTGAGGTACCAGGCGAAGGCGATGATCTCCGCGATGGTGCGGTAGAGCGCTTCGGGAATCGCGTCTCCCAATTCCAGCCGCGCCAGCAGGCGCACCAGTTCGGCGTTCTCGTAGATGGGGACTTCGTACTCGCGGGCGATAGCGAGGATGGCCTCAGCCAGTTCGTCGTCGCCCTTGGCAGTCAGGTTGGGGGCACTGACGCCGTCGTAGGAGAGGGCGATGGCCTGGCGCGGTTTCTTGCTCATTCCGACTTCCTTGCAAAGGTGAAGCCGACGAAGCTGAACGCATTCACGGGCGTTGGAATCATGCGGTTTCGTCCACCCAGCGCTGTTCCAGGTTGGTTCTTTGTCCCCGGGGTGGTTTGCCCTGGGTGCAGGCCAGATCGCCGACGGTGAGGCCGGCGGCCTGCAGGCGCTCGCGAAGGTTCGGCAGTTCGCGGTCGATCAATCCGGCGGTGTCGGCGCGTTCCGCCCAGAGCTGGCTGGACAGACTGCCCTGCGCCAGTTGGGCCTGGACCTGCAGCGGCCCGAGCGGCTCCAGGTCGAAGGCCAGTTCGATGCGCCAGAGGCTTTCCTTGCGTTC
Organism: Pseudomonas sp. D(2018); assembly: GCF_005502555.1. NCBI lineage: Bacteria > Pseudomonadati > Pseudomonadota > Gammaproteobacteria > Pseudomonadales > Pseudomonadaceae > Pseudomonas > Pseudomonas sp. D(2018). The sequence goes on from NZ_SCOK01000008.1 coordinate 122,172, forward strand.
GTTCTTCTCCTGCCGGCCGTCTTGCTCCTGTTGCAGCTTGATCTGTAGCGGAACGATTTCCTGTTGATTGCGCATCGGCACTTCCAGTTGCCAGGTGGTCAGCAGGTTGCCTTCGGGGGTCACCTGGGTCTGGGCGAGGCTGGAAAGCTGGTGAGTCTGCAGTCGGGACACGGCAGCCGCAGCCAGTTTGAGCAGGGTTTCCAGGTCGCCTTCTTCCTCGGCTGTCTGCGCCAGGCGCGAAGGCAGGGGAAAGCTCAGCGCCTGCTGGCGGGCGTTGGCCTGGCCGAGGGCGCCCAGGGCGCTACGAATGAAGGCCGGCAAGGCCTGGGCCATGGCGTTGCTGGTGCCGGTGGTCGGCAGGGCGCCGGGCGTTGGCAGGGCTGGCAGCAGTTGCGCGACCAGGCGCAGCAGGTTGGCCTTGAAGTCCTGCGGCAGGGCGCCGGTCTGGCCGCCCAGCAAGCGTGATTCCAGCAGGGCGCCGCTGTTCTCCAGGGCTGCGGCCAGGACCTTGGGGTCACCGAGCTGACGGATGTCGGGCAGGGCACCGAGCAATTTATCCATGGCGGCCCGCAGGTTTTCCGGCAGGTTCTCCCGGCCGGTGGTCTGCAAGGCCCCGATCAGCACGTCGAGCGAGCCCTGGCGGCTCTGCTGCCCGGCCAGTTGCTGAGTGAGTTCGAGCTGATCCAGCTGCGCTGCCAGGGGTAGAAACTGCAGCATCTGGCTGCCCTGGACCTGGGCGCTGAGCAGGCTGCCGATCGCCAATGGCCGAGGGCTCTCGATACTCAGCTGATTTCCAGCCAGCGGGGTGTTGAGGACATTGACCAGCACCTTGTAGACCGCTGCCTGAGCCTTGCCTTGGGCGGTCAGTTCGCTGGACACCACCTTGCCCTGGACCAGGGTGCCCACGGGCAGCAGATCGAGGTCGAGGCTGCCGAGGGCGCGCTCGCCACCTTTCAGGGCCATGGCCAGGCGGGTATCCGACAGGGCTGTGATGTTGAGCAGGCTTCCCTGGGCCAAAGGGCGCGTGCTGCTGGCTTCCAGGGTGGTCTGGGTGCCATTGGCCAGGGTCAGTTTGAGCAGCAACTGGAAGCTCTGCGCGGTTTCCTTCAGGGCGATGACTTCGGCGTCGGCGCTTTCGCCAGCGGCCAGCAGTCCGTCCAGGGGCTGCAGGAGCTTGAGCGCCATGTCCGCCGCGTTCTGCACGGGGCGGGAAACGGGCTGGCTGGGGGGGAGAGGGCGCACGCCGCTGATTTCGGTCATGAAAGGGTTACAACCTGTCGAAAAAGCTCGCTTCGGGGGTGGGGTGTGGCATGTATAATGCCGCCCCGTCCGGGTCGGCCGCGAGCCTTGGAGTTCTCCATTATAGCGGCCGGCACCTCCCTGACTTGAATACACCCCGGGTATCCATGCCGTGACCAGTCCCTATCTCGAGACCGTGGCCCTCGCCTGCGAGCGGGACTGGCGTCTGCTGTTCGAGCGGCTGGATCTGCAATTGGTCCCGGGCGAGATGCTCCAGGTCAGTGGCCCTAACGGCAGTGGCAAGACCAGCCTCTTGCGCCTGCTCTGCGGCCTGATGCAGCCCACCGCCGGGGAAGTCCGCCTGAACGGCAAGCCGCTGGCCCGCCAGCGCAGCGAACTGGCGCGAAACCTCCTGTGGATCGGTCATGCTGCCGGTATCAAGGGCCTGCTGACCCCCGAGGAGAACCTGCGCTGGCTCTGTGCCCTGCACCAGCCCGCTGGCCACGAGGCCATCTGGCAAGCGCTGGAAGCGGTGGGCTTGCGCGGCTTCGAAGACGTACCCTGCCATACCTTGTCTGCCGGACAGCAGCGCCGTGTGGCCCTGGCACGCCTGTACCTGGACGCGCCACCGCTGTGGATTCTCGACGAACCCTTCACCGCCCTCGACAAACAGGGGGTCGCCCAGTTGGAGCTGCATCTGGCGCGGCATTGCGAGCAGGGCGGACTGGTGGTGTTCACCACTCACCACAGCATGGGCCATGTGCCTTCCGGCTATCGCGAACTTGACCTGGGGCAGCGCCGCGCATGAGCAACGTCTTCACCTTGCTGGTTGCTCGGGAAGCCCGCCTGCTGGTACGCCGTCCGGCGGAATTGGCTAACCCTCTGGTGTTCTTCGCCATAGTGGTCGCATTGTTCCCCCTGGCCGTCGGCCCCGAGACCCAATTGTTGCAAAGCCTTTCCCCCGGCCTTGTCTGGGTAGCGGCCCTGTTGGCCGTGCTGCTCTCGCTGGACGGGCTTTTCCGCAGTGATTTCGAAGATGGCTCGCTGGAACAGTGGGTCGTTTCGCCGCACCCCCTGCCGCTTCTGGTGTTGGCCAAGGTGCTGGCACACTGGCTGTTTTCCGGATTGGCCCTGGTATTGCTGGCACCGTTGCTGGCGCTGATGCTCGGTCTGCCGGCACGCTGCCTGCCTGTGCTGCTGCTCTCGCTGCTGCTCGGTACGCCGGTGTTGAGCCTGCTGGGTGCCGTGGGCGCCGCGCTGACTGTAGGCCTCAAGCGTGGCGGCCTGCTGCTGGCGTTGCTGATCCTGCCGCTGTACATCCCGGTGCTGATTCTTGGCAGCGGAGCGTTGCAGGCGGCCCTGCAAGGACTGCCGACAGTCGGCCACCTGTTGTGGCTGGCGAGTCTCACCGCCCTGGCGGTGACCCTGACACCCTTTGCCATTGCCGCCGGCCTGACCATCAGTGTCGGCGAATAAGAAACAGAGTTGCCCTGATGAGAAAACTGCCGATGTCCGAACAGGCCTCAGCGCCAAGCAGGTGGCCCCGATGAACTGGACGTGGTTCCACAAGCTTGGCTCGCCGAAATGGTTCTACGAGATCAGCGGCCGCTGGCTGCCCTGGTTCGCCTGGGGCGCGGTGATCCTGATCACCCTCGGCCTGGTCTGGGGCCTGGCCTTCGCACCGCCGGACTACCAGCAGGGCAACAGCTTCCGCATCATCTATATCCACGTGCCGGCAGCCTTCCTCGCCCAGTCCTGCTACATCATGCTGGCGGTGTGCGGCGTGGTTGGCCTGGTGTGGAAGATGAAACTGGCCGACGTCGCCCTGCAGGCCGCCGCGCCCATCGGCGCCTGGATGACCTTCGTCGCGCTGGTCACCGGTGCCATCTGGGGCAAGCCTACCTGGGGTGCCTGGTGGGTCTGGGATGCCCGCCTTACGTCGATGCTCATCCTTCTTTTCCTGTACTTCGGTGTCATTGCCCTCGGCCAGGCGATCAGCAATCGTGACAGCGCCGCGAAGGCCTGCGCAGTGCTGGCCATCGTCGGCGTAATCAACATCCCGATCATCAAGTATTCGGTGGAGTGGTGGAACACCCTGCACCAGCCGGCCACCTTCAAGATCACCGAGAAGCCGGCCATGCCGCCGGAAATGTGGTTGCCGCTGCTGATCATGGTGCTCGGCTTCTACTGCTTCTTCGGTGCCGTGATGCTGCTGCGGATGCGCCTGGAAGTGCTCAAGCGCGAGTCCCGCGCCAGTTGGGCCAAGGCCGAGATTCAGGCACAAGTGGGTAAGGTCTGATGAGTTTTTCTTCCTTCACCGAATTTCTCGCCATGGGTAACCATGGCCTGTATGTCTGGACCGCCTATGGCATCAGCCTCGCGGTACTGGCCATCAACGTCGCCATGCCATTGATCGCGCGGCGCCGTTACCTGCAAGACGAGGCGCGTCGTTTGCGCCGGGAGGAGTCGAAGTGAATCCGGTACGCAAGAAGCGCCTGTTCATCATCCTGGCCATCGTGGCGGGTGTGGGTGTCGCCGTGGCGCTGGCGCTGTCCGCGCTGCAACAGAACATCAATCTGTTTTACACCCCGACCCAGATCGCCAACGGCGAGGCCCCGCAGGACACCCGTATTCGTGCTGGCGGAATGGTCGAGAAGGGCTCTGTGCAACGTAGCGGCGACTCTCTGGACGTGCAGTTCGTGGTCACCGACTTCGCCAAGAGCGTGACCATCCGCTACCACGGCATCCTTCCCGACCTGTTCCGCGAAGGGCAGGGCATCGTTGCCCTCGGTAAGCTCAACGCCGACGGCGTGCTGGTGGCTGACGAGGTACTGGCCAAGCACGACGAGAACTACATGCCGCCGGAAGTGACCAAAGCCCTCAAGGAAAGTGGCCAACTCCCGAAGAAGGAGGGGTGACCTGATGATTCCCGAACTTGGCCATCTGGCCCTGATCCTTGCCCTGTGCCTGGCCGTCGTGCAGTCGACCCTGCCGCTGATCGGCGCCTGGCGCGGCGACCGCCAGTGGATGAGCCTGGCCCAGCCAGCCGCCTGGGGGCAGTTCGCCTTCCTGGCCTTCGCCTTCGGTTGCCTGACCTACGCCTTCATGGTGGATGATTTCTCGGTGGCTTATGTCGCCAGCAACTCCAATAGCGCGCTGCCCTGGTACTTCAAGTTCAGCGCCGTCTGGGGGGCTCATGAAGGCTCGTTGCTGCTCTGGGCAATGATCCTCGGCGGCTGGACTTTCGCCGTGGCAATCTTCTCCCGGCAGTTGCCGGAAGTGATGCTGGCTCGAGTGCTGGCCGTGATGGGCATGATCAGCATCGGTTTCCTGCTGTTCCTGATCGTCACCTCCAACCCCTTCAATCGCCTGTTGCCGAACATGCCGGCCGACGGTAACGATCTCAACCCGCTGCTGCAGGACTTCGGCCTGATCGTCCACCCGCCGATGCTCTACATGGGCTACGTCGGCTTCTCCGTGGCCTTCGCCTTCGCCATCGCCGCGCTGCTCGGCGGCCGCCTCGATGCCGCTTGGGCGCGCTGGTCGCGGCCGTGGACCATCATCGCCTGGGCTTTCCTCAGCGTCGGTATCGTGCTCGGCTCCTGGTGGGCCTACTACGAACTCGGCTGGGGCGGCTGGTGGTTCTGGGACCCGGTGGAAAACGCCTCCTTCATGCCCTGGCTGGTCGGCACGGCGTTGATCCATTCCCTGGCCGTGACCGAGAAGCGCGGCGTGTTCAAGAGCTGGACCGTGTTGCTGGCCATCGCGGCTTTCTCCCTTAGCCTGCTGGGCACCTTCCTGGTTCGTTCCGGTGTGCTGACTTCGGTCCACGCTTTCGCTACCGATCCGGAGCGCGGGGTCTTCATCCTCGCCTTCCTGCTGCTGGTGGTAGGCGGTTCCCTGGCGCTGTTCGCCGTTCGCGCGCCAGTCGTCAAGAGCCAGGTGGGCTTTGCCCTCTGGTCCCGCGAGACCCTGCTGCTGGTGAACAATCTGGTGCTGGTGGTCGTGGCCTCGATGATCCTGCTCGGCACGCTCTACCCATTGGTACTGGACGCCCTGACCGGCGCCAAGCTGTCGGTCGGCCCGCCGTACTTCAACGCCCTGTTCGTGCCGTTGATGGGGATCCTCATGCTGGCCCTGGCCGCAGGCGTCCTGGTGCGCTGGAAAGACACCCCGGTCAAATGGCTGCTCGGCATGCTCGGCCCGGTACTGATCGGCAGCCTGGTGCTCGGCGTGCTGGCGGCGTTCCTCTATGGCGACTTCCACTGGGCCGTGCTGGCCGTTGGCTTCCTGGCCGCCTGGGTGGTTCTGGCCGGCGTCCGTGATCTGGTGGACAAGACGCGCCACAAAGGCCTGCTCAAAGGCGCCAGTGGCCTGACGCGCAGCTACTGGGGCATGCAATTGGCCCACGCAGGCATCGCCGTCTGTGCATTGGGCGTCGTGCTCTCCAGCCAGTACAGTGCAGAGCGCGATCTGCGCCTGGCACCGGGTGAGTCCGTGGAGCTCGGCGGTTACCGCTTCCTGTTCGAGGGTGCGGCACACCATGAAGGCCCGAACTTCACCTCCGATAAAGGCACCGTCGTCGTCTTCGACGGCGACAAGCAGATTTCCGTGCTGCATCCGGAGAAACGCCTCTACACCGTGCAACAGTCCGTGATGACCGAGGCCGGCATCGATGCCGGTTTCACCCGCGACCTCTACGTCGCGCTTGGCGAGCCCCTGGAAAACGGCGCCTGGGCAGTGCGTGTGCATGTGAAGCCCTTCGTCCGCTGGATCTGGCTGGGCGGCCTGCTGATGGGCCTTGGTGGCGTGCTGGCGGCGACGGACCGACGCTACCGGGTGAAAGTGAAGACCCGCGTCCGCGAGGCGCTGGGCATGGCTGGAGCCCAAGCATGAAGCGTCTGATCCTGGTCCTGCCGCTGCTGGCCTTTCTCGGCATCGCACTGTTCCTCTACCGTGGCCTGTTCCTCGATCCAGCCGAGCTGCCTTCGGCCTTGATAGACAAGCCGTTCCCGGCCTTCTCCCTGCCCAGTGTCACCGGCGAGCGTACGCTCACCGAGGCCGACCTCAAGGGCAAGCCGGCGCTGGTCAACGTCTGGGGCACCTGGTGCGTATCCTGCCGCGTCGAACACCCGGTCCTGAACAAGCTGGCGCAGATGGGCGTAACCATCTACGGCGTCAACTACAAGGATGACAATGCTGCCGCGTTGAAATGGCTGAAGGAGTTCCACAACCCCTACCAGTTGGACATTCGCGACGAGCAGGGCAGCCTTGGCCTGGACCTGGGCGTCTACGGTGCACCGGAAACCTTCCTGATCGACAAGGACGGCATCATTCGCCACAAGTTCGTCGGCGTGATCGATGAAGTCGTCTGGCGTGAACAACTGGCGCCGCTTTACCAGGCCCTGGTGGACGAGGAGGGCAAATGAAGCGCCTGATCGCTGCAGTCCTGCTGGGCCTGGCCCTGACTGGCCTGGCCCGTGCCGCTATCGACACCTACGAGTTCAAGGATGAGGCCGAGCGCGAGCGCTTCCGCACCCTCACCGAAGAGCTGCGTTGCCCCAAGTGCCAGAACCAGAACATCGCTGACTCGAACGCGCCCATTGCGACCGACCTGCGTCGCGAGATCTTCCGCATGCTGGAAGAGGGCAAGAGCAACGACCAGATCGTCGACTACCTCGTCGCCCGCTATGGCGACTTCGTGCGCTACAAGCCACCGGTCAACGCCCGCACCCTGCTGCTCTGGTATGGCCCTGCCGGCCTGCTGGTGGGCGGCCTGGTCGTGCTGGGCATCATCGTCGTGCGCCGCCGTCGGGTCGAAAGCACCCCTGCCAAGGTCATGCTTTCCGCCGATGAGCAGGTTCGCCTCGACGCCCTGCTGAACTCCGAGAACCAGGACAAGAAAGACCCATGATCGATTTCTGGCTCGCCGCCGGCCTGCTCCTGCTGGTCGCCCTGGCTTTCCTGCTGATTCCCGTGCTGCGCGGCCGCAAGGCCCAGACCGAGGAAGACCGTACTTCCCTGAACGTTGCCCTCTACCAGGAACGCCTGGATGAAATGGACGCCCAGCGCGCCGCCGGCACGCTGACTGCCGAGCAGTTCGAGGCCGGACGCGCCGAGGCCGCTCGCGAGCTGCTGGCCGATACCGAAGGAGCGGACAACGGCCGCTCCTCTCGTTTGGGCAAGGCCCTGCCGCTGCTGTTTGCCGTGCTGGTGCCGGTGCTGGGTTTTGGCCTCTACCTGCACTGGGGCGCCAGCGACAAAGTGGAGTTGACCCGCGAACTGCGTGAGCAACCCCGCAGCATTGAAGAAATGACTTCGCGCCTGGAGCGTGTGGTCGAGGCACAGCCGGAGTCCGCTGAAGGCTGGTACTTCCTCGGCCGCACCTACATGGCCCAGGATCGGGCCGCCGATGCCGCGCGCGCCTATGAACAGGCAGTCAAACGGGGTGGTCGTGAGCCCGAGCTGTTGGGTCAATGGGCCCAGGCGCTGTACTTCGCCAGCCAGAAGAAGCTGACCCCCGAGGTCAAGGCCCTGACTGAAGAGGCGTTGAAGGCTGATCCCAAGGAAATCACCAGCCTTGGTCTGCTCGGCATTGCCGGTTTCGAGGAAGGCCGCTACCAGGAGGCGATCACCTACTGGGAGCGTCTGATCACCCAGCTGCCGGCCGACGACCCCTCCCGCGGCGCCCTGCAGGGCGGCATCGACAAGGCCCGCGAGAAGCTCAAGGAAAGCGGTGTGGCCGTCGAGGAGCCCGCGGTCGCTCCGGCACCGGCCGGTGCCGAGTTGAAGGTGCGCGTTGACCTGGCGGCGTCCCTGAAAGACAAGGTGCAGCCCGGCGACAGCGTGTTCATCTTCGCCCGCGCCACCTCCGGCCCGCCCATGCCGCTGGCGGTCAAGCGCATGACCGTGGCCGACCTGCCGGCGGAAGTCAGCCTGAGCGACGCGGACGCCATGATGCCGCAGCTCAAGCTCTCCAACTTCCCGCAGGTGCAGTTGGTCGCCCGGATCTCCCGTAGTGGCAATGCGACCGCCGGGGAATGGATAGGAAGCAGTTCGCCGCTGTCTACTGGTTCGTCGGATACCCAACGACTGACCATCGACAGCCCGGACAAGAAATGACCACCCACATAGTGCTTCCGGCAGTACCGAACCCCCGCTTCGGTCTGCCCCTGATCTGCCTCCTCCTGACCCTGGCCGGCTGTGCTGGCCAGGGTCCGTACCACGAACCCGACGAGCCTGAGTGGGAACCTTCCCGCAAACCGCCGGCCGTTCAGTCCCCTCCCCAGAGCCGCCCCTTGCCGCCACCGCCGCCACAGTCGCAGCCGCCCAAGCAGGCGCCGCGATTGAAGGCGCACCCACGCTTCGCTCCGCCTCCAGGTGGCAATTGCTACTGGGACACCGGGCTAGGCGTCTATGTGCTCGAAGGCCAGCGCAACGTGTTCTACCGCGAGCGCGTCTACTACCGCTGGGATAACGGCTGGAGCTACTCCAACGGCCCACAAGGTCCCTGGCAGCCCACTGACGCCAGCGGTGTGCCGGCCGGCTTGGGTCGAACGTTTCGTTGAGTCCTTCCGGGATTCCCGCACCTGGTGGTTGAGCCAAGCAAAGCCCAAGCATTCCGGCTTCCTGCCGTTCAACCACCACGGACCTTCCGAGACGCCCACCACATCCCTGAATCGCTTCTGTTGCTCCTGTAAATCAGCTTCTGTAGTGTGCTGGCATTCCGCTATCTAGGAGGTCGTGGATGCTGCCTCGTTTTGTGTTTGCCGCCCTTGCCCTGTTATTGGCCCAGCCACTCGCCGCCCAGGTCTATCAGTGGCGCGATGCCGATGGGAAGGTGCATTTCACCGACACGCCGCCGCCCCAGAGTCGCGCGGTGGAGAACGATCACTTGCAGGTCAACAGCATGGATGCCGTGCCGATCGCGCAACCAGAACCCGTCGCCGAGGCTGAGCCGCAAGCGCGCTCGCTGAACCCGGGCCAGCTCCATCAGAAGGGCATGCAACAGTGCTCCACGGCCATCGCGCGCATGCCCTCGCTGATCAACGAGACCCAGAAGCTCGGCCGCGATGCGGTGCGCAAGCAGAAGATCACGCAAAACCAGCTGGACAAGGCGATGTTCAAGATGGACGACTTCTACAAGGGCCTGAAGCGTAACGAGCGGGAATGCGTGAGCGAGTATGTCGCCAGCGAAAAGACCCGCAACTCGGTGGACTGCCTGGCCGATACACCGGATGTAGTCAGCTTCGGTCAGTGCATGCAGTTTGCTGAGTGGTCAGAGACTTTCAAGTGAACGTCAGGGACCGGGGCGTCTTCAAGCGCCTGGATGAATAGTGAGAAGAGATCCGGCTGGGACGAGATATCCGGCTTGGCGTAGAGAGGAAGGGAGGAGCCTGCGGGCTCCTTTCTCAATTCTGATTCAAATTCCCATTCGTCGGCGAACCGTCGGATTCGGATCTGCGGCAGTCGGAAATGTCTCCGATTGAAATATCCGCCCGACATTCTGCATGACGTCAGCCATTTGGCGTCAAGGCGGTGTGTGGTGGCCACGGGACCTTTCGTATCCGCTATCGGGATCGGTCCGGGGGAGTGGTGATCGCCTTGAGCAGATGGCTATTTCGAACGGCCAACCGACAGCTCTGAACGAGACCAATCGTGGAACTATTTCATCTCATCAATTCGCTTCTGGAGCAGGACACGACCAAGGAACTGGTTCGACTCGCCATCATCTACGCGCATCTGATTGCATGTTGCGTCGCCATTGGTCTGGTGCTGACCAGCGATTTCGCCATGATTCGGCAATTGCTCCGCGGCTCCGACGCCATCGAAGCTGATCGGCATCATCTGGAAGGGCTCAAACACACTGTGTTGCTTGCCCTGCAAGCGCTGTGGGTGACCGGTATTCTGATCGTGGTGCTGGATGTTGCCGCCAAGGGCGCGATCTATCTGTTGAATCCGAAGTTGCAGGCCAAGGTTCTGATCGTTTCGCTTCTGACCCTCAACGGCGTACTCCTGCACCGGACGATCATGCCGGCCCTGGCCAAGGCCGGGACGCTGCTTCGCATGGAACCGAGCATGCGCAGCCTCGCGATTTTCGCCGGCACCGTGTCGGCCGTTTCCTGGTTCTATGCCGCGATGCTGGGTGTTGGGCGGCCGCTGGCGTGGAAGTACAGCGTGGTCGAGTTGATGGTGGCCTATCCGCTGCTGATTTTGGGCGGGTACTTCGCAATGAGCCTGCTGGTAGGGTGGGCCAGCCAGCGGCGTCATCGGATTGTTTCGAGGGTGGCCAAGAGGGACGCCGGCCAGGCGGTATCCTGACCCAGGAAAAGAGCGGCAAGGCCGCTCTTTTTCATTCCGGGGCCTTACTGGCCACTGTAGATCTGATCGAACACACCGCCGTCGTTGAAGTGGGTTTTCTGCACTTCACGCCAGTCACCGAAGGTCTTTTCCACCGAGAGGAATTCCACTTTTGGGAAGCGGTCGGCGAACTGGGCGAGGATTTCCGGATTGCGCGGGCGCAGGTAGTTGTTGGCGGCTATGGTCTGGCCCTCGTCGCTCCACAGGTACTTGAGGTAGGCCTCGGCGGCGGCACGGGTGCCCTTCTTGTCCACCACCTTGTCGACCACGGCTACCGGCGGCTCGGCCTCGGCGGAAACGCTGGGGTAGACCACCTCGAAACCGCCACGGCCGAATTCGCGGGCGATCATCTCGGCTTCGTTCTCGAAGGTCACCAACACGTCGCCGATCTGGTTCTGGATGAAGGTAGTGGTAGCGGCGCGGCCACCGGTATCCAGCACCGGGGCCTGCTTGAACAGCTTGCCGACGAACGCCTTGGCCTTGTTCTCGTCACCACCGTTCTTCAGTACGTAGCCCCAGGCGGAGAGATAGGTGTAGCGACCATTACCGGAGGTCTTGGGGTTCGGTACCACTACCTGCACGCCATCCTTGAGCAGGTCAGGCCAGTCCTTCAAGCCCTTGGGGTTGCCCTTGCGCACGATGAACACCGTGGCAGAGGTGAAAGGTGCGCTGTTGTTCGGCAGGTGGGTTGCCCAGTCCTGCGGTACCAGGCCGCCGTTGTCGGCCAGGGCGTTGATGTCGGTCGCTTGGTTCATGGTGATGACATCGGCGGGCAGTCCGTCGATTACGGCACGGGCCTGCTTGCTGGAACCGCCATGGGACATCTGCAGGGTGATGTTCTCGCCGTTCTCCGCTTTCCAGTGCTTCTGGAAGGCAGCGTTGTAGTCCTTGTAGAAGTCGCGCATCACGTCGTAGGAGACGTTGAGCAGGGTGGGCGCAGCCTGGGCGGCGCTTGCCAGGGCGAGGCCAGCGGCAAGGAGAGAAGCGGAGAACAGTCGTTTCACAGGGCGTTCCTTCTGGGCAGTGGGAGCAGCCGACTATAGTGGACTGTCATATACTCGTTTAATACTAAAAACTAATTTATTTATTCCTGTTTGTTCGATCTCTTCGTTGTAGGTTGCGGTGGGCGCCAACCTACGGCCAACCACAGCGGGACGATCAGAAGACCCGGCCAAGGTTCAGGTAGAGCGCGCGCTCCGCCTCATCGTTCAGACCGTAGCTGAAGTCCAGTGGTCCCAGTGGCGTATCGAAGCTGATGAAGACGCTGCCGGCGTTGATGTAGCCGCTGTCGAAGCTGTCGTCGTTGTTCCAGGCGCGGCCCCGTTCGAGGCTTGCGCCGAGGTAGACGGGAAAGTCCAGGGGCACGAAGGCTCGCGGGGTCACCCGGCGGTAGTAGACCAGCCGCGCCAGGCTGATGTTCTGGCCGGCAACGGAGTCCTGGCGGAAGCCCGAAAGCTGGCGTGCACCGCCGATCACAAAGGCCGAGGTCACTGCATCGGCGGCGTCCAGGGTACGGCCGTAGCGGCCGCCGAGGACAACGGTATCCGGTCCTGAACTCAGCGCCTTGTCCAGGCCGAACTGCCACTGTCGGTAGCGGTCATCGGAGGCGAGGCTCGGATCGTACTGGCGCAGGCTCAGGCCGATGTCCTCGCCTTCGTGGGGGTAGTCCACGTTGTCCAGGGTGTCGAAGGAGTACTTCACCTCGTAGTAACCCTCGTTGAAGCTGAAGCTCGGCAAGGCGGGATCGCCGATTCTCACATCCGCCTCGCCCCATGCCTGGCCAATACCGAAGCGGATTTCGCCGTTGTTGGCGATCTGCCGTCCCAGGTTGAGACCGAATCCGAATCGCTCTACGCGGTACTCAGCCACCGGGTCGTCGTCGATGCTGGCTTCGATGTTCTGCGCCTCGCCGAACATGTAGGGGGCGATGAAGTAACGCGAGCCGGCATCCAGCGGCTGGTAGAACTCGCTGTAGAGTTCCTGGTGGTCACCCAGTTGCAGGCGGGTCAGCCATTCGGCGCCCAACTCGTTGATGCCGTTCTTGCGGTAGCTCGCGCCCAGGTTGAAGGCGCTGTCGCCGCGCAGGTCGTCCGACAGATTCAGGCCCAGGCGCAGGTAGTCGGTGCCGGCGCGCTTGCCGCGCGAGTTGATTACCAGGGCGTTGCCGTCCTTGCGCTTGACCACCCGGTATTGCACCTGCTCGAAGTAATCCAGCCCGTAGAGGGTACTCATGTCGCTCTGCAGGCGATCCAGGTCCAGCGGCTGGCCCAGGGGCTGGCGGATGTAGTGGCGGATTACCGCATCGCTGATCTTCGAGTCGTTCTCGATGAGGATGCTGCGAATCACCGGCGTGCGCTCGCTGGGCAGTCGCGCGCTGTCTAGCGCCAGGTCGTGGCTGCTGGCCAGCGGTCGCAGCTCAGCCAGGCGGCTGGCGAGGATCTGGGTGGCGCGGTAGCCGGCATCGATCATGTCGCGGGCGCGGCCGAAGTCAGTAGCGCCGTAACCAGCCAGGGACGGCTGGACCAGCACGTCGCTGGGCTTGAGTGTGGCCAGTTGGGCTTCGGAGTTGGTTCGCGTCATCAGGGTGACGGACTGGTTGAGCACGTCCACCACCGTGGCCAGTTCCTTGCGTGAGCGCAGCGGCGTGCCGATGTCGACCACTATCACCCGGTCGACGCCCATCTCGCGTGCGACGTCGACGGGGATGTTGTCCACCATGCCACCGTCTACCAGCAGCCGACCGTTGACCTCCACCGGGGCGAATACCGCCGGAATCGACATGCTCGCGCGGATCGCCTGGGGCAGGTGGCCACGGCGGAACACCACCTTCTCCCCGGTGGCGATATCGGTGGCCACGGCCCGAAAGGGGATCGCGAGCTGGTCGAAGTCGCGGGTATCGCTGGTGTGCACCAGCAGGCTTTCCAGCAGCAGGGCGAGGTTCTGGCCCTGGATCACCCCCAGCGGCAGGCCGAGGCTGCCATCGTCGCGGAAGCTCAGGCGTTGCTTGACCAGGAAGTCGCGGTCGTCCTGCTTGCGGCGGAAAGGGATTTCCTGGCGCGGCGGGCTATCGGACAGGGCCTGCTGCCAGTCCAGGTGGAGGGCGATCTGTTCCAGCTCGTCCACCGTGTAACCCGCAGCATAGAGCCCGCCGATCACCGCCCCCATGCTGGTGCCGGCAATGGCATCGACCTTGATGCCCTGTTCCTCCAGTGCCTTGAGCACGCCGATATGGGCCAGCCCGCGGGCGGCGCCGCCGGACAGGACCAGGCCGATGCGCGGTTCGGGCTGGGCGAAGCCGAGGAGGGGCAGAAACAACAGGCAAAGCAGAAGGCAGCGCATAACGCATCCCTGGTCAGGCGGAGAGCTGAAGCCGGCTATTATAGGGCGCCCAGACCATTCGCCGAGCTGACCATGCCATCGACCAAGCCAGAAATCGTCATTACCTATTGCACGCAGTGCCAGTGGCTGCTGCGTGCCGCCTGGCTTGCCCAGGAACTGCTCAGTACTTTCAGCGACGATCTCGGCAAGGTGAGCCTGGAACCGGGCACCGGAGGGGTTTTCCGCATCACCTGCAATGACGTGGAGATCTGGGAACGCAAGGCCGATGGCGGTTTTCCCGAGGCCAAGGTGCTCAAGCAGCGGGTACGCGACCAGATCGATCCGGCGCGGGACCTGGGCCACAACGACCGTTCCTGATCCAGCCCCGTTCGCCTCAGATCAACGGGCAGGCGCATATCGGGGCATAGCCTGACGGCATTTCCAACTTCTAGGAGGACGTCCGTCATGAGCATCCCGGCATCTTCAGCCTTGGCAGCGGCCGCGCCCAACCGTTCAACGAGGTGGCCCGGAGCATGGTAAACGCCCTGCGCGCCAGCGAAGACCTGCCGCCGCTGAGCCTCTCGGCCATGCGTGAGCAGGGCCTGCTGGAGTACAGCGAATTCCCCGACACCCTGCGCGGCAAGTACCAGTGCTTTACCCAGGCCGATATCAGTCGCCTGCGCCAGACCGGTTACCGCCAGCCCATGCTGGATGTGGAGCAGGAGGCGGGCGGCTGGTTGCCGGAAGCGGGCCAAGCCGCCTGAGCGTGCAGGGTAAGACGGGTTGAACTCGCGATTCCCTTCCGCTTCCTGGGCTCGCTGCGTGGCCCTCGGCGACTGCTACGAGGTGACGGGCGTCGGCTTGGCCTCCACCGTTACGCCTTTGCGTGCTGACAGGGCGATGGCGAAGATGATCAGCGCGCCGCCCGCCAGCATGCGCAGGCCGGGTTGCTCGTCGAACAGCCACCAGGCGAAGGCGATGCCGTAGACCGGCTCCAGGGCGAAGATCACCGCCGTGGTTCGCGCCTTCAGCACCTTCAGGCTGGCGACGAACAGGCTGTGGGCAAGGCCAGTGCAGAACACCCCGAGCAGGGCAATCCAGAACCAGTCCATGGGCTTGACCTCGTGCAGCAGCGGCCAACTGAAGGGCGCCAGGCAGAGCACGATAGTCAGGTTCTGGCAGAGCGCGGCCTTGACCGGGTCCAGCCCCTTGACACTGACACGGTTGAGCAGCGACAGCAGGGAAAACAGCAGGCCCGAGAGAATGGCCGAGAGCAGGCCCTGGGTGGCCGCGCTGCCCCAGTCGAAGCTGGGCGTCACCAGCACCAGACCGAAGCTCACAAGGCCGACGATGAGTATTTCCTGGGCGCGGATGCGCTCGCGAAACAGCAAGCCTTCCAGCAACAGGGTGAAGGCCGGGAAGCTGGCGAAACCCAGTGTTGCGATGGCTACGCCCGCCACCTGAACCGCGTGGAAGAAGGTGATCCAGTGGGCGCCCAGCAGTATTCCGCCCAGTGCCAGCATGCCCAACTGGCGCACGTTCGGATTGGCGCTGCGGCTGCGGGTAATGAGCTGCGCGAAGAGCGCAAGCGCGATGACCGCGAATAACCCGCGACCGAAGGTGATGAGCATCGGTTCGGTATTGGCGAGCTTGCCGAAAATGCCCGAAAGCCCGAACAACAGGGCCCCCAGGTGGATGGCGAGCAGTGCATTGCGTTCCTTCATGCCAGGCGTGCCCCATTGGGCAGGGGCTTGTCGAAGCTGGCCAGCACCACCTTGTTCTCGTCGTCATGGACGCCAGTGACGAGGATTTCCGAACGGATGCCCGCGATGCGTTTGGGCGCGAAGTTGCAGACGCAGAGCACTTGGCGGCCGACCAACTCCTGGGCCTGATAGTGGGCGGTGATCTGGGCGCTGGAGGTCTTCACCCCGAGTTCGCCCAGGTCCACTTCCAGCACGTAGGCCGGTTTGATCGCCTTGGCATTCGGGGCGACAGACAGGATGGTGCCGACGCGCAGTTCGACGCGCTCGAAGTCGTTCCATTCGATGGTGGACATGAGTTTCTCCCTGATAACGGTCGTACATAGCCTACTGACGACGATCGGCCTTGTCTGTCGTCAGGCTCGCGGCCTTTGTCGCGTTACTCGCGGTTTCTGCGCAGGACGCGCGGGGTGACGCCGAACTCGCGGGAGAGGGCGGCGGTGAAGGCGCTCTGGGAGCTGTAGCCGACCCGTGTGGCGACCTCGCCCACGGCCAGTCGGCTTTCCAGCAGCAGCTGGCGCCCGAGGTGCAGGCGCCGTGTGCGCACGTAGTCCATGGGCGTCTGCCCGGTTTCGACGAGGAAGCGCGCATGGAAGCGTGCCACCGAGAGGCCGCACAGGCGCGCCAGGTCGGCCACTTGCAAGGGGCGGGCGGCGTGTTGGTCGATGTGGGCGTCCACTGCCGCCAGGGGAAGGGCGCTATTGCCTTCCACCGGAATGCCGGGCGCGGCCAGGCTTGCCAGCAATAGCCCGACGGATTGTCCGGCGATCACCTCATCGGTCAATGGGCTGGCGGCTATCCAGCTCACCAGTTGGCTCTGCGCCGGGTTCAGGTGCAGCGCGCCTGGGCGTTCCAGCAGGCGTTGCCCGGCGTCGAAGTGCCTGCCCAGCGTGTGGCGCAGCCAGTCGTGGTCAGGCACGTCCACCACCAGGCACAGACTGCCCCCCGGGCTGCCGCAGGCATGCCGGGCTTCGGGCGGCACAACCGCAAGGGTCTGGCGTTCCACCCGCGCGCCCCGGCCATCGACTTCGAAGTCCAGGCTGCCATTCAGGCCAAACACCAGTTGGGCGTGGCTGTGGCTATGGACCAGCAGGTCGTGGTTGTACTGGCGCAGGGACAGGATCGAATGCATGGCGGTCACCTTGGGGCAGGCGGCCATTCTACTCCCTGTTGCATGGCACGCGCTGTCACAGGCCTGCAACCTCATGTTCATGCTCGATTCACCGCAAGGGCCCACCATCGGCGAAACCCCGCCGGAGGTCGCCCATGAGCAGCGTCGAACGCCTGGAACCCGTCATCAAGACCAAGCCCCGCAAGCAGCGCGTGCGCACCTTGTGGATTTCCGACGTCCACCTGGGCACTCGCGACTGCCAGGCCGAGCATCTGGCGCGCTTCCTCAAGCAGTATCACGCGGACCGTATCTACCTGGTCGGGGATATCATCGACGGCTGGAAATTGCGGGGCGGTATCTACTGGCCCCAGGCGCACACCAACGTGATCCGCCGCCTGCTGACCATGAGCAAGCGCGGCACCGAGGTGATCTACGTCACCGGCAACCATGACGAGTTCCTGCGCCGCTACTCGGCACTGATGCTGGGCAATATCCAGTTGGTGGACGAGGCCGTGCACGAGACCGCCGATGGCCGTCGCCTGCTGGTGATCCACGGCGACCAGTTCGACGTGATCACGCGTTACCACAAGTGGCTGGCCTTTCTCGGCGACTCGGCTTACGAATTCACCCTGACCCTCAACCGCTGGCTCAACCACTGGCGGGAGCGCTGGGGCTATGGCTACTGGTCGCTGTCGGCGTACCTCAAGCACAAGGTGAAGTCCGCGGTGAATTTCATCAGCGACTTCGAGGAAGCCATCGCCCACGAGTGCGTGAAGCGCGGCCTGGATGGCGTGGTCTGCGGCCACATCCACCACGCGGAAATCCGCAAGGTGGGGGGGGTGGACTACCTCAATTGCGGCGACTGGGTCGAGTCCTGCACGGCGCTCATCGAGCACTGGGACGGCAGCATCGAGCTCTATCGCCTGGCTGACGCCCAGGCACGGGAGCTGGAAGCCCGCGCCGTGGAGCTGGTCGAGCCAGCGGCATGAGGATACTGATTGTCAGCGATGCCTGGCTGCCCCAAGTGAATGGTGTGGTCACCAGCCTGCACGCGCTGGTGACCGAACTGGAAACCCTCGGCCACCAGGTGCTGCTGCTCTCGCCTCAGTCCTTCCGCTGCCGGCCATGCCCGAGCTACCCGGAAATTCCCCTGGCCTGGGATCTCTGGCGTGTTGGGCCGATGATCGAAGCCTTCCAGCCCGACTGCGTCCACCTGGCCACCGAAGGTCCGCTTGGGTGGGCAGCGCGGCGTTGGCTGGTCAAACGCGGCCTGGCCTTCTCCAGCGCGATCCACACCCGTTTTCCCGAGTACGTCCATGGCCGCTGGCCTTGGGTTCCCCTGTCCTGGGGGTATGCCTTCCTGCGGCTGTTCCACCGCCCGAGCCGGGCGGTGCTGGTGAGCACCGAGCGTATGCGCGAGACCTTTGCCAGCCACGGCCTGACCCGGCTCAGTCTGTGGCGCAAGGGCGTGGACACGGCGTTGTTCCGTCCGCTGGTGCTGCCCAGTTCGGAACAGCCGGTATTCCTCTACGTCGGCCGTCTGGCCACGGAGAAGAACCTGCAAGCCTTCCTCGACCTCGAACTGCCGGGGGAAATGTGGGTGGTGGGCGATGGACCATTGCGAGATGAACTGGTGGCGCGCTATCCCGATGCGCGCTTCTTCGGCTATCGGCAGGGCGAGGAACTGGCGCGCTTCTATGCCCAGGCCAGTGTGTTGGTATTCCCGTCGCTGACGGATACCTATGGCCTGGTGATGCTCGAAGCCCTGGCGTGCGGCACGCCGGTGGCAGCCTTTCCCGTGGCGGGTCCGCTGGATGTGCTGGAGCCGGGCGTTACCGGTTGCCTGGATGAAGACCTGCAGCGTGCCTGCCTGACGGCGCTGGAGCTGGATCGGGAACGCTGTGCGGAGCGGGCGGGGTGGCTGTCTTGGCGGTCTTCGGCGCTGGAGTTCCTCGCCCGGCAGCCATTGCTGGATGGGCAGCCGTGCGTCGAACCACCCCTGAACGCTGTTCCTGAACTGTAGGGGCGAATTCACTGGCTATGTCTGCGTTAGCTGTTGCAACGTTGAATACAGCCCTCTAGCCCGAAACCTCCAGGCCTCCGTGCCAATCCTCCCCCTCACCCCCGCCCCTCTCCCAGAGGG
>NZ_SCOK01000090.1:0-12121 GCF_005502555.1 Pseudomonas sp. D(2018)
GTAGCGAAGTGGGTGGGCGGGGTGGAAGTATTGCCAATGCTGGATCTTGGTGGATTTTGGCGAGCCTGTCGTGCGCAATGCCGCGATAGAGCGACGGCGGGATACCCGCTCCCTGACCCATGTGAAAGGGTGGCTGATCACGTTGGTCGAATCAGCCGGCTACCAAGGGTTGGCCCGCCCTCGCATCCGGTGATGTAGAGCTCGCGTGCCAACACTTCGTGTTGGGCGCTTGTCTGGTTGGCCACGGGAAGCGTCGGGTCCCGATTCTGATGCCGGGTAGAAAGGACGCGATCCCGTGGCGGCCTCGTCCTTTTAGTTGAAGGTCACCACGACCACCCTGCCGCGGACCGCCGTGCTCGAACTGGCAGCGACTTCATAGGTGCTTATGGAGGACGTATCGGCGATCCCGGCGCACATCCCGCTCGAGGCCGGAACGGCGCCGGCGCTCCTAGGGCTGCTGCCGTCGGAACGACCGGAATGCAGGTACCAGTCGGCCGTTGAATAATCACACGGAGCCCTATTGATACTTCCTACAAAGTGAATGACTCCGTGGATGGTCTTCTCTTCTGTCGCATGGGAAACCGCTGAGAATGCGGTCAGCACAAGAGAAATAGCTATCAGGATTGTTTTCATGGTTTGACCCTCCTTCTGACATAGGGTCAGTAAAAATCAGAAGGCTCTTACCTTCCACGTCCTGGGCGTCCGGTTTTTCTGTAGGAATCAGGAGTCTGTCTGAAGGAGCTTCGCATCTTTCGGACGATTCCTATGCGGAATGTGTACCTATCCTCAATTCCTTCTGATTAGGAAATTTCCCACATCCACTCTCTCGCGATGACGGGGCATCATTGAGAATTTTCCCAAAACTATCTGAAGGTGTTTTCTGTCAGACATTCGCCGCTGGCACATCGCTCCGGGTTCTTTAAGGCAAAAAAAAGCCCCCGCTGGGGCCGACATCCCAGCGGGGGCGAGGGTGGTCCTCGAAGGACCTCAGTGTGAGCGTTCGGACCAGGCCTTGAGCAGGCTCGAGGCCAGTCCATAAAGCGTCAGGAGGATGGCGAAGCCGAGGCAGGTGGACATGGCTGTTCCCCCAGCGCCACGAGGTCGGTCGAAGCCGCCTCGTGGAGCACCCTGGATGGATTACTCGTTGACCTGGCGCAGCTTGGTGGCCGGGGTGTCTCCGAGGTTGTTGAGAACGCGTTCGCTGTACCAGTCGAGGAAGTTGATCACACCGAACTCGTAGGTCTTGGAGTACGGGCCGGGCTGGTAGGCGGTGGAGTTGATGCCGCGCTGGTTCTCTTCGGCCAGGCGACGGTCCTGATCGTTGGTCGCATCCCAGACTTCACGCAGCCGGGCAACGTCGTAGTCCACGCCCTCAACCGCGTCCTTGTGTACCAGCCATTTGGTGGTGACCATGGTTTCCTGGGCGCTGATGGGCCATACGGTGAATACGATCAGGTGATCGCCCATGCAGTGGTTCCAGGAGTGCGGCAGGTGGAGGATGCGCATGGAGCCCAGGTCAGGGTTCTTGATGCGGCCCATGAGTTTCTTCGAGCCCTGCTTGCCGTCCATGGTCATGGAGACAGTGCCGTCGAGCAGGGGCATGCGCACGATGCGGTTGCGCAGGCCGAAGCTGGCGTGGGCATAGGGGATCTTCTCTTCGTCCCAGGCCTTGGTGCAGGCGGCGACCTGATCCTTGAACGCCTGGCTGGCGCGCGGGTCGGTGACGTCGTCCCATTCCAGCAGGGTCTTCAGCAGTTCCGGGTGCGAGCCATTGCAGTGGTAGCACTCGCGGTTGTTCTCGATCACCAGCTTCCAGTTGGCCTTTTCCATCAAGGTGGTCTGTACCGCCACCTTGGTGTTCTCCATGTCGTACGGCTCCATGTAATGGGCCAGGGTCGAGAGGAAGTCATCGATGGCCGGTGGATTCTCGGCCAGCGAAATGAAGATGTAGCCGCCAGCGGTCTTCACGTTGACCGGCTTGAGGCCGTATTCCTTCATGTCGAAGTCGGCGCCCATCTCGGTGCCGGCGAACAGCAGGCGGCCGTCCAGCTCGTAGGTCCACTGGTGGTAGGGGCAGACCAGCTTGGCAACCTTGCCCTTGTCGCTGACGCACAGGCGCGAGCCACGATGGCGGCAGACGTTGTGGAAGGCATGCACCTGGCCTTCGGCGCCACGGATGACGATGATCGGGTTGTCGCCGATCTGCAGGGTCAGGTAGTTGCCCTTGGCGGGGATCTCGCAGGTCATGCCGGCGATCAGCCACTCCTTGTGGAAGATCTCCTGCATGTCGATCTGGAACAGGCGCTCGTCGTTATAGAACGGCTGCGGCAGGGAGAAGCTGTGGTCGCGTTCGCGGAGCATGTCGGCCGTAGCCTTGCGTGCGGGTTCAAGTGGATCGCCCAGGCTCAGGGTGGAAGTGACGTCCATCGGTAACTCCTCAATGGCTGGTCGCGTTCGCGACCGCCGCAATAAGTGGCTGGTTCGGTTGTCACGCAAGGCGGCTTGACCTGCCCTCGTTGCTCGCCTGCCGATTGGCTGCCCTGCTGCGGGTGCGAGGGTGGTTCGCTCAAATGCCTTATGGTTCGGCTGGAGCTGAGTGTGCTGGCGCGCAGAGGTACGACCTTATCCACGGGCGACATGGGAACATCCGTTTCCGACGCGCAAGCCCCGGTGGTTGCTGGCAGGTCGCGATGAGCATGTGAATGTCGCGGACAGGTAAATGGGCCGTTTTTGCGTTATTCACAATCCGCCACATTAGGCCGATATCCGGCCACGCGCGGAGCAGCGTCCATGACCAACAATTTCCTCAATCCCATCACGACCCAGACCTGGACCAACGGCCGGCACATGGTTCGCTGCGTCAAGGCGATCCAGGAAACCTGGGACGTGCGCACCTTCTGTTTCATGGCCGACCAGCCGATGGTGTTCTTCTTCAAGCCGGGGCAGTTCGTGACCCTGGAACTGGAGATCGACGGCCAGCCGATCATGCGCTCCTACACCATCTCCAGCTCGCCGTCGGTGCCCTACAGCTTCTCCCTGACCATCAAGCGCGTGCCGGGCGGCAAGGTTTCCAACTGGCTGCACGACAACCTGAAAGAAGGTGACGTGATCCCGGTGCACGGCCCGGTGGGACTTTTCAACGCCATCGACTTCCCGGCGGAAAAGGTGCTGTTCCTTTCCGGCGGTGTCGGCATCACCCCGGTGATGTCCATGGCGCGCTGGTTCTTCGATACCAACGGCGCGGTGGACATGATCTTCGTCCACAGCGCGCGTACGCCGAAGGACATCATTTATCACCGCGAGCTGCGCCACATGGCCTCGCGCATCAACAACTTCAAGCTGCACCTGATCTGCGAGAAGTACGAAATCGGCGAAACCTGGTCGGGTTATCGTGGCTACCTGAGCCGCGCGATGCTCGACCTGATCGCCGGTGATTTCATGGAGCGCGAGATCTTCTGCTGCGGCCCGACGCCTTACATGGCCGCGATCAAACGCCTGCTGGAAGCGGCCGGCTTCGACATGAAGCGCTACCACGAAGAAGCCTTCGGCCCGACGCCGCCGGAAATCCGTGCGGAAGTTAATGAGCATGCCGCTGAGGCGGCCGAAGCGGCCGCCGAAGTACCGGCTGGCGATATGAACCTGGTGGAGTTCACCGGCACCGGCAAGAGCATTCGCGTCGCTCCCGGCGAGACCGTGCATTCGGCCGCCGCCAAAGTCGGACTGCATATTCCCAAGGCCTGTGGCATGGGCATCTGCGGTACCTGCAAAGTGATGAAAATCGCTGGCGAGGTGGAGATGGAGCACAACGGCGGCATCACCGACGAAGATGTCGCCGAGGGTTACATCCTTTCCTGCTGCAGCATTCCCAAGGGCGACGTGGCCATCGACTACTGATGGTTTTCTGAGCATCTCTCTCCAGCCCGCGCCCCCCGCGGGCTGGCGCCATCTGTCCACAGCTTGTGGGCGTAGCGGTGCACAGTTGCTGTGCGCAACTCACTGAAATTGCTGGAAAAATAACCAAACCTCGGCAACTCCTGCAGGCCGCGGCCTAGCGCCAGGGACGAACAGCTTGTCCACAGGCTGGTCCACTGTTCGTGGGGGAAACCCCCGCTATGCTTGTCCGGATGACTTTCCCGCCGGTGCATTGCCTGTGCCGGTACTTTGCGGCCTGCCTGAGGTGCCCATGCGATGAAACTCTACTTCTCCCCCGGAGCCTGTTCGCTCGCTGTGCATATCGTCCTGCGCGAGATCGGCAAACCCTTTGCCTTGGAAAAGGTCGACCTGGGTGCCCACAAGACAGCCGCCGGCGATGACTACTACCGCAGCAACCCCAAGGGCTATGTGCCCTTGCTGGAGCTGGACAACGGCCAGACGCTGACCGAAGTGCCGGTGATCTGCCAGTACCTGTGCGATCAGGCCGGCCGCACCGATCTGATGCCGGCCGCTGGCACACTGCCGCGGTATCGCGTGATGGAATGGCAGTCGTTCATCAACAGCGAGGTGCATAAGTCGTTCGGTGCCCTGTTCAACCCGGCGCTGGACGAAAAAGCGAAGGCGACCTACGCCGGGATGGCGCATCGGCGCCTGCAGTGGGTGTCTGAGCAGCTGCGAGGCCGGCAGTTCCTCACCGGCGACGACTTTACCGCAGCAGATGCCTACCTCTTCACCGTGACCAACTGGGCGGGCTTCCTGAAAATGGATATCTCCGACTGCCCCGAACTCCTGGAATTCCAGGGCCGCGTGGCGAGTCGTCCGGCAGTGCAGGAGGCGCTGAAAGCGGAGGGGTTGGTCTGAGTGGCACTGTCATTGTGGGGGTGAATTCAGTGGCTCTGACTGCATGACGTGTTGCAAGCAGCTGCATTGCCCGTAGGAGCTGGCTTGCCAGCGAATGGCCGCGTTTCGCTGGCAAGCCAGCTCCTACAAGATTTCAAAGGGCAGGCATTGCCATCGATATCGCCCCTACAAAGAAACGCGCATCCACCTGCTGGTTCAATCCTCTTCCTGCACCGCCTTGTAGGTTCCGGCCAGTTTCTGCTGCACATCCTGCGGTGCGGGGCTGTAGTGGCTGAGAACCATGCTGAAGGCGCCGTGGCCCTGGGTAATGGCCTTGAGGCGCCCGGCGTAGCCGTCCAGCTCAGCCAGGGGCACCTGGCCGAAGACCAGCGCCAGGCCTTGGGACAGGGACTCGGTCCCGGTCACCTGGCCGCGGCGGCCGATCAGGTCGGTGGTGATATCACCCAGATTCGCCTCCGGCGCCGTCACTTCGACGGTGACTACGGGTTCCAGCACCACTTCGCCGCCCGCGCGCAGGGCATCGAGCATGGCCTTGCGCCCGGCGGCCTGGAAGGCGATGTCCTTGGAGTCGACCGGGTGGTGCTTGCCGTCGTGGACCGTGACTTTGACATCCTGCACCGGAAGCCCGGCCAGCGGCCCGCAGGCCAATACCGAGCGGACGCCCTTTTCCACCGAGGGGATGAACTGGGAAGGGATCACGCCGCCCTTCACTTCATCGATGAAGGTAAAGCCACTGCCCCGGGGTAATGGCTCGACGCGCAGGAACACCTCGCCGAACTGGCCCGCACCGCCGGTCTGCTTCTTGTGCCGGCTGTGGCCCTCGGCAGGGCGCGTAATAGCTTCTCGATAGGGGACCTTGGGTGGGCGGGTCTCCACCTCCACCTTGTACGAACCGGTGATGCGGTCCAGCAGGTAGCGCAGGTGCAGTTCGCCCATGCCGCGCAACACGGTCTCCTGGGTGGAGGCCTGGTAGTCGAGTTTCACGCAGGGGTCTTCGGCTTGCAGGCGGTTCAGCACTTCGGCAATGCGCTGCTCGTCGCCACGGCGCTTGGCCTCGATGGCAAGGCCCTGCATGGGCGCTGGGAAATTCAGGGGCTTGAGGTGAATCTGGTCTTCGTCGTGGGAGTCGTGCAGCACCGAGTCGAACTCCACGTCGTC
Organism: Pseudomonas sp. D(2018); assembly: GCF_005502555.1. Taxonomy (NCBI): domain Bacteria; kingdom Pseudomonadati; phylum Pseudomonadota; class Gammaproteobacteria; order Pseudomonadales; family Pseudomonadaceae; genus Pseudomonas; species Pseudomonas sp. D(2018). The sequence goes on from NZ_SCOK01000090.1 coordinate 5,953, forward strand.
CACCTTGGTCAGGGCGCCGAAGTCGCCCGGTATCAGCCGAGTCACTTCCTCATGGCGCTTGCCTTGCAAGCGCAGCAAATGGCCGAGCTTGAAGGGTTTGCGGCCGTCGCCGACGAACAGTTGCATGTCCCGCACCAGGGTGCCCTGGTGCACCCGGAAGATGCCGAGCTTGCCCACGAAAGGGTCGATTACCACCTTGAACACGTGGGCCAGCACGTGTTGCTGCGGGTCAGGCCGGGAGCGGAAGGCCTTGGCGTCCGCTCCCTCGCCCTTGAGAAAGAGCGGTGGGTTGCCCTCGGTGGGGTTGGGCGCCAGGCGCGCGAGGATATCCAGTAGCTCGGCCACCCCGGCGCCGGTGCGTGCGGAGGTGAAGCACAGGGGGATCAGGTGCCCTTCACGCAGCGCCCGCTCGAAGGGCTCGTGTAGTTCCTCCGGGGCGATCTCGCCCTGTTCCAGGTAGCGGGCCATCAGGTCCTCGTCGACTTCCACCACCTGGTCCACAAGCGCCTGGTGTGCGTCGGCCACGGAAGAGAAGTCGGCTTCGCCGGCAGGATTGAAGAAGCAATCCACCACGCGGCTGGCGTTATCGGCCGGCAGGTTGAGCGGCAGCACTTCCTTGCCGAAGACCTCGCGCAGATTGGCCAGCAGGGCCGGCAGGTCCACCCGCTCGGCGTCGATCTTGTTCACCACCAGCATTCGGCACAGCCCGCGCTCGGCCGCCATGGACATCATGCGGCGGGTGGTGAGCTCGATGCCGTTCTGCGCATTGACCACCACCAGCGCGGTTTCCACCGCAGCCAGGGCGGCGATGGACTGGCCGATGAAATCCGGGTAGCCGGGTGTGTCGATCAGGTTCAGCTCGGCGTCCGCGTGGCTGCAGTGGGCCAGGGCCGAGGCGAGGGAGTGGCGGTACTCACGCTCCAGCGGGTCGAAGTCGCACACCGTGTCGCCGCGCTCCAGGGTGCCGGCGTTGGGGATGGCGCCACTGCGGTGCAGCAAGGCTTCCGTCAGGCTGGTCTTGCCGCTGTCGCCGTGGCCGACCAGGGCGATCGTTCGAATGGATTCCACCGAGTAGTTCGCCATGAGTACCTCCGCGCGCTGGGGTGTTTCCAGTATAGGCAGGCGCGCCATGGCTGCTCCGGATGCTCGGATTTTGCCGCAACGTATTGATATTGATCGAAAAATGTACGAGATCCGCTAAGCCGCGCCATTTCTGGCGCCGCAAGGGCTCTGTACAGCTTATGCACAGAAGACTCCACTGGCTTTGTGAGTAAACGCACGGTTTTCCACTGTTTGACATGACTTTCAGGCCGCCCAATGGGAATAAACACTGGTCGAGCGACAACTGATCGATGCTCTGTACAGCCCGTGTTTACTGCTTCCAGTTGATTTACAAACGGCTTTTCCACAGGGATATGCACGGATTGTGTGCGCAAGTTTTTGGCCGGCAGGTTCTTTTGTGCATCAAATTGGCAGGATGCCAGGAATGACGGGGCTTGAGCTATACAGCGGCATCAACAACATTTCCACAGGATTATCCACAGTGCCTGGGGGTAATCGTGGTGACATGGAGTTCTGGTCAAAAAGTGATCAGGTTGCTGTGCCTCAGGTGGGACGAGGGCTACAGGCTGTTTTCCACAGCTTGTGTACCTTTCGCTACACAGATTCTGTGTGGAAGAGGTGGCAAGTTGTTGAAATAGATCAGGAAATATCCAGAAGGCGGAAGGCCGCGGCGGGCGTGGGCTGCAGCTGTGGGTCTACAGATTGTCCACAGGTTGGTCCACGGAAAACGGGGGTAAGGCGGCGAAAGGAGGGCGGAAACACTTGTAGGGGCGATTTCAATCGCCAAGCAGACCGAAGGTCTGCCCTGTCGGCGCAATAGGGCAGCTGCGCTGCCCCTGGCGAATGAATTCGCCCCTACAGTGCTCGGTCACGCTGGGATCAAACCGCCATCGCCGCCCGGATATCCGCCGCCAGCTCGCGCACGCGGTCCATTTCGGTATCCCAGGAGCACATGAAGCGGGCACCGCCGGCGCCAATGAAGGTGTAGAAGCGCCAGCCCTTGGCGCGCAGGTATTCCAGCGCCGGCTCGGACATCTGCAGGAACACGCCGTTGGCTTCCACCGGGAACATCAGGCTGACGCCGGGCACGTCGGCCACCAGCTCGGCCAGCAGTTGTGCACAGGCGTTGGCATGCTTGCCGTAGTGCAGCCAGGCGTCGTCCTGCAGCAGGCCCACCCAGGGCGCTGCGAGGAAGCGCATCTTCGAGGCCAGTTGGCCGGCCTGCTTGCAGCGGTAGTCGAAGTCCTCGGCCAGGTCGCGGTTGAAGAAGAGAATGGCCTCGCCCACCGCCATGCCGTTCTTGGTGCCGCCGAAGCAGAGCACATCCACCCCGGCCTTCCAGGTCAGGTCGGCCGGCGAGCAGCCGAGGAAGGCGCAGGCATTGGAGAAGCGCGCACCGTCCATGTGCAGGTTCAGGCCCAGCTCCTTGCACACCTGGCTGATGGCGCGGACTTCCTCGGGGCGGTAGACGGTGCCCACTTCGGTGGCCTGGGTGAGGGTGACCACGCGGGGTTTGGGGTAGTGGATGTCCTGGCGTTTCAGGGCGATCTCGCGGATCGCCTCGGGGGTCAACTTGCCGTCGGTGGTCTTGGCCAGCAGCAGCTTGGAGCCGTTGGAGAAGAACTCCGGCGCGCCGCATTCGTCGGTCTCGACGTGGGCGGTCTCGGAGCAGATCACGCTGTGGTAGCTCTGGCACAGGGAGGCCAGGGCCAGGGAGTTGGCGGCGGTACCGTTGAAGGCGAAGAAGACTTCGCAGTCGGTCTCGAACAACTGGCGGAAATGGTCGGAGGCGCGGGCCGTCCACTGGTCCTCGCCATAGGCGCGCTCATGGCCGTGGTTGGCCTCGGCCATCGCGGCCCAGGCCTCCGGGCAGATACCGGAGTAGTTGTCGCTGGCGAATTGCTGGGTCTGGTCGGTCATGTCCTGGTCCTTCTGTCCGTTCGCCTGCAGGCACAGGCGTATGGAGGCTAACTTTACGCCAGGTTTGACGCGCGGGATTCGCTCGAGGCGACATCCTTTTCTGCCAGCGGCGCCTGGTCAGGAACCGGGAACTCAACCCTCACAAGGCACCTCAGAACCCAATAGCGCGCTTCAAGGCGACGCCCCACCCAGGAAGGAGAACCGCCATGCGTTACGCAACCCTGATCGCCCTGTTCGTTCCCGCCCTGTTCGGCTTGCCGGTCGTTGCCGCCGAGTGGCCCAGCGGCGAGCGCGACCACTTCATCGAGGAGTGCAAGACCAGCGCCCAGGCCAGCATCGCGCAGGACAAGCTGCAGCGGTACTGCAGTTGTGCGGCCGATCAGGTCAGCAGCGAGTTCAGCAGCACCGAGCTGGAAACGTTGAAGGATCAGAAGACCCCACTGCCTGAACAGACCCACCAGCGCCTGCTGAAGGTTTCCCAGGCCTGCCTGAGCCAGCTGAACGATTGATCAAAATTTGATCGGTCGGCGGCGGGCCAGGCAAGACGCGGGCTGTGTGGCCGATCCCACAGTTTGTCCACAGGACCGTCCACGCTTTGTGGGGATAGACCTCAGTCGGCCGGCTGCCAGGCGGCGGCACGCTCGCGGATATCGGCGGGGAAGGCACGCGCCCGGCGCACCTGGGTATCCAGGTGAACGCCCACCAGGGTGGTGACGGCGGCGATCTCGCCGGTTTCGTCGTTGCGCATCTCATGACGGAAGCGGATCGACTTGTCCTTCATCTCCAGCACCTGGGAGTGGATGGATACGACATCGCCTGCGTGCAATTCGCGGCGGTACTCGATCTGCTGTTCCACCGCCGCCATGCCGGCGTTTTCCTCGCGCAGGCGCGACGGTGCCAGGCCCAGCAGGGTGAAGAGCTGCCAGGTGGCCTCGTCGAACTTGCCGACGTACCACATCACGTTCATGTGGCCCATGTGGTCGCAGTGCCAGGGATAGACGGCGCCGCGATAGGTGAGGGTGTCGCTCATGTCAGGCTGCCTCGTTCTGCTTGGAGTGACTGAAATCCGCCAGCACCTGGGGGAACTGGTTGATCACGATGGAGAGATGGCCTTCCTGTGGGTAACTCCGCAGGTGCGCTTGTGGCAGCCGCGCCTGCAGGTGGCGGCCCATGACCGCCGGTACATGACGATCCTGGCCGCTCTGATAGAGGTGCACCGGCACCTGGATCTCCTCCAGGGCGAAGTGGCGGGGTGAGGCGATCAGCGCAGCTTCCGTGCAGGCGCCGCGGATGCCCTGGCGATAGGCTTCGGCGAGAAACGCCGCGAAATCCCCGGCGGCCTCCGGGGCGGCTGCCAGCAATTGGCGGTCCGGTTCGGCCAGCAGTCCGGCTAGCGCCTTTACCGCCCGTTCCGGGTTATGCCTGAACAGCAGGCTGTCCAGCGCCAGGAGCGGACTGGCCAACCTGGGGTGGACGCGGGCCAGGCCGAACATCAGTTTGAGTGCCGGGAGTTGCGCCGTGCGCAGTTCGGGAATGTCCATCGGCCCCATGCCGGCCAACAACCCGACGTAGTTCAGGCGCTCACCCATCTGATGGGCACAGGCAAGCGCATAGGGGCCGCCACAGGACACCCCGAGCACGCCGAAGCGCCGGTGGCCGAGGGTATCGGCCATGAAGGCCACGTCCTCGGCCCAGCCGAGGATGCTGCGACCAGCCTGGTAGTCGGACCAGCCGAAACCGGGCCGATCCGGCGCCACCAGGCAGACGTCTGCCTCCAGGGCTTGTTCATGGTGCAGCGCGGCTTGCAGACGGCTGCCGGGAAAACCATGGAAGTAGTAGAGCGGGCGGCCTTCGCTGGCGCCGTAGAGTTGGTAGGCCAGGGTGCGGCCGTCTGGCAGCCGCAAGCGCCGGGGCCGGGCATCGGGTCGTGTCATGGGGAATTCGGTTCAGCGTTGGTTGCGGGAATGGGCCCCGGCGAGCAGCCGGTCGGTGGCGACGATGGCGCGGCTGTGCTGGCCCTCGCCAATCAGGCCGCCCTCGTCGAAGGCTTCGACCTTGAACAGGTAGAGCTTGCCTTCCTGACCGAGGAAGGTGGCGCGGGCCGATACGCGGACGCCCACCGGGGTGGCGCCGAGATGGCGGATATCCACACCGACGCCCACCGAGAGCTGGCCGTCCTGCAGCAGGGGGCGCATGCAGCGCGATGCCGCCAGCTCCATCAGGGCGATCATGCGTGAGGTGGCGAACACCTCGGGGAAATCGTCGTCAGGGGAAAGAGGCAGGGCCTTGGCGGTGTCGCTGGGCAGGACGATGAAATCAGCCTCTGCCTGGGTGCCGGGATTCATGGGGCGGGTCTCCGTTGTTCTTGTGACTTGAACGTTAGCCTGGGTTTCGGGCTGCTCATAATTTGAACGGAAACTTTTATACCAGCAGCCAAAGCCGGGGTTGGCACGGGTTACAAAATTTAATCGTGTGTTTAATTTCTCCCAGGCTGTGCATTTATTGATCAACTTCGGCAAAGTCCCCGGCCACCGGGCCCCTGGCCGGACGCTCACACCTTATCCACAAGCCCCTGCACAGATTCTGGGGGCAGCTCTTTCTACAAGTGGCTGAAATGGCTCAAGAATTGACCATTCGGCTGGAAGCGGCGCCGTGCCTGGGGCAGGGCGGTGGCTCTACAGCTTATCCACAGCATGATCCCCGGTTTCTGTGGGTGAGGCGGTGGAGGGGTGCATTTTCGGGTCGGATACGGACAGATTCCCCCGGCGTTGGATCGGGAGAATCGCCGTAGGGAAGGGCAGGCCTGTGGCCCGCATCGCGAATGAGTTCGCTCCCACCTATCGCTCCTACATTGCCTCAATCGGGGAACCGGCATGGCCATCAGCGTGTTCGACCTGTTCAAGATCGGTATCGGCCCTTCCAGCTCGCACACCGTGGGCCCGATGCGGGCGGCGGCGCTGTTCGCCACGGCGCTGCGTGAGCGCGGCCTGCTGGACCAGGTGCGACGGGTCGAAGTGCGCCTGTATGGCTCGCTGTCGGCCACCGGCGTCGGCCACGGCACCGACCGCGCCACGCTGGTGGGGCTGATGGGCGAGTGGCCGGACCGCGTCGACCCGAAGCAGATCGCCCCGCGCATCGAGGCGCTGCAGGCGTCCCGCGAACTGCTGCTGGACGGCAGCCACCCGGT
>NZ_SCOK01000091.1:0-12073 GCF_005502555.1 Pseudomonas sp. D(2018)
TCGGATATATCCCGCCCGCGGAGGCTGAGGCAAACTTCCACCAGCAACAAGCAGGTCAGGCCATGGCGGCCTGACTTAAACGAAACGGCCTCCACAGAACCCGGGGCGATTCAAACGCGGGAGCAGTTACAAGGCATCAAAGTGGGCAATTAAATCGATTTCGAATTTCAGATGACGGGAATGAACGCCGCCATCACCGGTATCCCCTCGGCTATCGATCGCCAGCCGACTACGAGAAGGCCACTACCTGAAATCCCCTATCCCGGTGTCCACCAAAACTTGACCACGACAGCAGGTAACGTATGCAAGTAACGCTGAGGATGAGGCGGAGATAGATTTACGTGTCATTTACAAATACGAATTGGTACCATTTGCTTCTTATTCAAACAAGGAGCTTATGGTGGCATTTTTGCGCATTAATCCGGCATCGCTGCCGGTGCTGGGTGTACTGGTAATTCCGGCTGTACAGGCAGAAACCAAGGATGTGATGGCCATACCGGCGACCGCTGTTACCAGTGCCTATGAACAGCAAAGCTACAAGCCCACCGAGAGCAAGAGCGCGCTGAAGATCGACGCGCCGCTGCGCGATATCCCGCAGACGGTAAACGTGGTGCCCGAGAGCGTGATCAAGGACCAGGGCGCCCAGTCCATGGAGGACGTGCTGAAGAACGTGCCCGGCGTCGGTCTGTCCAACGGCGATGGCCAGCGTGACCAGGTCACCATCCGCGGCTTCAGCGCCATCGGCGATATGTTCATCGACGGCGTGCGCGATGACGCCCTGTACTTCCGCGACCTCTCCAACATCGAACGGGTCGAGGTGATCAAGGGCCCGGCCGCCGTGCTCTACGGCCGTGGTTCCTCCGGCGGCCTGATCAATAGCGTGAGCAAGAAGCCCGGCTTCGAGCCCAAGCACGAGGTCGGCGTAAGCTTCGACAGCGAAGGAAAGCGCCGCACTCAGTTCGATGCCGGCTGGGCCGATGAGCAACAGCGCGACAAGGCTTTCCGTGTCACCGGCGCATACGAGGACAGCGACACCTTCCGCGACGACGGCTACATCGATCGCAAGGCCATCGCGCCCTCGGCGTTCTTCAGGCTCTCCGACGATCTGGAACTCAACGTGGGTGCCACCTACCTCTACGACAAGCGCCTGATCGACTTCGGCATTCCCGCCCTCGGCGACCGCCCGGTGCATGTCGATCGCGAGAAGCGCTTCGGCTCCGGCGACGCGGACCAGGACTACGCCCGCAGCGAGGTGTTTTCTTTCACCGCGAGCCTGGACTATCGGATCAATGACGATCTGACCCTGACCAACGCCACCCGCTACTACCACTACGATCTGGACCGCAACAACACCTTGGCCGACAGCAGTCCGACCCGCTTCGTCACCGCCCCCAACGGCGAGCTGCTGGTGAAGTTGAACCGCGGCAACGTCGCCCGCGACGAATACGGCGTGTTCAACCAGACCGACCTGAAGCAGCAACTCCAACTGGCCGGCATGCAGCACAACCTGCTCTACGGCATGGAAGTGGGCTACCAGGACAAGTATCAGCGGGTGTTCAACCAGAACAACGTGGCCCAGGTGCCGGTATACAGTGACGGCCTGGTGCCGGTGCCGGAGCACGCCAGCAACCTCTCGTCCAAGGGCACCAACTACCAGGAAACCGCCGGTTTCTACGTGCAGGACCTGATCGAGCTGACCTCCCAGTGGAAGGCGCTGCTCGGTGTGCGCTATGACATCTTCGGCCAAGAGTTCGATGACAAGCGCGTGCAGAACGTCGACCTCGACCGCACCGACAAGACCTGGAGCCCGCGTGCCGGCCTGGTGTATCAGCCGGACCAGATCCAGTCCTACTACGTCTCGGTCAGCCGCAGCTACCAGCCCTCGGGCGAAGTGTTCCAGCTCAGTCCGGCTACCAAGAACCTGGAACCGGAAAAAACCACCAACTACGAGGTGGGTGCCAAGTGGGACCTGTTGGACAGCCGATTGTCGGTCACCGCGGCGATCTTCCGCCTCGAGCGCACCAACATGAAGACCTCCGACCCGGCCAACCCGAGCCTCACGGTGCTCGCCGGCGAGCAGCGCACCGATGGCTTCGAGGCCACCTTCAGCGGCCAGCTCACGGACAAGTGGCAGGTCTACGGTGGCTACGCCTATCTGGACGCGGAGATCACCAAGTCCAACAGCAAGACCAATGGCGTGTCCAACGAAGGCCAGGTACCGACCCTGACCCCGCGCAACAGCGCGAACCTCTGGGTCGTGCGTTCGATGACGCCGGAATGGCGCGTCGGTATGGGCGCCAACTACGTGGATGATCGCTACACCGCCCTGGACAACAAGGTGGTGATGCCCAGCTACACCACCTTCGATGCGGCGCTGCTCTACAACCTGCCGCAATGGGACATGGCGCTGCGCCTGCACAACATGTTCGATCGCGACTATTACGCCTCGGCCCACGGTTCGGTGGACTTGATCACCCCCGGTGCGCCGCGCACCCTGGAGCTCAGCGCCAACTACAGGTTCTGACCCCTGCGCCAACGCAAGCGCCCGGCCCATGCCGGGTGTTCCCTCCCGCGAGGGATCAAGCCACCGCGTATGGAGGCCACACGGTAATGCAGCTGTGAACATCATCGAGTTCCTACGAGTTGAAAAGTCTGGTTTCTCTGGACAACGATGATTGCTGTACTGCAAACGGACCGGCCGAACGAGCTAGATGCTCTAAGTGGACAAAGAAGGACGCAGAATTTATCCAACGCCCCTATTGAGGCGTATCGCCGGCGAGCGTAAGTGAGATTTCCTGGGGCGCAACCGCCAGAACTGGCGGACGCAGTGCTGGCGCACGCGATGCAGGTCATCTCCATCCCGCCCAGGGCGCGCGGTGTTGGGCCCGCTTGCTGGTACAATTGCTTGACCGAGACCCAATCACCGCTGGGCGCAGGATACGGATCGCGGTTGCGCAGGCGCCGGACGTAGTGCCCGCTTGGGCAGGCCCCTACCGTCTAGCGGAAAGCAGGCGCTTCACCGTGGACGGCCTCCCTGGCTCTGATGAAGATGCCAAAGTGAGGTTAGCGGGACTACTCAAGTTAGATTGAGGCGGTGTCTACGTCCAGGTACGCAAGGCATTCAGAACGTGTGGCTGAGCAGCAACCCGCCGCCAGAGTCGGGACTGGCATCGGAGTATCCTTTGAGGGCATACAACTGGACCTTCCAGGATGGGCTGAGCCTTTGTGTCAGGAACAGGGTGAATTCCCGGATTCCATCGCCATCGGAGGTCACGCTCTGTCGCCAGTCATAGGCTGCCCCCGCAGAAGTCCCAGGCGCCAGCCCGGCAACGAAGCCGAGCGAGGCAAAAATCGGATCGTCGAAGTCAGAGCCCGATGGGTTGCCGAACTTCTTCCAGCCCAAGGTGGTAAAACCGCTGATGACACCAAAGGCTTGCGCGAGGTCTATCTGGGCGGAGAAGTCGGTCTTTCCAGTGCCAAGGCAGTTGTCTTCATCGGCCGTCGGCAGCTTGATCTTGCCGATTAGATCGACGATCAGCCCATCTCCTCGGCTGCCGTCCAGCAGTGCGTAACCGGCGCTGGCCACAGTGTCACCCACGCCTTTTTCAACGCTGCCACAGTCCCCTGGCAACGGCTCGCCATCCGGCCCTACTGCGGGATTAGTGATGCGCAGGTACGGGATGGTCAGCTTGTAAATCATGGGGCCGGCTTCATACCTGGCGATCACCGGGACATACCAGGTCTCGCTGGTTGTCGGCGTCCCATATCTCCCCCGAGAGTAATCGAGCCCTGAGAAAACCGTGAATTCGTCGGCAAGGACCGGCAAGACCAGGGACACCAGAAGGCCCGGCATGATAAGGCGAGCAGCGCTCATGTTTACCTCGTTGCGATCCAGACATCGAAGTTCACAGCCATGACATTGGCCCTGCTTAGCTTAGCCGGCCATCTGCTACCCGCCTGGGCATAGGCCTGCTTCCAGCAGAGCTGGATTGCGCCTCTAATGGGGCCCGGACCGATCCACCCGCTCCACCCGTTCAACATGGTCTGGTCGCTCAACCTGCTCTGGCCGTTCGACGCGTTCAGGCTTGTCCATCCTCTCGACACGCTCCACGCGCTCAACCCGTTCCGGTTTATCGGCACGGTCCGTCCGTTCGATTCGCTCGATTCTCTCGATCCGCTCTACCCGCACACCGTTCTCGAAAACCTCGATCCGCTCCCGGGTTTCCAGGCGGTCACCGGAATCGCGGATTTCTATCCGCTCGCGACTTTCCAGGTCGCCGGTAGCGGACTCCTCTCTCCGCTCGATTCGCTCCCGGGTTTCGCCATCGTCGCCCCGTTCGATTCTCTCCCGCGTCTCGCCATCGCCGCTGCGCTCGCGGGTCTCAGTCTCAGTGCCGTCCCGACCGGAGCCGCTATTTTCGTGTTCCTCGGAATCTTCCGTAGACGAGTCCTGGTGGCCGGAGCCGTCGCGGATAGAGGAGGCAGTCTGCTCCCGGGAGAATTCGATGCGCGCTGCGCGGATTTCCCGTCCCTTCTCGAACACGCCGGACACCCGGATGCGCTGGTCGACCCCAAGGTCGGCGGCCTGACCGCGTGAATAGGACGTCCTGCTGTCCACATGGGCAGTGAATCCGCCGAACTCAATACGATTTCCCTTCTGTCCGCGCACCAGGCCTTCCACCAGCGCGTTACGCACCCGTCCAGCGAAGGGAATGCCAGGATCGCTGCGCGTCTGGATGACGTTCAGTTGCCGGCCATTCCAGGTGCCGCGCACCAGGACCTCGCCGCTAGGTTCCAGCGGCTTGCTGAGGGCCAAACCTTGCAGATTGCCGGGTCGCTCGATCGCACCGATCGCGCTGACCTGCGCCAGTTTCGGTGCGCGGTCGATCCGACTGGCGACCACTTCGCCCTGGGCATTGCGCAATCCACTGACCCGTACCGCCTCGCCAATGCGCAGACCTTCGGCCACACGGGCCCCTGCGGCAACGCGAACGGGCTGCCCCATCACCCGCATCGGAGTGGCGCCCGTTGCCACATCCGTGATCGGTCCTTCATAGGCGTGGAGGATCGCGATGCTCCGCGCCTCGAGCCCGCGTGGCGACTTGCGAGCCTCCACCGCCACGACTTGGCCAATGGCCAGTTGGTTGCTGCTGGCAGGTTCGCCGTTCTCACTCAGCGAAGCATTGTCATCGAAGTGCACTTCCACGCCGTTCACGCAGATGGAGCCGAATCCGGTGATGGTTCCCACAATGCCCGTACCACCGATCCCACCTTCATCGGCAGGTGCACCGGTACCGCCTATTCCACCGTTGTTGGCGGGTGCGCCGGTACCCCCTACGCCTCCGTTATCGGCTGGAGCACCCGTACCGCCGATACCACCAGTCGCAACGGCGCCCGTCCCGCCCATGCCGCCCGGCTCAAGGCAGACCGGTGCGGCGCTCAGCGAGGGAGAAGCCAGCAGCAACGGGCCGCAGATGAAAGCGAAGGCGCACAACAGGCGTGTGGCAGTGTTCATGACGAACTGGCCGTTGTCGGGCTGGGTACTGCTGGTGGATTGGGTTCGGTGTAGAAATAAAGGCCGATGGTGATGCGCTGCCTGGCATCGAGAGGGGGAATGTCGCGTTCCTCCAATGCCGCTGCCAACTGGTTGAAGCCGATCAGCACCTGCATGCCATCTGCCTTGACCGCTTCGCGCAGTTGGTCGACAGCGGCGGGCGACAAGCTGTCGTAGTGGACGCTGCGTTCGAAGAAGGGCGCCCCTTCCTCGGTCAGGTTGTGGACAGCGGCGCAGGCATGATCGTGGAGGTTGTGCCGAAAATAGGCAGCCTTCTCGTCGAACCCGCGTTGCGGAATGAAAGCCATCGTTTCCAGGTGCACGCAATCCTGGTCATCCATTCGCACAATGCCCAGGCGCTGCCACTCGTCGAGCACGACACGGGCACGAATGTCCTTGCTGACCGTCGCTACCAGGGCATCGAACGAGCGCTCGCCACCAGTGCTGGCCAGCCGAGCCAAGGGCAGCGGCCGGCCAGGTTGCTCGCAGAACGGTGCGTTGTTCTGCCAGACACTGACCAGGTGCGCCCCAAACGAGATGACCTCAGGCAGAGAGACTTCTTCCCCGGCCGCCTTGGCCCGCAGGCGCCGGACATCCTTGCGATGAACACCTGTCAGCAGGCTGATTCGGCTGTCGGTCGGCGGCCTGTCGTCGAGGCGAAACTCGCGCTCGGCGACATCAACGAATATCTCCTTGAGCAGATCGGCAAAGCTGGTATAGGTGACCCCCTTCTTGAGCATCAGCCTCACCAATGGGCGCATGACGTGTTGCAGCGCCGGCAGGAGAGAAAGAGGCAAAGTGGGTAATCGCATGCAAGTCGTTCCTCAAGAACAGTACCGAGCAGGAAAGCGCTCCTGAGCGGTCAGCCCAGCGCTTAGCCCGAGATTCTCCGCATTTCAACCTCCATCGCCTAACGCGCTACAACCCTCTACGTTGCCGCCCTCGCACCACAAAACCCGGAGGGATTCCGGGTCTTGCCGCGCGCAGGTTCGGCGGTTCAAGCCCCGGAGCGGTCGTCGCCGACATCATGAGCGGGGCCATCATCCGCTCCCCGACTAACACCGTGGGCCTCGCCTACGTCATGGTCGGCGCCGTCATCCGCACCGTGGCCGACACCATGAGGCCCACCCAGGTCGTGACCGGGCCCGTCATCCGCGCTGTGACCGACACCATGCGGCCCGCCGTCATCGTGGTCCGCATCATTGTCTTGGCCACGCCCGCTGCTCGCGCTCCCAGGACCGCTATTGCCACCGTGGCCACCACTTTCGCCATTATGGCCCGACCCGCTATGGCCACCACCGTGCCCGCCGCCGTCGCCGCTGTGGCCACCGCCACTTCCACCACCGCCGTGTCCGCCGCCACCGCCGCCGCCGCCATCTTTGGCATACGCGCTGGAGAAACTACCCATGTAATCGGGTACCAGGACCGTCGACGCCGACAGGACTCCGCCAATTGCCAGAGCCAACAAGCATTTCTTGAGCAGCATGATGAACCTCCGTTTGGAGTTGCGTAGCCATTCCCGTTTCGAACACAAGAACCAGCACATTCCCAGCCGTCCATTGGAGCGGCCAGCCAACCGACGCGGCTGTTTATCTGCAGCATGAAATGGCAACTGCGGTGTCCGCACGATCCTTGTAAGCCAGTCAGAATCTATACGTGGGAATATTTCCCACATATTGAGGCTAGTGCTGCCAGCCCGGGTGTCAACGACCGGCTATCGGGACTCGCTGCACAGGGACTACTTGAGCCCTGGGCGACACGCCCACAGCCTCGAATATGGAAGTCCGGCCTGAACTGGGCATATCGTCACTCGTCGTCATTGCCTGAAGCTCTCCACCGCGCCGAGACCTTCGCGTTGGCGAGGTGGCACTTCAGGCTCAAGTTGAGCTTGTCAGGTTACGGGTGGCGTGGCGCCAGTCGGCTCGCTGCGGCGACTGGGAATGGAGAAGAACCTTCCGTAAAGAAGCAACCCCACACGAGGGGTTCTCTTGACACCCCAATAGCCAGCGATTTTTTGGCCTGATTGCACTTCAGGCTTGCCGGCGGCCACGGTTGGGCAACACGGCCCGTGGGGGCGAATGGCCGCCGCATCTGCGTTCGAGGAAACTCCGGTATTCATTGAGCGCCGCTACCTCGGCGGCGGAAATGCGTTCGAACTCCACCATTTGCTCATCGGACCAAGGGACCATCGCCTGTTCCAGAAAGGCCACCATGGCGATGTGGGTCGCCGCGGCGTGCAATGTCAGGCGGTGAATTTCTGCCCAGATGAAAGGATTTTCCATTGAGCGCTCCTGGTACGTCCGAATGAAAATCTGACGTGGTTCGAGATCACCTCGTCTTCCGGCTATCCAGTACCAGGGTGATGGTTCCATCGGCACGTGAGGCGACGTACGGATCAAGTGCCGGAAATCTTTCCGCTGCCCGCTCCACCAGTAACTCCCCCGCAAGGCGAATCCGCTCAGAGGTAGAGTTCGGGAGCCTGATGCTCTCTCTCGCAAAACCATTGGTTGCCAGTTCTGCGGCAGCGCGTTCGAACAGTTCATCCAGCAGGACCAAGGTTGCTCTATCCATGGTTTTGCCTTTGCGGCGAATCTCCTGCTTCGATGTCGGGTTGTCGCGATCGACTTCTCGCGTCTGGATTGTTTGGAACCCTGAAGATCACACTGCGACCTATGCAAGGGACGCGCCTGTAGCGAGCCGTGAACGGGGGGCCGGGAGGTGCGAATGACCGGGACCGCGTCGTCTGGCTGGCTGGGAGCACTGGGACGAGCGTGCAGAGCCTTTCTCCAACTCCAGTATAAGTTATTGAGTTTGATTCGAAACAGGTCGAGGCAAAGCTGCAGGCAAATGGACGAGTAGCGATTGAGGTCCAATCTTGGGTAATGAAACCCATTTTCTGGGCCGATGCGGAGGGGGAAGTGGCGCGAGCCCAACGTCAGGGAGGCGCAGAGACGGTCTTCCAGAGCGTGGAAGGTCTGCGCCGTGTCGAACGAAGGGACGTCGTTGGTACTGCCTGATGTCCACTTCCGATAGCGAACCATGATGCCGGCTTGAGTTTGCCCCGCGCAGGTCATGACTGACTGTCCAGGCGGGGGGGCGATTACCAGTACGAGTCAATGCAATTACGCAGTCGTCGTGAATCAATCCCGGTTCATTGCTCGGATGATCGGGCAATCCATTTCGCCCGTGTTCAGATCGCATTGATGTATCAGTTCACCCAGCGCTTGGCGCATCGCCGTGAGTTCGGCCAGTTTGGTCTCGATCAGTTGCAACTTGCGGACGGCCAGCGCCCGCACATCTGCGCAACAGTGGCCGTCGGCCAACGCCAGGAGGCTGACTACTTCCGCTAAGGTGAAACCAAGCGACTGGGCACGCTTGATGAAGTGCAGGCGCTTGACCTGATCCGGACCATAGCGCCGCTGGCCGCCTGCCAACCTGGCCGGCAGTTCCAGCAGGTCGCGACGCTGATAATAGCGGACCGTCTCGACGCTCACGCCGGCCAGCGTCGCCAGCTTGCCGATAGTCAATTCCTGGGCCATGAGCCCCCCTTGACTCCGTACTTAGGTACTGGTCTTAGATTAACTGTAGGGCAAGCCTTCCTCAGGCGCATGACGTGGCATTCATCACAATTACCCGTGCACTGTGGGCCAGCGTACTGGCTGGAATGGCGGCCTCATTGTGCTGCTATGGCCCTGTCTTCTTCCTGGTGCTGGAGCTTGGAGGGGGAGCCTGGGCCCTGGGCCTGACTACTGTGAGGCCCTATCGACCGCTCTTTATCGGTCTGACCTTGCTCTTTCTGGGACTTGCCTTGAGCCGCCTCTATCTTGTACCGGCTTACGCAGTGAATTGGTCGCGTGCAAAGAGATGCCGGCTGAAACGCCAGTGGCACTGGTTTTGGCTGGTTACTGTCCTGCTGCTGGGTTTGCTGGCAGCGCCTTGGCTCGCGCCGCAGCTCCGCTGAGCGGTGCGCCTCCTTTCCCTAGCAGAATGGAAGTCGGCATGCATGGAATCACTTACGATTCCGACCTGACGTGCCCGAACTGTGGGTTCACCATGCAGGTGAGGATGCCTACTGATGCCTGCCTGTACTTCCATAAATGCAGCCACTGCAAGGCGTTGATGCGTCCCAAACCCGGTGATTGCTGCGTCTTTTGCTCCTATGGTTCGGTCCCGTGTCCACCTCGACAAAGACAGACCAGGCCCCCGACCCAGTCCAAAGACTAGGCTAGGACCTCGAACTTCTGGGGCGTTCATGCTGGTGAAAGCCTCCCATCGATCTCCTGTCGAATGGGCCTGCTGTATCCGTTTCTTGTTTTGACAGTAAGAATTATTGGCAAACAATATTGCGCTTATTGTTCAACCTAGCCGACGTGGGACATGGCGCTGCATCGGCACACCGTCTTCGTCTGCGATTAGTACGCCTGCGCATACGGATCAGTGGACCTGATCCCCCCAGGAGCGCAGCGCCAACTCCAGGTTCGAACCGAAACAGGGCCGATACGTGCCGTTCAGGTCGATCCAGCACTCGGCAGCCGGCAGGCACCCGGCCAACTCCACTGTCCTTTGACGAAGACTCGCCCGCCGTGGACGTTCTCCCGCTTATCTACAGACACCTGACTGATTTGGTGGTCGATCAGGTCACCAGGCAGTTCTCAGGTATCTTCGACCTGAACGGTCGCCTCGGCGTGTTGTTTCTCTTCGTCTCCTACACAGTCGCCTACTGCCTGTTCCGATTCAGGAAGCGTCGAGGCCTGACGAACGCGCAGTCGTTCTGGCAGTTCATCGGCGGCAACCGGGTCAATTTCCATCGCTCGGCGTTGCTGGACTACCGGTACTATTTCGTGCGGGCAATCCTGAAAAACATCCTGGTTCTGCCCATCGTCGGCCTGGTGGATCCTTACATTCTGCGCTCCGGGGATTACGTCGCCTTTTTCACCAACTTGTGGGGCGCGCGCCCGCATCTCGCTGGTCTACGGGCTAGGGTGTTTCTGGTGAAGGACTTCGTGCATTACTGGGCTCATCGAGCCTTTCATTCCCGATGGCTGTGGGCCTTTCACAACGTCCATCATTCGGCGCCTGTCCTGGTGCCGGCGACAGCGAGCCGGGTGCACTTCGTGGAAAAGATCGTCGAGAAACTGACCACCGCCGATTGCCTTGGCTTCTACTCCGGCGTCTTCTGGTACGCCTGTGGTGGGGAAATCAGCCGCTACACCCTGTTCGGCATGACCTATCTGGTGTTCATCTTCAATGGGTTGGCGGCAAACCTGCGTCACAGCCATGTTTGGCTTTCGTTCGGTCCAGTCATCGAGCTTGTGCTGAACAGTCCGGCCCAGCACCAGATTCACCACATTGACGCACCCCGGCACTTCAACAGGAACTTCGGTACCAACCTGTCACTCTGGGACTGGATGTTCGGGACGCTCTATGTCACCTCCGCAAAGCCCGAGAGCATTCGATTCGGTATCCGGGAAAACGATCACGACCGTTACCTGACGATCTACAGCCTGATCGTCACCCCCTTCGTCGATACAGCCCGCAAGATCATCCTGGCGAAACGTCCGCAGCCAGTTCCGCCCGAAGCATCCAAAACAACCGGTTCGTAGTCGGCGACGCTGGTACACAGCGTGCCGACACTGCATCCGCTCATATTGTTGGCCCAAAGCCTGTAACAGCCATATAGAAGTGTTCGCTGCGGGCAATGGCGCGCTGAACCTCAGCCTGGAGCAGGCAAGGAGAGGTGGATGAGCGCCAGGTCAAGCGGTTGAGAGCCCTCAGTCTGGCCCCCATTTCCTCGCACAGACGAGGGTTCGCGGGCCGTGCGGCAGGATTAGGAAATGGAGTCGCAGGCCCCGCGACTCTTCAGGGCTTGCGACTCCAACTGTTACGTCCCTCAAAACTCCCGGGACGTTACCTACTGAGATGCCTGCGTGTTCATTGCCGAACTCGAAGGCCTAGTGCTGTACCTCGACCACATCGACGTCCGGCGCGTCAGGAGCGTCCGGCGCGTCATCGTCAGCATCTCTGGCTGCGTCTGCAGCATCCTTGGCAGCGTCCCTGGCTGCATCTGCCTCAGCCCTGGCAGCGTCTCTCGCGGCGTCTGCCTCGGCTTTGGCAGCATCCCTGGCTGCATCTGCTTCAGCCCTGGCCGCATCTCTGGCTGCATCTGCACCCTCTACGCCAGCCGCTTTGGCGGCATCTCGGGCTGCATCTGCTTCAGCTCTGGCAGCGTCCCTGGCTGCGTCAGCAGCGTCCTTGGCAGTATCTCTGGCTGCATCTGCGTCAGCTCTGGCAGCGTCTCTGGCTGCATCCGCCTCAGCTTTGGCAGCGTCTCTGGCCGCATCTGCGCCGTCGTTGTCGGCGTCGTTGTCATGGGCATTGCCTGGGCCTCTGTTACCAGCCATACCACCATGGTCAGCGTCGCCGCGCCCCGGCCCCCCATGACCGTCACCGTCATGGCCTGCTTCACCATGACCGCCACCGTGACCTCCTCCGCCGTCACCGCCGTGACCACCTCCTCCC
>NZ_SCOK01000092.1:0-11736 GCF_005502555.1 Pseudomonas sp. D(2018)
GCCCTCCCACGATCCCCTGGACCCTCGAACTACCGGAACGGATCACTCCGCTACAACCCGTGCTCCTGGACCCCGCGCCCACTGAGCAGGCCAATGGCGCGGCCGGAGAGGCCGGTCGTGCGGCGCACCAGCGCTGGGCCGAACTGGGCTTCCGGGTGACCTACGAACTGGTGGCCCGGGAGAACCCGGAATGGCTGTTCAACGACGCCTATCCGCGCCAGCCGGTATGGGGTTTCCAGGGTAACGAAGCGGAAGCGGTGACACCTGGGCCGGTAATTTTCGCGCGCTATGGCGAGCCAATAGTCGTACGCATCCGCAATCGCCTGCCTGCCGACCACGTGGGATTCGGCACGCCGGAAATCGCCACCCACCTGCACAACGCCCATAGCGGATCGGAAAGCGATGGTTTTCCCGGCGACTTCTACAGCGCCACCAAGGCCGGGCCGACACTGGCTGCCCCCGGGGAATTCCTCGATCAGCTGTACGGCAATATCTACGCCGGCTTCGACGAGTTCCAGAACGGCATCGGTGACCCGCGGGAAGCCCTGGGCACCCTCTTCTATCACGACCACACCATGGATTTCACGGCACCCAACGTCTACAAGGGCCTGCTTGGTTTCTACCTGCTGTTCGATGACGTCGACTCCGGCAACGAGCACGACCCCAACCCCACAGCACTGCGCCTGCCCAGCCATCCCTACGACTATCCACTGGACTTCGGCGACAAGCGTTTCGCCCCCGACGGCATCCTGTTCTGGGACCAGGTCAACCCGGAGGGTGTGCTTGGCGACAAGATCGCCGTCAACGGCATCATCGAACCGGTGCTCCGGGTCGCCGCGCGCAAGTACCGCCTGCGCCTGCTCAACAGTGGACCGAGCCGCTTCTACGAGTTCTATCTGGTGGATCGCCGCGACCGCGACCAGCGTTTCACCTACATCGCCAATGACGGCAACCTGCTGCCGGCGCCCCTGCAGAATCAGACCCGGGTCCGGTTGGGCGTGGCCGAACGCGGCGACATAGTGGTCGACTTTTCCGCCTACCCGCTGGGTACCGAGCTCTATCTGGTCAACCGACTCACGCACAGGCCCGAAGACACCCGGCAACCCAAGGACGTACGCAAACCCGGCGTGCGGGTGCTCAAGCTCATCGTCGACCGCATGCCCCCTGAAGCCGATGTCAGCCAGGTGCCCGACCGGCTCCGCGAACTGCGTCCGTTGAGCGCGGAGGAAATCGCTGCGGCTCCGATACGGCGCTGGGTGTTCGACCGCGACAAAGGCATGTGGGCCATCAACGAACGCTTCTTCGACCCCAACCAGGTCAACGCACGCGTTCGCCAGGGCAGCGCCGAAGTCTGGGAACTGGTCAATCCCGAGGACGGCTGGGACCACCCCATCCACGTTCACTTCGAAGAAGGCCGGATCATCAGCAAGACGGTGCTTGGTCGCGCCGTACCGGTGCCGCCCCATGAACAGGGGCGCAAGGATGTCTACGTGTTAGGCGAGGACATGACCATTCGGGTGTTCCTGCGCTTCCGCGACTTCCTCGGCAAGTACCCCCTTCATTGCCACAACCTGATCCACGAAGACCACGCCATGATGGCGCGCTTCGACATCGAGACCGACACCGGTGGGCCGTCGCCCGTGGACGGCATGGTTCCCAGTGGGTCATCGAACCCGGGAGGTCGACCATGAACACTCGACGCATGGTAATCGGCGGACTGGGCCTGGCCGCCCTCGGCGGCGCCCTGGGTTACAGCCTTGCCCCGACGTCGCAATCCTCGACGCGCAAGACCGACAGTCGCTTCCCCAATGTCCCAGTGCACACCCATGACGGCCGCCAGTTGCGCTTTTACGACGACCTGGTGCGCGGCAAGGTGGTGGCGATCAACATGATGTACGTCCAGTGCGAAGGCAGCTGCCCGGCCATGATCGCCAACTTGCGCCGGCTCCAACTCCTGCTCGGCGAGCGTCTTGGCCGTGAAGTATTCCTCTACTCCATCAGCCTGCAACCGGACCTGGACACCGTCGACGTGCTCAGGGCCTACGCCGAACGCCAGGGCGCACGTCCCGGCTGGCTGTTCCTCACCGGGACGGCGGCGGATATCCGTCGCCTGCGCTACAGCCTGGGCTTCTACGACCCTGTCCCCGAGGTAGACGACGACCTCGGCAGCCACACCGGCATGCTCCGCATCGGCAACGACCGCACCCACCGCTGGGCCATGGCGCCAGCCCTGTGCGACGCCGAACGCATCATCGCCACCATCAATCATGTGGACACGGCGATGGTGGCGACGGCCTATCAGGGCGCAGCCGCCCCCGTCTGAAGACGGCGGCGCGGCGCAGCCCGGAGCGCTATGCCGGAAAAAATCTCGTGCCGTGATGTAACGCGGTCCGACCTCCCTTGTCTCCTGTTTCGAAGGCGGTAATTCCAACGCCCGGGCAACCGGACGTGCCCCGCCACCCAGGGCATCCAGCCCCAGTCGTCCCATCAGAAACGGAGAGAACAAGCATGAAAACCTCGACTGCCAGCGTCGTATCCGCAACCGGTCTCGCCCTTGCCCTGAGCACCGCCATCGGCCTGTCCATGGCCCCTGTGGCTGCCCAGGCCGCCGACAACGAAAAGTGCTTCGGCATCGCCATGAAAGGCAAGAACGACTGCGCCGCCGGCGCCGGCACCTCCTGCGCAGGCACCGCGAAGATGGATTACCAGGGCAACGCCTGGAAGTACGTACCGACCGGCACCTGCGAGAAAACCGCGTCTCCCAGTTCGCCCACCGGCTTCGGTCAACTGCAGGAATTCAAGGAAGAGAAGAAGGGCTGACCACCACCGGCGGGAGCACTCACCATGACCCACTCCTCACCGTTCCACGCTCCTGCCGGTGGCCTGCCGGCGCGGGCCGGTATCGGGCTCAAGTCCCAGCACCATCGGGATGTGCTCGATAGCCGACCCGCCCTGGGCTTCTTCGAAGTCCACGCCGAGAACTACATGGTCGCGGGTGGCCCCTTCCACCATTACCTCGGGCTCATCCGCCAGGACTATCCGCTTTCGATCCACGGCGTCGGCCTTTCCATCGGGGCCGACCAGCCGCTGGACACCGTCCATCTGGACCGTTTGGCCGTGCTGATCGAGCGCTATGAACCGGCGTCCTTTTCCGAGCACCTGGCCTGGTCCACCCATAGCGACGTCTTTCTCAACGACCTGCTGCCACTGGCTTACGATCAGGCCAGTCTGGAGCGCGTCTGCCGGCACATCGACCAGGTGCAGGAGCATCTGCAGCGACAAATGCTGCTGGAGAACCCGGCCACCTACCTGGAATTCGACAGCTCCAACCTGGAGGAGGCCGGGTTCATCTCCGAAGTGGTGAAGCGCACCGGCTGCGGCCTGCTGCTGGACCTGAACAACGCCTATGTGTCCTGCGTCAACCACAACCGCGATGTCCGTGCCTACCTGGCTGCCCTGCCCCTGCATGCGGTAGGTGAAATTCACCTGGCGGGTTTTGCCGAGGATATCGACGCCGCCGGTGCGCGCCTGCTGATCGACCATCACGGTTCAGCGGTAGACGCCGCCGTCTGGGACCTCTATCGCGAAACCCTGAAACGCCTGGGCCCGGTGCCCACCCTGATCGAACGAGACAACGACATCCCCTCGCTGGAGACCCTCGTGCGCGAAGCAGGTTATGCCCAACAGCTGCTGCGCCAGGAGAAAGCAGCATGAACGCCGATGCCTTCGCTTGCGCCCTGCTCGACCCGGAGCTGCCCTGCCCGACTGGGCTCCATGCCTGGAACGGCGCCGACCCGGCACGGCGTTTCGCGGTGTACCGCAACAATGTGCTGGCGTCGCTGATCGGTGCCCTGGCCGACACGTTCCCGGTCGTCAGGCAACTGGTGGGCGAAACATTCTTCGCCGGCATGGCCCGCCTGTACGTGCAAGCGGTACCACCCCGGTCTCCACTTCTGGCGTTCTACGGGGCAGAGTTCCCCGACTTCATTGCGACATTCCCCCCGGCCGCCAGCCTGCCTTACCTGGCGGATACGGCGCGGCTGGAACTGGCGCAGGTTCACGCCTATCACGCCGCTGACCTGCCACCCCTGGACGGGGCCCGCCTCGCCGCCGTCCTGGCGGACCCGGAACGACTGCCCGGCATGCAGCTCTGGCTGCATCCCTCAGTGGCGGTGATTCGCTCCGACTACGCCATCGCTTCGCTCTGGGCCGCCCACCAGGGGCTGCTCGAACTGGCCGAGGTGAACCCCGACCGGCCCGAATGTGCACTGGTCTTGCGCAATGGACTGGAGGTTGAAGTCAGCCTGATCGGCCCGGGCGCTAGCGCATTCATTCAGGCCCTTGGCGCTGGCAGTCCACTCGGGCCGGCTGTGGGCGCAGCACTGGCCGTCGATGCCGACTTCGATCTCGGTTCCACCCTGGCACGCCTCCTGGCAGGCGGCGCCATCACCCGGTTCACCCTCAACTGCGGGAGTCAGATGCAATGAACGCCACCCTCCAGATCCACGACAGCCACCTACCGGTGAAATGGGTGCTCCAGGCCATCGAGCTGTGCAAGCGGGTTCCGTACAGCCTGGTGGCCTTCGTCGCCCGTTTCTCGATTGCCGCGATCTTCTGGAAGTCCGGGCAGACCAAGGTGGAGGGCTTGGCCATCGACCTGGTGGACGGCACCTTCCAGCTGGGCATCCCGCATTTGTCCGCCTCGGCCATTCCGCTGTTCACCGATGAGTACAAGCTGCCGTTGCTGTCGCCGGAACTGGCGGCCCATGCAGCGGCGTTTTCCGAGCACTTCTTCCCGCTGCTGATCCTGCTCGGCCTGGCGACGCGCTTCTCGGCGCTGGCCCTGCTCGGCATGACCCTGGTGATCCAGACCTTCGTCTACCCCGACGCCTACCCCACCCACGGCGTCTGGGCCGCGTGCCTGCTGCTGTTGGTCAGCCAGGGACCAGGGGTGCTGTCCATCGATCACCTGATCGCGCGGCGGTATCAAGGCTGACATCGGACGTCCTTGAACCTGTAGGGGCGAATTCATTTCGTGTTGCAAGGAGCTGCATCGCCCGTAGGAGCTGGCTTGCCAGCGAATGGCCCCGTTTCGCTGGCAAGCCAGCTCCTACAAGGCTTTTGGCCCAATGCTAAATCTCTCGCAACAACCAACGCAGACATAGCGAATGAACTCGCCCCTACACTCAGCGGGCTATGCGGAACGCCTTCGGTGACTGCCCCGTGCCGCGCTTGAAGAAGCGGGAAAAGTACGCCGGTTCGGAAAAGCCCAGGCTGTCCGACACCTGATTGATGGTCATCGCGGTGTAAACCAGGCAACGCTTGGCCTCCAGCAGCAGGCGCTGGTTGATCATCTGCAGCGCCGATTGCCCGGCCAGGCGCCGGCACAGGGCATTGAGGTGCGCTGCGCTGATGCCCAGGCGCTGGGCGTACTGCTCGATGGACAGGTGTTCGCGAAAGTGCTGCTCCAACTCATGGGTGAATGCCTGCAGGTGCAGCCTGCCCCGATCCTGCTGCTGGGCTTCGGACTGTGACTGCTCCAGCGAGCGCCGGCCGATCCACACCAGCAGCACGCTGATCAACGACTGCAGCATCAGCTCGCGGCCCGGCGCCTGCTGCGCGTACTCGCGGCTAATGGCTTCGAACAACGTGTCCAGATAAGGCTGGCTGTCACCGGCCGCGAAACAGGCTGGCGTCAGCAGCGCCTGGCTGTTCAGCAATCCGGCCACCTGTTCCACCAGCGGCAACGCCAGGGTCAGTACATGGCCGTCGACATCGTCGGAAAAGCGGAAGCCATGCACGCACAGCGTCGGCACCACCTGCAGCGACGCGCAATCGATGCGGTTCACCTGCCCTTCCACTTCCAGTTCGGCGCGGCCGGATCGCACATAGAGCAACTGCACCAGGTCACCGTGCTGGTGCGGCTTGATCTCCCACTCATGCAGGCGGCTGCGCGACTCGATGGACTCCCAGTGGATCAGGTCCGGCGTCGGCCAGGCGGTGGTTTCGCCATAGAGCTTGAACACCGGAACCGGAGCGTGGGCGTGTCTGGTCATTGAACCTCCAACCGCATGAATCCACGAAAAGTCCATGAAAGGCGTTGGATATTGCCTTCAAAGCCAATGGCGATCCACAAAAAATACAGGCGCACCCTAACCACAGGTGAGCCGCGACTGCCTTGCGCCGGCCACCGGAACTCTTCGAGAGGACAATAACAATGAAGACTCAGGTCGCCATCATCGGCGCCGGCCCGTCCGGCCTGCTCCTCGGCCAGTTGCTGCACAAGGCCGGTATCGACAACGTCATCATCGAACGCCAGAGCCCGGACTACGTCCTTGGCCGCATCCGCGCCGGGGTGCTCGAACAGGGCATGGTCGACCTGCTGCGCGAAGCCGGCGTCAGCGAGCGCATGGACCGTGAAGGCCTGGTGCACGACGGCTTCGAGCTGGCCTTCGACGGCCGCCGCGAGCACATCGACCTCAAGGGCCTGACCGGCGGCAAGACGGTGATGATCTACGGCCAGACCGAGGTCACCCGCGACCTGATGGAAGCCCGCGACGCCTGTGGTGCGCGCAGCTTCTACAACGCCACCAACGTCCAGCCCCATGACCTGAAATCCGACGCGCCCTACGTCACCTTCGAGCAGAACGGTGAAACCTTCCGCATCGACTGCGACTACATCGCCGGCTGTGACGGCTTCCACGGCGTGTCGCGCAAATCCATCCCTGCTGGCGTGCTCAAGGAGTTCGAGCGGGTTTACCCCTTCGGCTGGCTGGGCGTACTGGCCGACACCCCTCCGGTCAACGACGAACTCATCTACGCCAACCACGAACGCGGCTTTGCTCTGTGCAGCATGCGTTCACCCACCCGCACCCGTTACTACGTGCAGGTATCGGCCGACGAGAAGGTGGAGGACTGGTCGGATGAGCGCTTCTGGGAAGAGCTGAAAAGCCGCCTGCCGGAACAGACCGCGGCGAAGCTCGTCACCGGCCCCTCCATCGAGAAGAGCATTGCCCCGCTGCGCAGCTTCGTGGTCGAACCCATGCAGTACGGCCGCCTGTTCCTGTTGGGCGACGCCGCCCATATCGTCCCCCCGACCGGCGCCAAGGGCCTGAACCTGGCCGCCAGCGACGTGAACACCCTGTTCCGCATCCTGGTGAAGGTTTACGGCGACGGCCGTACCGACCTGCTGGAACAGTATTCGGCCATCTGCCTGCGGCGCATCTGGAAGGCCGAACGTTTCTCCTGGTGGATGACCTCGCTGCTGCACCGCTTCCCCGACACCGACGCCTTCGGCCGTCGCATGCAGCAGACCGAGCTGGACTACTACGTCGGCTCCGAGGCCGGCCGCCGGACCATCGCGGAGAACTATGTCGGGCTGCCCTATGAGGCGATCAACTAGCGGAAGGCGCTGGGAACTCGATCAGGAACTGCCCGTCCGGGCCCGCGATGCACCAAGGCTTAGCCGTCAGTCTGCCTTGCCAATCAACTGGCTGATCACCGCGCGCAGCTTGCCCGGCTTGACCGGTTTGTTGAGCAGGGGCACCCGCAGGTCCTGCAACGTGCGCCTGCACCGGTCGCTGCGGTCGGCGGTGATGATCACCGCCGGCAGGTCCCGGGCGAAGCGCTGGCGCAGGGCCAGGATCACATCGCAACCGACCACGCCGTGATCCAGGTGGTAATCCACCAGGATCAGGTCCGGCGCCTGGTCCTGCAGTACCTCCAGGGCGCCGGTCAGGTCGGTGGCCGTCAGCACCTCGCAACCCCACTGCCCCAGCAGCGCCGACATGCTTTCGAGGATGCCAGGCTCGTTGTCCACCACCAGCAGGCGCTGGCCGGGCAGCGGGTCGCCCGCCAGCGGACGCGTCTCTACGGTGGCGCGCACAGCGGGATGCGCCTGCGCCACGGGCACTTCGATGCTGAAAACCGAGCCGTGCCCCAACTGCGAGCGCACCTCCACCCGGTACTCCAGCATGCTGGCGATGCGGTCGACGATGGCCAGGCCCAGGCCGACGCCCTTGCGCTCGGCTGCGCGGCCCACGTCCAACTGGTTGAACTCGAGGAAGATCGCTTCCAGCTGGTCCGCCGGAATGCCCCGGCCACTGTCCCATACCTCCAGCCGCAGCCGATCACCCCGGCGCCGCGCGCCCATCAGGATGCGTCCTCGTTCGGTATAGCGGCAGGCGTTGCTGAGGAAGTTGCGCAGGATGCGCGTCAGCAGGCGGAAGTCGGTATTGATGCACAGGCGCGGGATGCGCACCCGCAGCCCCAGGCCAGCCGCTTCGGCGACGCTCAGGAACTCGGAGGCCAAGGGGGCCAGGACCTCGTCGAGGGAATAGACATCCAGGTCCGGCTTGATCGCGCTCTGGTCCAGCTTGGAAATATCCAGCAGGTCGGTCAGCAGGTCTTCGGCCCCCTCAAGCGCCTGGTGAGTCCGCTCCACCAGTTGCTTCTCGGATACCGGGAGCTGGCGTTCTCGCAGGGTCGAAACCAGCAGCCGCGCGGCATTCAGCGGTTGCAGCAGGTCGTGGCTGGCCGCGGCCAGGTACTTGTCCTTGCTCAGGTTGGCGGCCTCTGCCGCGTCCCGTGCCTCGCGCAGTTGTTCGTTCAGGGCCTGGAGTTCGTGAGTGCGCTCCAGCACACGCTGCTCCAGCTCGTCGTTGAGGGTTTGCAGGCGCTTCTGGGCGAGAATGCGCTCGGTGATATCGGCGACGAAGCCTTCCACCAGATCGTCCTCATCCGGCTTGAGCAGCAGGTTCATCAGCACGTCCACATGACTGCCATCCTTGCGCAGCAGGCGGGTCTCGTAGCCGAACAGGCCGCCCTCACGCTGCAGCGACTGGCGGATAGCGGCCAGTTCCTCGGCACCGCCAGCGAACAGGCGGCTGCCCAGGTCGGTCAGGCAGAACAGGCAATCCTGGGGCGAGTCATAACCCAGCATCCAGGCCAGCGCCGGGTTGGCGGCACGCAGCCCCTGCTGAAGGCTGGCCTGGAAGATGCCGTGCACGGCGTGCTCGAACAGCCATTTGTAGCGGTTGCGTTCGGTCTCCAGCTCTTCCAGGCGAGCCAGCAGTTCGGGGTAGTGGCTCTTGCGCGCGGAATGACTGCCGAGCCCGAGCAGCCCGGTCAGGGCATCGCGTTGCTCGTCAGAGGGCCTCGGCATACACCACCTCGACATCCCGCTGGCTGGACTCGCGCGGGTTGGTGAGGATGCAGGGATCGTGCATGGCGTGGCGCGAGAGGAAAGGAATATCCGAGGTGCCGACGCCATGCAGGCGCAGGGTTTCGTGGAAACCCACCGCGTGCTTCAGCGCCACCAGGTGCTCCACCAGGCGCTGGCGCACCTGATTCTGGGTCATGCCGCGGCAGTCGATGCCGAACGTCTCGGCAATGACCTTGAAGCGCTCCGGCGCGGCGCTGTAGTTGAAGGCCACCACATGCTCTACCAGCGCCGCGTTGCACAGGCCGTGGGGCAGGTCGAGGAAACCGCCCAGGCTATGGGACATGGCATGCACGGCGCCGAGGATGGCGTTGGAGAAGGCCAGCCCCGCCTGCATGCTGCCGAGCATGATCTTTTCGCGCAGCGTAATGTCCTGGGGGTTGGCGATCATTGCTACCAGATTGCCGTTGATCAGGCGCATGGCCTCCAGCGCATGGGGGTCGGTGAGCGGACCGTGGCCCGTGGAGACGAATGCCTCGATGGCGTGGACCAGGGCATCGATACCCGTACAGGCGGACAGGAAGGGGTCCATGCTCAGGGTGGTTTCGGGGTCGATCAGCGACACATCCGGCACCACCGCCTTGCTGACGATGGAAAACTTCATCCGTTCCTGTTGGTTGGAAATGATCACGAACTGCGACACGTCGGCCGAGGTGCCGGCGGTCGTCGGGATGAGGATCAGCGGCGGGCTGGGCACCGTCAGGGTGTCCACCCCTTCGAATTCGAGAATGCTGCGGCCATGGGCGGCAACGATGCCGATGCCCTTGGCGCAATCCATGGGGCTGCCGCCGCCCACGGCGACGATCACGTTGCACCCCAGGCTGCGGTAGACCTCGGCCCCCTGCATCACCTCTTCCACACGTGGGTTCGGCGATACCTGGGTATACAGGCAGTAGTCGATGCCCTGGGCCTGCAGGCTGGCTTCCACGTCGGCGACCCAGCCAGCGGCCTGTACCCCGGGGTCGGATACCACCAGGACCTTGCGGGCGCCGAAGGTGCTGGCGTAGTTGCCAACATTGTGCCGGCAGCCGGCGCCGAAAATGATTTCGGGAGAAACGAACTTGCGAAGCAGACTGATATCGTGACGCATCAAGCAGCTCTTTCTTGTAGTTATGAGGTGAGTAGGACCCAGCCTACTTCATTCACCGGTCATTTCAATCAGACCTTGGGCGCTTTCCCTATAGCCAACGCCTGTCCTGCGTTGTGGGGACGAAATCATTGGCTAGGGCTGCATTGCCGTAGGCTCTTGGCCTCTCGCAACAGCTAAGTCCCTACAGAAGCGCTGCCGGGCGCAACAAGCCTCGATAGAACCCCAGCTCCGCCTCCAGGGCGTGGGCAAGGTTCGCAGCCCGGCGAAAGCCGTGTTGCTCTTCGGGATAGACATGGCACTCCGCCTGCCGCCCGGCCGCGTGTAGCGCCGTGACCATGGCTGCGGTCTGCTCCGGCACCACCACCGCGTCCCGGCCACCCTGGAAGAAGATCACCGGCGCACCGATCTCGCCCGCCCTCAATACTGGCGTGCGCTGCCGGTAACGCTCGGCATCCCGTTCAGGGTCACCGATCAGCCAGTCCAGGTAATCGGCTTCGAACTTGTGGGTCTTCTCCCGCAGTACCAGCGGGTCGCTCACCCCGTAGTAGCTGGCGCCACCACGGAAGGGCGTGTCCCCGACCAGGGCCAGCAAGGTGGTGAAGCCGCCGGCACTGGCTCCCCGGATGAAGGCCCGCTGCCGATCCACCAGGCCCTGCCCGGCCAGATGGTCAAGCAGAGCCTTGGCATCCTCCACATCCACTTCGCCCCAGGCACCGGCCAGGCGTTGGCGATACGCGCGGCCGTAACCGCTGCTGCCCCGATAGTCGAGGTCGGCGACGGCGAAGCCACGCTGGGTCCAGAACTGGATACGTGGGTCGAACACGGGCTGGCAGGCCGAAGTCGGTCCGCCATGACAGAACACCAGCAGCGGCGGGCGCTGACCCTCGGGGCCGAGGTGGCGGGTGTTGCGGGGTGGGTAGAAGAATGCGTGAGCCCACTCCCCTGCCCCGACGGCAAAGCGCAGTGGCCGAGGTGTGGAGACTTCTTCTTCCGCCAGCCCGCACTCACCGCCGGCCAGCACCTGTACGGCACCGCTGCCCCGGTCGATGGCCAGCACGGCGCTGGCGCTCTGCACTCCGGCGGCGATGCAGTAGTCATTCCGTTCATCCGCTGCGAGTTGGCGGAAGCGGCTGAACCCGGTTGCCAGCGGGACGCCGTTGCCGCCAGCCAGGTAGCCCTGGCCATCGACCAGCCAGCTTCTCAAGCCGGTCTCCGGCAGATAGCTGCAAGCTCCCAGTTGCCAGGGCGCGGACGCGTGATCGGCCAGCACCGCTGGCAGTGGCCGCCACCCCTGCACATCGAGCCGCCAGGGCTGCCACCAGCCGTTGCGGTCGCTGAGGCAGTGCAGGCGACCTTCGTCATCGAAGCGCGGTTGTTGCAGGGCTTCCCCACCTTCCCCCCCGGCAACTGTCTCTTAGACACATAT
>NZ_SCOK01000093.1:0-9929 GCF_005502555.1 Pseudomonas sp. D(2018)
GAAGCTGAACACCGAGGTGGTGGTGCCATCCGGGTCAGCAATCGTGCCCCGCGTGGCCGTCAGCACCTGGCCCTGCAGCGGTGTGGTGTCGCTGATCGCCGGTGCGCCGGTCGGTACATCGTTGACCTGGGTGCCCGATACCGGTGCGGTCACCGCCGAGTAGACGGTCTCCAGCACGCCGTTGGCGTCCTTGTAGATGGCCTTCAGGCGCATCGCCAGCCCAGCCTGGGCGGCGGTGACCAGGAAGCTCGGTCCGGTGGCGCGGGCCAATTCGGCGCCGGCGTTCTCGATGATGATGTCCTCGAAGATGCCGTCACCACGCACGTCAGCCTGCCAGTAGTAGGACACCGGCCCAGTGACGGTGCCGCCGACGTTATTGGCGTCGGTCACACCTGCAATGGATGCAACTAGGCGAGTGCCCACTTCAGGCGTGGCATCGCTGATTGATGCAAGCCCCACCGGTCCGCTGTTGAGACCGACCACCAGCGCCTCGCTGATGTCGTTGAACTGCAGCCGTTCGATACCGCTCAGGCGATCCGAACCATCTCGTCCATCGACGGTATCGGTCACCGTCCAGGTGCCATCGCCGTTATTGAGCACCGTGTAGTCGGCGCGGTTGCCGGCGAACTCGGCGGTGTCGTAGTTGAACGCGCCATTGCCAGCGACCAGTTCGCGAGTGACGACCAACTGACCGGGGTTGTAGCGGCCGGTGAGCATGTCGTGCACCAGCTCGGTCATGCTGAAGGCCCGGTCGATCTCCGGCCCGGTGCCGTCGGGGTTCTGATGCACGGCGATGTAGACGGTCATGGAACGATCACCGTCGATCAGGTCATCACCACCGCGTCCCGCGATGATGTCGCTGCCGCTGCCGCCGAGGATGATGTTGCCGGCACCGAACGAAGTGACCCCTGCTCCCAGGAACTCCTGCAACCCGGCGATCAGGCCGATGTTGGTCAGGATGCTGCCGTTCACACCCGAGGTGGAGATGGCCGCTGCATCGCGATCATCGCCCTTGAGGATGTCGCTGTGAGACGAGCCCGACAGGCCTTCCATGAACTCGAAGCGGGTCAGCAGCGAGGCGGTCGACGGGGTTACCGGTGTCTCGTCGAAGGCGCGCAGGTCGAACTCGATGTTCACCCCTTGCGGATCGTCGCGGAACACCGCCCAGTCATAGCCGGAGCCGCCGACGTAGCGGTCACCCTCGCCACCATTGCCGAGCATGATGTCGTCGCCGCCTTCACCGTCCATCCGGTCGATGATGCCGCGCTCGCCGATGTACACATCGTTGCCGGGTACGTTGTCCAGGCCGAACTCGTTGAAGTTGTCACCGGCGTTGCCGTCAGGGCCGCCCAGTTCCAGCCAGTCATCACCCTCGTTGCCGAACTGCGCTTCGTTGCCACGGGTACCGAGGATGAAGTCGTTGCCGACGCCACCGAAGATTTCCGTGGCGTCCTCGCCCGAGACGATGAAGTCACTGCCGAAACCACCCAGCAACAGGTTGATGCCGTTGCCGCCGTGGATCACGTCGTTACCACCGTCGCCCTGGATGTTATCGTCGCCACCGCGGTCGGTGATGATGTCGTCGCCATCCCCTGCGCGGATCAGGTCGTTGCCGTCGCCGCCCTCAATACGGTCGTGGCCGCCATCACCCCAGATCGTGTCGTCGCCGAGGCTGGCGATCATGACGTCGTTGCCGTCAGTACCGCCCAGCACCACGTGCTCATCACCGGTGTAACGCAGGTAGTTGGTGTTCGCCTCGTTGTAGAACGGCGTGGCGGCATTGTCGGTATTGACCGGGTTGTCGCGAATCACCCAGGGCAGCAAGGCGCTGCCACCCTGCGGGTCTTCACCAGGAGCAGCGACGTCGTCGAGGCTTTCGTCGACACCCACCGTCGAAGGATCATCACCGAGAATGCCATCAGCACCCGGGTTGACCACGTCCGCGTTGAACTGCCGGGTAATGTCCACCTCCAGGATCAGGCCAGGGTCGGAGAAGATATCCCCCGGCAGGTGGATCGCGTTGGTGTTGGCCATCACCATCTTGGCGAAGGAGTTGTTTTCCAGCTCGGTGAGGAAGCTCATGCTCGCCGTGCGTTCCAGGTAGTAGAAGCGGTCGCCGTCCTGGAGTTTCTCCATCTGGTTCTCGAACACGAAGTTGAAGGTCGAGCCCAGCAGGCCACCGAAGGGCATCTGCCGCTCGGCCAAGCCACCGATCCACAGGTCGATGTCATTCACACCGGTCGTGGCGGCCGGTCCATTGAGGAAGGCCAGACGATCTGCGGTGTCGGCGGTGAAGGTGCGCTGTTCCGCCGTCCCTTCGTTGATGATCGCGTCGCCACCGAACACCAAGGCAAAGGCCACCGCCCGCTTCTCGGCCGTCGTGTTCACATCAGCTGCCAGCAGTTCGGCGTGGGTGCCATAGGCCGCGATGAAGTTGACGATGGACGTCTGGTGCTTCAGATGAGCGGCGAAGTCGACCCAACTGGTGTAGGGCCGTAGCTGGCTGTCGCCGGTGGCGTTGTAGAAGTCCTGACGCGCCGCATTGAGCGTCGGGACGCCGGTATCACGGCCACGAGCGATGTTGATGGTGGCCAGGTCCAACGGCAATCCGAGGAGGTTGTTGCGCAGCGCCTCGGTGACGAACTCGTCAATTTCATTGCCGGTCTGGCGGGTCATGCCACGGACGATGTTGCCGGCAGCCTCCTCAGCCGACAGGGCGCCGTTATTGTTGAAGGCCAGCGGATTCAGGAAGGCATCGATCAGGTCCATGCTGCCCGCGTCGGTGAAGTCCGGGTTCAGCCGGTCCACAGTCTCGGTGAGCATGGAGTGGCCGAAGCGGTAGACCACGTGGGCGAACTCGGCGACGATCGCCGGGTTGATCGCGGTGTCGTACACCTGGGTGGCGTTGAAGAACACGTCCACCTGCGGCTGCACCTTGCGGGCGAATTCCTCGAACACCAGGTGCTGGTACTGCATTTCCGTGGTGAAGCGCGCGGCCTGGAACAGGCGTTCGCCATTCCAGGTGCCGTCCGCATTCTGCCAATTGCTGATGAAGGCCGGATCGTTGCTGGCCAGCACCACAGCCTTGATCTGATCGACCATGCGGTTGTGCTCGGCGTGGAACACATGGTGCACCGAGGTCAGGCCGATGTTCTCGTTACCGCGCCCGTCGCCGGTGATGAAGTGGCGATCGAGCAGTTCGTTGTCGAATGTGCCAGCCGGCGATGGGTTGGTTGGGTCATTGATTACGGCATCCCCATCCGCCGTCATCAGCGCGCCGGTCTGGCTGTTGAAGGGGTTGGCGGAATGGGCGATGTCGTCCAGGAAGGCATGCCCGGTGAACAGGGCATTACCCGGGATGGCGATACCCAGCCCGCCGTTGGCGGTGGGATCACCTTCTACGAGCACGATATCGCCGTCCACCAAGGTGACGATCTGGGCGTACCCGTTCGGCCCCGGAAGGAACTTGCCGTATAGGTCAGTCGCCAGCAGCGGGACGTTACCGATGTTGCCATCGGTCAACTGGATGCCCAGCATCTGGGCGGCCTGGGCCTTGACCTCTGCCCAGGTTGGCAGGCCGCCGACGCCATCGAGCATGGCACCCGTGGACACCGGATCTCCTGCAGCATTGAGCTCGTACTCGCGCAGGAACACCTGGTGCGATGCATGGGACGTATAGGTCTGGTTCTGGTCCACGAACGGCGTGGTCGTGTTGAGCGGTCCGCCACCGATGATGTCGTCTGCGGTGCCCATCACGCCGTCCTGCCCCGGAGCATCGTTGCTGGTGCGGGTAAGGATCATGAAGTTGGAGGTGCCCCCCGGAACGAAGAGGGGGTCATCCGGTTGCAGTGGAACGAAGACGAAGCCGTTGCCGCCCTTGGTCACCAGGTCCAGGCCATGGTCGAAGAACTGGCCGAACAGGGTGAACCAGGAGTTGAAGCCGGCAGACAGGCCTTCGTCAGGCGCGGTGTTGGGGATGAACAGCGGCTGGCCGCCCGGGATTGGCACGCCGTTCAGGTCCAGCAACACGCCGTTGGGGTCCAGGGTACCAAGGCCGGCATCCACGTATGCCTGCACGGCTGCCGGGTTGGTGATGGTCTGGTCGACGATCAGGTTGGAGATCGTGCGCGGATCGGCGTCGGCCACATCGCCAGCGGCGCCATAGTCAGTGTTGGTGACTACGCCTCCCGGGCCGAGGTTTATGGTGTCCCCATCCTGATCATCACGGAACACTGGCGGGACCAGGTTCGGGAAGGGCTGGTCGGCCGCACCGAAGTGCTCCTGACCCGGCACCAGGTTGTTGAAGGAACCGTCCACCGTGCGCAGACCAAAGGCGCCACGGGAGTTCGGCACGATATCCAGCAGATTCTCGCCAGCGGCATGGCGCTCGGAGATAAGGATCTGATCGAGGATGAACTGCAGGTCGCTGCGGATGATATGCACGCCAGGACTGGCGACGAAGTCTTCCTGCGGCACCGCCGGCGGCGGTGCGACGACCACACTGCCGTCCACCGGAGCGGTGGCATCCGAGAAGACGGTTTCCAGCACGCCGTTCTGGTCCCTGTAGACCGCACGCACCCGCAGCGCCAGGCCATCAAGGTCGGCGGTCACGCGGAAGCTGTCGCCCTGGGCGGATTCAGGCCGCTCGCCAGCCTCGGTGACGATGTCCTGGAAGATACCGGAACCGGCAACGGTCTCAGCCTGCCAGAAGTAGGCGATGGGGCCGGTGATATCGCCGCCAGAGGCGACGTTGTCCGCGTCGCTCACCAATAGTGCCGACGCTGTCAGTACCTGGCCATTCTGCGGGTTGTTGTTATCGAGCTGTAGCTGCCCTGTGGGGCCTTCGTTGAGCCCGGGAACCAGCGCAACCGATAGGTTGTTGAACTGCAGCCGCTCAATGCCGGTCAGCCGGTCCACGCCATCCGCACCGATGACGGTGTTGCCGTCGAGGTCCACCTCCAGGTGGGTGACAGTAATCACGTCATCGCTGAAGTCCAGCGTCGTGCCGTTGTTGTCGATATCGACCTGGTAGTCCTCGAAGTTGCCCGTGAACACCGCCGTGTCGTAGTTGAAGCCGTCGGTCTGGACGACTTCACGAACGATGACCAACTGGCTCGGGTTGATCAGCCCCGAAAGCATGTCGGGAATCAGCGCGCCAATGCTGTCGACCCGACGAATCTCCGTAGTGGGGTCGTTAGGGTCGGTACGCACGCTGACAAAGGCATTCAGCGTACGGTCACCATCAATCAGGTCGTCACCGCCACGGCCTTCCAGGATGTCGCTACCGCCACCGCCAAGGATGATATTGCCGGCACCGAAGGAGGTGACACCCGCGCCAAGGAACTCTTGCAACCCGGCGATCAGGTCGATGCCGGCCTGGTTCAGCACGCTGCCCAGCGGACCGTTCTCGGCGATCTCCGCCGCGTCGGCGTTGTCGCCGCGCAGGATGTCACCGAACTGCGAACCGGACAGGCCTTCGACGAAGGCGAAGCGATCGAAGATGCCGGCGTTGGAGGCAGGCACCGGCGGCTCGAAGAAGTCGTCGACGATCATGTCGGACAGCACGCCGAAGGGGTCGAACTTGTAGCTGACCCAGTCGAAGCCGGAACCGCCGTCGAAGTGGTCGGCACCTTCTGAGCCGAAGAAGATGTCATCACCACCTTCACCGATCATCTCGTCGAAGCCACCGCCGCCGACGAAGACGTCGTTGCCGGCCACTTCATCCAGGGCAAAGGGCGAGAAGTTGTCACCGGGGGCACCGTCCTGGGTGCCGATCTCGATCCAGTCGTCACCTTCGTTACCAGCCGTCTGCAGGTTGCCCTTGGCGCCGTAGATGAAGTCGTTGCCGGTACCACCGAAGGTTTCCGAGACGTCTTCGCCGGTGATGATGAAGTCGTTGCCGGCGCCGCCGAGGATCAAGTTGAAGCCGTTGCCGCCATGGATGACGTCGTTGCCGTCGTCGCCCTTGATGTTATCGTCGCCGCCCATGTCGGTGATGATGTCGTCGCCGGCGCCGCCATTGAGGCTGTCCACGCCGTCACCGCCCTCGATACGGTCATTGCCGCCATCACCCCAGATGGTGTCGTCGCCAATGCTGGCGATGAGGATGTCGGCATTGTCCGTACCACCCAGCACCACGTGCTCGTCACCGGTGTAGTGCAGGTAGTTGGTGTCGGCTCCCGGGGTTGCCGGGTTGTCGCGGATCACCAGCGGGACGAGCACGTTGTCGCCCAGTGGGTCCTCGTTGGGAGTCGCGATATCGTCGGCGCTTTCGTCCACAAGCGGGGTGGATGGATCATCGCCAAGAATTCCATCAGCACCGGGGTTGTTGACGACACCCGCGTTGAACTGCTGGGTTTGGTCGACTTCCAGGATCAGACCAGGGGTGGAGAAGACATCCGCCGGCAGTCGATCAACGTCGGTGTTGCGCATCACCATCTTGGCGAAGGAGTTCTGCTCCATCTCGGTGAGGAAGTTGAGTCCTGCCAGGCGGCCCAGATAGTAGAAGCGGTCGCCGTTCTGCAGGGCCTCCAACTGGGTCTCGAACACGAAGTTGAAGGTGGAACCCAGCAGGCCGCCGAACGGCATCTGCTTCTCGGCCAGACCACCGATCCAGAAGTCCACCAGGTCCAGACCAGTCGTGGTCACGCCATTGGCGCCACTGGCCCAGGCCCCGGTGCTGTGCAAGAAGTCGAGACGATCTGCCGGAACATTAGTGCCAGTGCCCAGCACGATGGCCATGGCGGCGGCGCGCTTGCCATCGAGGGTCGTCGCACTGGTGATGGTCGAGTGGGTGCCGTAGGCGGCGATGAAGTTGATCAGGGACGCCTCATGCTTGAGCCCGCCCATGAAGTCCACCCAGCTGCTATAGGCCTCCAGCTGAGCGTCCCCGGTGGCCTCGAAAAACTCGCGGCGAGCAGCGTTGAAGGACGGAATACCAGCATCACGACCACGGGCAATGTTGATGGTCGCCAGGTCCAGGGGCAGACCCAGCAGGTTGTTGCGCAGGGCCTCGGTGACGAACTCGTCGATCTCATTGCCCTGCTGGCGGGTCACGCCACGGATGATGGCGCCAGCGGCCGCATCCGCGTCTGCACCACTCTCGGCAAACGCCAGGGGATTGAGGAAGGCGGCGATCAGGCCGATCTCGCTGTTGACGAAGTTCGGGTCTAGGCGGTCGATGGTTTCAGTCAGCATGGAGTGACCGAAGCGATACACCACGTGGGCGAACTCGGCGACGATCGACGGGTCGATGCTGGCGTCGAAACCCGTGGGTGCCAGGAACTCATCGATGTTCGGCTGCACCTTGCGGGCGAATTCCTCGAACACCAGGTGCTGGTACTGCATCTCGGTGCCGAACTTGGCGGCCTGGAACAGGCGCTCACCGTTCCAGACGAGGGTCGAGGTGTCGGCCGGAATGGCGCCGACTGGCGTCAACAGCCACTGGTTGAGGAAATCCACATCACCCGAATCCAGAATCACCTGCTTGGTGTGATCCACCAGGCGGTTGTGCTCGGAGTGGAACACATGGTGCACGGCGGTCAGGCCGATGTTCTCGTTGACCCGGCCATCACCCGCGATGTAGTGCGAATCCAGCAGCTCGTTGTCGTAGGTGGCAGCGTTGCCGTCATCGGTACCGGCCACTGCGTCCGCGTCAGCCCCCAGCAACGCGCCGGTCTGGCTATTGAATGGATTGGCACTGTGGGCGATGTCATCAAGGAAGGCATGGCCGGTGCGTACAGCGTTGGCCAGGCTGATGCCCTGGCTGCCATTGGCGGTCGGATCGCCTTCAACCAGGAAGGTTCCACCCACGCCATCGCTCATCACCACCTGCGGGTAGCCATTGGGCCCCTTGATGAAGTTGCCATAGGCGTCGGTGGCCAGCAGCGGAATGTTGCCGACATCGGCGTCGGTCAGGTTGATGCCAAGAACGTCGCGGGCCTGGGCCTTGACGGTTGCCCAGGTGGCCATGCCGCCCAGGTCCACGTCATCGCCATCTCCGAAGACGCCGTTGACCAGATCACGATTGGTGATCAGCTTGCCGGTCGTCACCGGGCCATTGGCCGTCGACACATATTCGCGCAGGAACACCTGGTGCGACGAGTGCGAGCTGTAGGTCTGGTTCTGGTCGACGAAGGGGGACGTGGTGTTGGTGTGCTCGTGGATATCGTCCTCGGTACCCAGGACACCATCCGGCCCCGGCTGGTTGGTGGCACGGGTCAGGACCAGGAAATTGGTCTGGCTGCCCGGCACGAACAGCGGATCGTCCTCTTGCAACGGAATGAAGATCGTTCCGCTGCCCCCCTTGGTGACCAGATCCAGGCCGTGGTCGAAGAACTGGCCGAAGAAGGTGAACCAGGAGTTGAAGGGTGCAGAAAGACCTTCATCCGGCGTGGTGTTGGGGATAAAGAAGACTTCCTGGTCATCCGGAGTCCCGAAGATTCCGTCAAGGCCGGGGCTCAGCACCGGATCGGCGCCACCGTTGGCTTCTACCGCTGCCGGGTTACTGGCGGTCTGGTCGACGATCAGGTTGCTGATGGTCCGCGGTTGCGAGTCGATCACCAGGCCACTGGTCTGGGTATAGGACGTTCCGTCCTCTGCAATGCGGAAAACCGGATCGAGCATGCGCGGGAACAACCCATCGGCCGCCCCGAACTCAGTCTGCCCCAGCACCAGATGATTGAATGATCCATCCACTGTCCTGAGTCCCCAGGGCACTTGCGAGTTGGGCAGCAATGCCGACAAATCCTCGCCGGCCGCATGGGCTTCGGAGATGAGGATCTGCTGGAGGATGAACTCGAGGTCAGATTTGATGTATGTGGCCATGGTGTTTTTCCTCAATGCGACAGCAATCAGTCAGGCCGAATCACGCCCACGCGGGTGCGATTCCACGTTTCGTCAATGGAAAGCGATCTAGCCGGGCAAATCGCAGTCGCAGCCGAACCCGCCAAGCCTTGGAAGTGGCTCAGTACCGACTGAATGGATTTGTCCCTCTCGGCGCCGCTAGAGAAGGCGGCACCGCTGCTCAGGCGTGAGGTGGTCCGTGGAATCGAACCCGGGGGGCGGCACAGGTCGATGGGCCGGTCGGCCCACTGCGCGAGACTGAATCGATGCTCATCACGGTGTTCTCCCTAGCACGCTTGTGGCGGGCTCCGCAGCGACGTCCCTCAACGTCTCTACGTGCCAAAAAACAGTCATGTTCGTACACACCCTGACTAAAGCCCCGACCACTTGCACTGTCAATAAAACGTCGACATATGTTTCCAAATGTAAAAACATGATAAATATCTGATTTAAAACATATAACCGAAAAAAATCGACAAAATTGAGCCGCTCGACATGTGGTAGCACTCTTCCAGCTGCCCTGGCACGCTCTTCTCCTTACGACTGAAAGTGGCGTTCTAGAGCGCTCTAATACCGCCGCCCCACTTATCAGAGGAATACAACCGTTGACTCAAGTGAGAAATCCGGGCAATTCGGAGGCATCTTTCTTGCAGGAAGAACGCAAATCAATGCACGCCAGTACCAAAAATCGGCATAGCTACCAGAAAGGCCGGAATAGAGCTGGGTTTTGAGTTTCTGCGGGCATGAAAAAGGGGCGAAGCCGCACGTGCTTCGCCCCTTTTTGTGCGTCAACGAACTGTCGCCAGGGTCCCTCAACCCGCGAGAATGAAGTCCGCCTGGGTCACGGTTGTGGCATCCGCCACGCCTACCAGGGTGATGCTGTTGGCACCGAGGGTGATCTGGGTATTCGCTCCCAGGTCGGCGACGGCTACGTTCGCCGCGAAGGTCGCCGCGGTGATGCCCAAGGCTGCGATATTGAGCAGGTCCTGGCCTCCGGTTGGATTGGCATCGAAGCCTTGGATCGAGTCGTTGCCGAAGCCTGCGGCGAACATGAAGGTGTCATTGCCCGCACCTCCGATCAGGAT
>NZ_SCOK01000094.1:0-9680 GCF_005502555.1 Pseudomonas sp. D(2018)
CCCCCCGCGCTCGCCTAGACTTGGCGATGCACCCGGCCATTTCTCGTACTTCACTGCAGCAATGCCGGCGAAGAAAAAGTTCTGCCAGACACTTGGAACTTGCTGTCGGCGCCCACACTCAGTGGCGCACATTGCCTAGAGGTGCTCGATGCGCGCCAACACTCCGCCAGTGGAACGCCCGGCCAACGGCCAACTCAACGAAGAACCGGCCCCGCTACGCTGGCTCGATAGCCTCACAGCCTACCGGCAGTGGATCGTCATCGCCTTCACCCTGCTGGTCTTCGTGCTCGGCTTGCTGGCCTGCTGGCACCTGCTGCGGGAACTGGACCCCAATGCCCTGCGCACCGCCGTCCACGACGTTCCCGGCACCAGCCTGCTGTTGGCGCTGGCGGCCACCTCCGTCAGCTTCATGGCCTATGTCGGTTACGAGTGGTCCGGCTGCCGCTTCGCTGGCGTGCACCTGCCGTTGCAGCGCATGGCCCTCGGCAGCTTCTGCGCCTCGGGCATTGGTAACGCGGTCGGCCTGTCGATGCTCACGGGCGGCTCGGTACGTTTCCGTCTCTACGGCCGCGACAAACTGGGCGCCGGCGATATCGCCCGCATTACCCTGTTCGCCAGCCTCGCGCTGGGCTCGGCGCTCCCGCCGCTGGCTGCCCTGGCCGCGCTGAGTGCCCCAGCAGCGGCTTCCCTGGCCCTGGGCCTGCCGGAAAGCCTGGTGATCAGCCTGGCCCTGGCTGTGCTGCTGACCAGTGCCGGGCTGATCTTCTGGATTTCCCGCCAGCGCGCGCCGGAACCACCCGTGCCTGGCTGCATCGATATCCGCCTGGGCAATCGCAGCGTGCGCCTACCCGGACTGCGTCTGTCGGCGGTGCAGCTGCTGATCACGGTGGTGGATGTCTGCGCCGCCGCCTGCGTGCTCTATGTCCTGCTCCCGGAGGCGCCGCCGCTCGGCGCCTTCCTGCTGGTCTACATGCTCGCCCTGGCAGCCGGCGTGCTCAGCCACGTACCGGGCGGCGTCGGCGTGTTCGAGGCTGTACTGCTGGCCGCCTTTGCCGGCCAGTTGGGCGCAGCGCCGCTGGCGGCCGCCCTGGTGCTCTACCGCCTGATCTATGTCGGTCTGCCGCTGGTACTGGCCTGCCTGTTGCTGCTGGCGAACGAGGCACAGCGTCTGTTCCCCGCTGGCCGCCAGGCCCTGCGCGCCGCCTCCGGCCTGGCCGCACCGGTGCTGTCGTTGTTGGTGTTCCTGTCCGGCGTGGTGCTGCTGTTTTCCGGCGTTACCCCGGCAGCGGACACCCGCCTGGAACACCTGAGCTTCCTGATTCCCCATCGCCTGATCGACGCCTCACACCTGGCAGCAAGCCTCATCGGCGTGCTCTGCCTGCTGCTCGCCCACGGCCTGCGCCATCGCCTGTCGGCAGCCTGGGCGCTGACAGTAGTGCTCCTGCTGGCTGGCGCCGGGCTGTCGCTTCTGAAGGGGTTCGATTGGGAGGAAGCCAGTCTCCTGACCATGACGGCCATGCTGCTGGCCATTTTTCGCAGCGCTTTCTACCGCCCCAGCCGCCTGCTGGAAGTGCCCTTCTCGCCGCTTAACCTCGCTGCCAGCGCCTGCGTATTGCTCGCCGCCCTCTGGTTGATGTTCTTCGCCTTCCAGGACGTACCCTACAGCCATGAGCTCTGGTGGCAGTTCGAGGTGGACGGCGACGCCCCTCGCGCCCTGCGCGCCTCCCTGGCCAGCGGCCTGCTGCTCGCGGGCATCGCCCTGGCCTGGCTATTGCGTCCGCTGCCGCCGACCATCCACGAGCCCACGAAAGAGGAGCTGCTGCGCGCCGTCGAAGTCATCCGCAACTCCGACCAACCCGATGGCGGCCTGGTGCTGACGGGGGACAAGGCGCTGCTCTTCCATCCGGAGGGTGACGCCTTCCTCATGTACGCCCGCCGCGGCCGCAGCCTGGTGGCGCTGTTCGATCCCATTGGTCCGTCCTACCGGCGCGCCGAGCTGATCTGGCAGTTCCGCGACCTCTGCGACCACCACCATGCGCGGCCGGTGTTCTACCAGGTGCGCGCGGAGAACCTGCCCTACTACATGGATATCGGTCTGTCCGCGCTGAAGCTGGGCGAGGAAGCCCGGGTCGACCTCCCCCGATTCGACCTGGACGCCAAGAACAAGGCCATGAAGGACCTGCGCTACACCCTCAGCCGTGGCCAGCGCGACGGCCTCGGCCTGCAGATCTACGATGCCGGGACTGCCCCCCTGGATCAGCTGAGGACCATCTCCGAAGCCTGGATGCAAGGCAAACAGGCACGGGAGAAAGGCTTTTCCCTCGGTCGTTTCGACCCCGACTACCTGAACCACTTCCGCATCGCCACCATCGAGTTCGAGGGCAAGCCGGTGGCCTTCGCCAACCTGCTGGAAACCGAGGGCAATACCCTGTCCAGCATTGACCTGATGCGCGTCCATCCGCACGCCCCGAAGCTCACCATGGAGTTCCTCATGCTCAGCCTGCTGCTGCACTACAAGGAACGCGGCCATGCCCGCTTCAGCCTGGGCATGGTGCCCCTGGCCGGACTGCAGCCGCGCCGCGGTGCGCCCCTGACCCAACGTCTCGGCGCCCTGGTGTTCCGGCGTGGCGAGCAGTTCTATAACTTCCAGGGCCTGCGCCGCTTCAAGGAAAAGTTCCAGCCCGACTGGGAGCCGCGCTACATGGCCGTACCCGCAGGCCTCGACCCGCTGGTGGCGCTGGCCGATACCGCTGCCCTGATCGCCGGCGGCTTTACCGGCCTGGTCAAACGCTGAGGTACCCATGCTCAAACGCAACTGGCGACGCCTGCTGCTGATCCTGATCCTCGCCTTGGTGGGCGCGGCCCTGCTGGTCTGGAGCCGCCCTGCCCCCCAGGCCAGGCTGGACCACCTGAAACTGCCTGACGGCAGTGCCATGATCCTGGCCAATCCCTCGGGGGCCGTGCAGCACCGCGTGCTGCTGGTGACCAGCGGCAATCAGCGCCTGGCGGATGCCGATTTGCTGACCCTGGCCCGCAGCAGCAACGCGCGACTTCTACAACTCGACCTGCCGACCAAGGATTGTGCGGCACAGCAACAGCGCTTGCAGCAAGCCCGCGAAACCCTTGGCGGCGAGCCCACCCTGGTGGCCGGCATCGGCCCGGGTGCCAGCTTCGCCTGGCGTTGGCTGGCCGGACAGTTCGACGACACGGCCCAGGCCTTGTCCATCGACTTCAGCCTGAAGACCCCGGACTGCCCCGCCGACTTACCGCAGAAGGCCGCCCACGGCCGCTGGCTGGCCGCCTGGAACGACAACCCGGACGACCCCAGCGCCGCCTTCGCCCGCAACCAGGCCAACGCCGAAACCCTGATCAGCGACTACGACACCAGCCTGGTGCAGTTGCTCCAGCAACGCGTGCAGAGCCTGTTGCAGGGCCAGGGCGAGCCATTGCCTGTGGTGGAAGTACCGGCCGCCAAGCCTGCCGAGACGGTCACCCTGTTCTATTCCGGCGATGGCGGCTGGCGCGACCTGGACCGTGCGGTGGCCGATGAGATGGCCAAGCGCGACTACCCGGTGGTGGGCATCGATTCCCTGCGTTACTTCTGGCAGCACAAGAGTCCCGAGCAGGGCGCTGCCGATCTCAGCCGGCTGATGAAGGAATACCGTGAAAAGTGGGGAGCCAAGCACTTCGTGCTGGCCGGCTACTCCTTCGGCGCTGACGTGCTGCCGGCCTTCTATAACCACCTGTCCAAGGCCGATCAGGATCAGGTGGACGCCATCCTGCTACTGGCCCTGGCGCG
Source organism: Pseudomonas sp. D(2018) (assembly GCF_005502555.1). Taxonomy (NCBI): domain Bacteria; kingdom Pseudomonadati; phylum Pseudomonadota; class Gammaproteobacteria; order Pseudomonadales; family Pseudomonadaceae; genus Pseudomonas; species Pseudomonas sp. D(2018). The sequence goes on from NZ_SCOK01000094.1 coordinate 3,800, forward strand.
CAGTGGCAGCTTCGAGATCGAGGTGCAGGGTTGGCTCGGCAAAGCCGGCCAGGAAGCCGCCACCGGGCCGGAACTGGCCAGACTGCCGGCCACCAAGGTGCTCTGCGTGTTCGGCAAGGAAGAAGCCGACGAAAGCGGCTGCACACAGCCGGGCACCGTCGGGGAAAACCTCGAGCTGCCCGGCGGCCACCATTACGACGAGAACTACCCGGCATTGGCGGAGAAACTGCTGGCTGCCGTCGAGAAGCGGCAGGAACCACTGGCCAAGGATTGACCCAGGTTCAGATTCGCTTAAGACAAAGGGGCTATCCTCCGCTCCGTTTTGAATATCGAGCACGAGGTACCGTGATGAGTCTCAAGAACGCAACTTCCCGCTACGGGAACCTATCTATCGCCCTGCACTGGCTGATGCTGGTACTGATCGCAGCCGTCTATGCCTGCATCGAGCTGAAGGGCAACTTTCCCAAGGGCAGCGAAACCCGCGAACTACTCAAGCAGTGGCACTTCATGCTCGGCATGGCGGTGTTCTTCCTGGTCTGGCTGCGCCTGATCGGGCGGATGATTTCCCCCGCGCCAGCCATTCAACCCGCGCCGACGAGCTGGCAGAACGCCCTCGCCAAACTGATGCACCTGGCACTCTATGCCCTGATGATCGGCGCGCCCCTGGCCGGCTGGCTGATCCTCAGCGCAGCGGGCAAGCCCACTCCCTTCTTCGGCCTTGAACTGCCGGCACTGATCGGCCCGAACAAGGAGCTGGCCGGGCAGATCAAGGAACTCCACGAACTGGCGGGCACTGCCGGCTACTGGCTGATCGGCCTGCACGCGGTGGCGGCGCTGTTCCACCACTATGTGAGCCGGGACAACACCCTGGTGCGGATGCTGCCGCGCAAGGGCTGATTGCCACATGCCTCAGGGTGCGCCGCGTGGCGCACCCGACTCTCCATTCCCCGCCTTCAAATCTCCACCTGCGTCCCCAACTCGATCACCCGGTTCAGCGGCAAATTGAAGAACCTCAGATTGCTGTTTGCGTTCTTCAGCATGAAGGCGAACAACGCCTCGCGCCAGCGCGCCATGCCGATGCGTTTGGTGGGGATCACCGTTTCCCGGCTGAGAAACCAGGTGGTGCTCATCGGGCTGAAATCCAGCTCGTTGAGGTGACAGAGCCTCAGCGCCGCTGGCACGTCCGGTTCTTCGATAAAGCCGAAGTGCAGGATCACCCGGAAGAATCCATCGCCATAGGCGTCTACCTCGAAACGCCGGTCTGCCGCCACCCGTGGCGTGTCCTCGCTCACCACGGTCAGCAGCACCACCTGCTCGTGCAGTACCTGGTTATGCAACAGATTGTGCAGCAAGGCATGGGGCACCGCGTCTGTCCGCGCGGTGAGGAACACGGCGGTACCCTGCACCCGATGCGGAGGCTGTGAACGGATACTGCTGATGAACAGTGGCAACGGTAGCGCGGTTTCGTCCAGGCGCTCGACCACGATCTGCTTGCCACGTTTCCAGGTAGTCATCAGGGTGAACAGCGCGACGCCGGCGATCACCGGGAAGGCCCCTCCCTGGAAAATCTTTGGCACGTTGGCCGCGAAGAACAGGCTGTCGACGAAGAGGAAGCCCAACAGTACGGGCACGGCCAGCCACCACGGAGTTTTCCACAGCAGCAGCATCACCACGGCCACCAGCAGGGTGGTGATCAGCATGGTGCCGGTCACCGCCACGCCGTAGGCCGAGGCCAGCGCCCCTGACGACTCGAAGCCCAGCACCAGCAACACCACGCCCACCATGAGCGCCCAGTTCACCGCACCGATGTAGATTTGCCCCTGCTCCTGCTGCGAGGTGTGCTGGACGAACATGCGCGGTATGTAACCGAGTTGCATAGCCTGATGCGTCAGGGAGAAGGCCCCGGAAATCACTGCCTGGGAGGCGATCACGGTGGCCAGGGTGGCCAGCCCGACCATGGGCAGCAGCGCCCAGCCCGGCGCCAACAGATAGAAAGGGTTACGGGCTGCGGCAGGGTCGGCAAGGATTATCGCCCCCTGACCGAAGTAGTTCAGCACCAGCCCCGGCAACACCAGGAAGAACCAGGCGCGGGCGATGGGCTTGCGGCCAAAGTGGCCCATGTCGGCATAGAGTGCTTCGGCACCGGTCAGGGCCAGCACCACGGCCCCGAGGATGGCGACGCCGATGCCCGGGTGGATAACGAAAAAATGTACGCACCACCAGGGATTGAGCGCTTTCAGCACTTCCGGCTGCTGGGCGATGCCATAGATGCCTAGGGCACCGAGCACACTGAACCAGAGCACCATGATCGGCCCGAAGAGGGTACCGATCCGCGCGGTGCCGTGCTTCTGGATCAGAAACAGGCCCACCAGCACGATCAGCGACAAGGGCACGACCCACTGCTCCAGGCCATCGAACGCGATTTCCAGCCCCTCGATGGCAGAAAGCACCGAGATCGCCGGGGTAATCATGCTGTCGCCATAGAACAGCGCGGTCCCGCACAAGCCGAGCAACAACACGGCTGCCTTCAATCGGGGATACGACCTGGCGGCGCGCTGGGCCAGGGCCGTCAGGGCCATGGCGCCGCCTTCCCCGTCGTTGTCCGCGCGCAGGATGAACAGCACGTACTTGATCGACACCACCCAGATCAGCGACCAGAAGATCAGCGAAAGCACGCCCAGAACCCCATCGTGATTGATCTGGACGCCGTACTGGGCGGAGAAGACTTCCTTGAGGGTGTACAACGGGCTGGTGCCGATATCGCCGTAGACCACACCGGCAGCGGCCACCAGCAAACCGAGCCCTGAAGCCGTATGTCCGGCATGCTGCTCGGCGGGTTGCGTGATGCTTTCGCTCATCTGAACCTTCCTGCTGATGACAGTTGAAGCGCATCGTTGGGGCAGCTCATCCGGCGAACATGGGCGTCCCGCCCCGCCTGCGCCGGATTCCCAAAGGCTAGCTGCGAAATGACGACACGTAAGGGTAGAAATGACCGACGCCTGCCGCTAGAATTGCGCACTTTTTGATCAGAGGCGCCCTCCCGAGCGCCCATTGAGGTTAGCCGCACATGTCCACCGCTACTCCCAAAGTCGGATTCGTCAGCCTGGGTTGCCCGAAGGCCACCGTCGATTCCGAGCGCATCCTCACCCAGCTGCGCATGGAAGGCTACGAGATCGTACCGACCTACCAGGATGCCGACGTAGTGGTGGTGAACACCTGCGGGTTCATCGACAGCGCCAAGGCCGAGTCCCTGGATGCCATCGGTGAAGCCATCGCCGAAAACGGCAAGGTGATCGTCACCGGCTGCATGGGCGTATCCGAAGACTCCATCCGTGACGTGCACCCGAGCGTGCTGGCCGTCACCGGCCCACAGCAGTACGAGCAAGTGGTCAGCGCCGTGCACGAAGTGGTGCCGCCGAAGGCCGACCACGACCCCTTCGTCGACCTGGTGCCGCCGCAAGGCATCAAGCTGACCCCGCGCCACTACGCCTACCTGAAGATTTCCGAAGGCTGCAACCACAGCTGCAGCTTCTGCATCATCCCGTCCATGCGCGGCAAACTGGTCAGCCGCCCGGTGGGTGATGTGCTCTCCGAAGCCGAACGCCTGGTCAAGGCCGGCGTCAAGGAGCTGCTGGTGATCTCCCAGGACACCAGCGCCTACGGTGTCGACCTCAAGTACAAGCTCGACTTCTGGAACGGCCAGCCGGTCAAGACCCGCATGCTGGAACTCTGCGAGGCCCTCTCCGCCATGGGCGTTTGGGTGCGCCTGCATTACGTCTACCCGTACCCCAACGTGGACGACGTGATCCCGCTCATGGCCGAAGGCAAGCTGCTGCCTTACCTGGACATCCCCTTCCAGCACGCCAGCCCGAAAGTGCTCAAGTCCATGAAGCGTCCGGCGTTCGAGGACAAGACCCTGGCGCGCATCAAGAAATGGCGCGAGATCTGCCCGGACCTGACCATCCGCTCCACCTTCATCGTCGGCTTCCCCGGCGAAACCGAGGAAGACTTCCAGTACCTGCTGGACTGGCTGACCGAAGCCCAACTGGACCGCGTCGGCTGCTTCCAGTACTCCCCGGTGGACGGCGCCCCGGCCAATGACCTGGGCCTGGAGCCGGTGCCGGACGACATCAAGCAGGACCGCTGGGAGCGCTTCATGGCGCATCAGCAAGCCATTTCCACCGCCCGCCTGCAGCTGAAGATCGGCCGCGAAATGGACGTGCTGATCGACGAAGTCGACGACGAAGGCGCCGTGGCCCGTTCCTGGGCGGACGCACCGGAAATCGACGGCAGCGTGTTCATCGAGTCCACCAGCGTGAAGCCGGGCGACAAGGTGCGCGTGCGCATCGTCGATGCCGACGAATACGACATGTGGGCCGAGTTGGTCTGATGTGATGCTGTGTTGATTGAGCCCCGCTGATGCGGGGCTTTTTCTTTGCGGTACTGATTCGTCTAGCGGAACATAGAACCCGAATCGAGTCGCAGGATGTGGCGAGCGGCGTTCCGCGGGAGCGCAGCGCTACCCATCACCGGAGCCTGACCATGCTCAAGGTCTTCTACGACGGCGCCTGCCCCCGCTGCATGGCCGACCGCCGCTGGTACGAATCCTTGCCCCGTGCCGCCGAAGGCGTGGAGTGGATCGACATCACCGGTCGCGACGCCGAACTACGCGCGCTCGGCATCGACCCTTACCTCGCCCTGACCGAACTACACGTCCAGGATGAAACCGGCCGCATCCACCGCGAACTCGACGCCTACATTCTCCTGCTCACCCGCGTGCCGAGGCTGGCACCGCTCGCCTGGCTGCTCGGCCTGCCGGTCGTCAAACCGCTTCTGTCGCTCGTCTACCGCCGCTGGGTGCTTCGTCGCTTGCGCCGAGACGGCAGGCTCTAGGGGCAGCGTCTAGACTCGCTCCATCCACGGCCCAAGCGGAACCACAACAATGACCAGCCAGAACCGCCAGGTAACCCTCTACCACTGCCCCTACACCCGTTCCACCGGTGCCCTGACCCTGCTCGAAGAACTCGGCGCCGACTTCACGCTCCACGTGATGAACATGAAGACCGGGGAGCAGCGCAAGCCGGAATTCCTCGCGATCAACCCCATGGGCAAGGTACCCACCCTCACCCACGGCGATGCGGTGGTCACGGAACAAGTCTCGGTCTACCTCTACCTCGCCGACCTCTACCCGGAAGCCAAGCTTGCCCCGCCCCTGGGCGACCCGCTGCGCGGGCCCTACCTGCGCTGGATGGTGTTCTACGGGTCCTGCTTCGAACCGGCGGTGGTGGACCGGGTGCAGAAGCGTGAGCCGATTCCCGAGGCACGCTCGCCCTACGGCGACTTCGACAGCGTGATGAAGACCCTGATCAGCCAGATGAAAGACGGGCCCTGGCTGCTCGGCGAGCAGTTCACCGCTGCCGACGTGCTCTGGGGCAGCGCGCTGAACTGGACCACCCAGTTCGGGTTGATCCCGGAGGTGCCGGCGATCAAGGACTACATCGCCCGTTTCGTCGAGCGCCCCGCCTACCAACGCGCCCTGGCCAAGGACGCCGAGCTGGCCGCCGCCCAGGCTGCACCGGCCTGAAATGCCGCTGTATTCCGCGTCTCGATAATGCCCCCGCCCCGGCATCGCCGGGGCTAGGGTATGGGCCACTTCAGATCATCGTCGAGGCATCCTCATGCATTCCTATTTCAGCCTCCAGGGCCGTACCGCCCTGGTTACTGGTGGTACCCGCGGCATTGGGCGGATGATCGCCCAGGGCTTCCTCGAAGCCGGCGCGCGCGTTTTCATCTGCGCCCGCGATGCCGAGGCCTGCCACGAGACCGCCTCCGAGCTTTCCGCTTTTGGCGAATGCCACGCCCTCGCCGCCGACCTCTCCAG
>NZ_SCOK01000095.1:0-9416 GCF_005502555.1 Pseudomonas sp. D(2018)
TGCATGGCCAGGCGCAGGGCCGGCTTGCCGTGGCGGTCGATGGACACGCCGACCAGGCGGCCGGGCATGTCGCGCTTGAAGGTGTCGCGGGTGGCGAAGTAGGCCGCGTGCGGGCCGCCGAAGCCCAGCGGCACGCCAAAGCGCTGGGCGCTGCCCAGGGCGACGTCGGCACCGAACTCGCCGGGTGGGGTGAGTAGGGTCAGGGCCAACAGGTCGGCGGCGACCGCCACCAGGGCATTGGCGGCGTGGAAGCGCTCTACCAGCTCGCGGTAGTCGAAGAGGTCACCATTGGCGGCCGGGTACTGCAGGAGCGCGCCGAAGTAGGCGCTGGCGTCGCTGATCTCGCGCTCGTCACCGATCACCACTTCGATGCCCAGGGGCTCGGCACGGGTGATCAGTACGTCGAGGGTTTGCGGGTGGCAGTGCTTGGAGGCAAAGAAGGTGTTGCTGCCCTTGTTCTTCGACAGGCGCTTGCAGAAGGTCATGGCTTCGGCGGCAGCGGTGCCTTCGTCCAGCAGGGAAGCGTTGGCCACTGGCAGGCCGCTGAGGTCGCTGACCAGGGTCTGGAAGTTCAGTAGGGCTTCCAGGCGACCCTGGGAGATTTCCGGCTGGTAGGGGGTATAGGCGGTGTACCAGGCCGGGTTTTCCAGCAGGTTGCGCAGGATCGGGCTGGGGGTGTGGCAGGGGTAGTAGCCCTGGCCGATGTAGCTCTTGAACAGCTGGTTCCTGGAGGCAATGGCCTTGATGGCGGCGAGGGCTTCGGCCTCGCTCTGGCCAGCCGGCAGGTCGAGCACGCTGGTGCCCTTGATGCTGTCGGGGATGACGCTAGCGGTGAGGGCTTCGATGTCATCAAAGCCAAGCAGCTGCAGCATGGCCTTGGTATCGGCATCACGCGGGCCGATGTGGCGAGCGATGAATTCGTTGGTGGTGCCGAGGGCAGGGGTTGAGAGGCTCATGGTCGTTCCTCAGCCGTTGGCTTTCAGCAGGTTTTCGTAGCCGGCCTGGTCGAGGAGGCCGTCGAGGATGCTGGTGTCGGCCAGCTGCATGCGGAAGAACCAGCCTTTGCCCAGGGGTTCTTCGTTGACCAGCTCGGGGCTGTCTGCCAGCGCCTGGTTCACTTCAACCACTTCGCCGTCGAGCGGCATGACGATGTTGCTGGCAGCCTTCACCGACTCCAGCACAGCGACTTCTTCACCCTTGGCATACGCCTGCAGCTCCGGAAGCTGAACGAAGACCACATCGCCCAGGGCGTCCTGCGCGTACTCGGTAATGCCTACGGTGACGCGACCGTCTTCTTCAAGGCGCAGCCATTCGTGGTCGGCGGTGAAACGCAATTCGCTCATTTTTGGTCCTCAACTCGTATGACGCGCCTGTTTCTTCTGCCAAGCGCTTAGCCCCGCACGTGGTCATTGCCGCGCGCTGTTGCCCGGCCTTTAGCAAGGGCAGTGCCAGAAGGCTGAAAGCCTTGTGTATCAAGGCGTTGAGGGTTGTATTGAATAGTTTGGATGAAATTTGGTGTAGCGATATCGCTACGGAGCGAGGGGGGCTTGCTAGGGGATTTTCAGCAGGCGCAGGCGTGGCGGGGGTTTCAGGCGGTTGTTGCGAATTCGTTACGCCGTATCGATTTCGCTACGATTTTTCGATGAAAAACTATATTTATGTCCAAAAACAATAGCTTGTAATGATTATGTGATGCTTTACAGGAGCTATGAGGACTGCCCCATCTTGAGGGTCGCAACTATGCCCGTAGGAGCTGGCTTGCCAGCGAATGGCCCCGTTTCGCTGGCAAGCCAGCTCTTACAAGGCTCTTGGCCTGTTAGTCAATCTCTCGCACAGCTAACGCAGACATGGCGAATGAATTCGCCCCTCCAGGATGTGGCTGATTTGTTTTTGAAGAAAGCTATTAGTTTCAGGCAAATAGGCAGCTTATCTAGAAAGCAGATCAGCTTTTGCCTGGGATTCCGTACTTGCGCAGGCGATGGGCGATGGCGGTGTGGGAGGTCTGCAGTCGGGCGGCCAACTGACGGGTCGAGGGGTAGGTGACGAAGAGCTTCTCCAGCAGTGCCCGTTCGAAGTTCTCCATGGCCTCTTCCAGGCTGTTCACTTCGCCATCGCTTTCCCGCGCCACGGCGGTGCCGGCGATGTCCAGGTCGCCGATTTCCACCAGGCTGCTGTCGCAGATGGCTGCGGCACGGAATATGACGTTCTGCAGTTGGCGCACGTTACCGGGCCAGCGGTTGCCCAGCAGCGCCTGGAAGGTTCCGGGCGCCAGTCGGCACGCGGGGCGCTGGATCTGAGTGCAGGCGTGCTGCATGAAGAAGCGCGCCAGCAGCAGGATGTCCTGGCCGCGCTCGCGCAGGGGCGGCACTTCGAGGTTGAGCACGTTGAGCCGGTAGAAGAGGTCCTCGCGGAAGGCCCCCTCGCTGACCATCTTCTCCAGATTGCGATGGGTGGCGCTGAGGATGCGCACGTCCACCTTGATTTCGCGGTCGCCGCCCACCCGGCGGAAGCTGCCGTCGCTGAGGAAGCGCAGCAGCTTGGCCTGCAAGTAAGGCGACATTTCGCCGATTTCGTCGAGGAACACCGTGCCCTGGTGGGCGAGTTCCAGCAGGCCAGGCTTGCCGCCGCGCTGGGCGCCCGTGAAGGCGCCGGGGGCATAGCCGAACAGTTCGCTCTCGGCCAGGTTTTCCGGCAGCGCGGCGCAGTTCAGCGCCAGGAACGGCTGATTGCGGCGGGTACTGGCAGCATGGCAGGCGCGGGCCACCAGCTCCTTGCCGGTGCCGGTCTCGCCGCGGATCAGCAGTGGTGCATCCAGGGACGCCACGCGCTGGGCGCGAGCCTTGAGGGTGGCCATGGGGGCGGAGTCGCCCAGCAGGGCATCGAAACCTTCGGCTGCGTGGTCATGGTGCAGGGCGGAAAGGCGCTCACCGATACGGTTCGGCTGGTAGAGGGTCAGCAGTGCACCCGCCAGGTGATCCCCTTCGGTAATGGGGACCGCATCCAGCAGCAGTGCCTGGCCCTTGAGCGTGATTTCCCGCAGGGGCAGCCGGAACCCATGCTCCAGCAAGGCGCTGTGCAGGCGGTCGTCACCGAAGAGCTGTGCCAGGGGCTGGCCTTCTGCTTCTGCCCCATAGAGGGCGGTCAGCGCCGGGTTGGCCAACAGGATGCGGCCGCCGCCATCCACCGCCAGCACCGGGTCGGTCATGGCGGCCAGCAGTGCGTCCAGTTGCAGTCGACGACGTTGGCCGGGAAGGATGTCCACCACCGTCACCTCCTTCACGCCGTGTACTGCATGCAGCGCTTCGCGCAGCTCATCGAGCACGTCGGGGCTGAGGGTAGGGGCGTCGATATAGACGTTGGGCGGCACCATCTCGACCGCATCCAGGTTGAGATTACGGCCGCCGAGCAGGGCCAGGACCTCCTGGGTGATGCCGACGCGGTCGATGAAGGTGACGTGAATTCGCATGGAGATGCTGGGCTGGCGATTTGAAGGGGCGAATTATGCCCGGTCTGTCGCTCTGAGGTAACAGGCTGTCGGTGTTGCTGTGCGTCTATAGGCCGGTTTCGTTCAGCGGTCCGCCGGGGGAATTCGGTTGCCCATGAAAAAGCCCCGCGTGGGCGGGGCTCTTCGTTTGTCGCTGGTTCATCAGCAGGTCAGGGCTCTCTGTGCCCGGTCAATCACATGCTGGAGGTGGCCGGCATTGCCGTAGTGCTCCGGGTACAGGCGCTCGCTGTGACGGGCTACACCGAATTCATTGACGACGGTGAAGCTGAAGTTGCCGTTGCGAGCGGCGGTGATGTGGCAGGTGAACGGCGCAAAGGCGCTGGTCAGGGTGCTGATTGCAGCTTGGGCTTGATGATGGATGGTCATCGTGTTGCTTCCTTCGATTTGCGGCCAATGGGCCGCCAGACAAATAGCTCCGAATCCGCCGAGCAACGCGCTCTGGTCGAATGATCCTTATCGGAGCAAGGGTGCCGGCATGAAGTTCCTCGATCGGGATCAAGCTCTGGCAGCTGGTACTTGGGATGCCAGGTGCTGCGCCGGGTAAGGGTCTGGCCCGGCTGGCAGTCCTGGTCAATCTACCGTGCGTTCATGACAGCTTTGCTGCATCGCCCTGGGGCGGGAGCCACTGTCTTCTAGGCGGCGGGGGTGGCCATGTCCCTTTTGGTGTGGCTCGTTCGAAGTCGAAAGAGCGAGGGATCGGAGGGCCGGATTGACTTACAACTTGGTACTAACGGCGGCGACCCTAGCGGATCGTCTCGCCGATTGCAAGCTTTCAATGACTATGGGGCAACTGGCTGATGTCGATTTCGGTCACCAGGGACGTTCGCGCAGGCGGGGTACGGGCGAGCAGGGGGCAGAAACGGTCCAGCGACTGAATCAGGTCCCACTGCAATTCAAGGTCATGGCCCAGGCCGGTAACCTTGTCGAGCAGACCGACCGAGGCGTTCTGCAGGTTGGTGTCGGTGGAGTTGGCGAGGTTTGCCGTGACCTGTGCCAATAGGGTGGTGATGGCGGTCATGTTGCGAGTGGTGAGGGCCAGGATGTTGGCCAGCAAGGCTATTTCGCTCTGCGGTACTTGTTGTTGGGGAATCTGGTCCATGAGTGCTCCGGTAGGGCCACCAGTCCGTATGGCATTGCGCCATTATCGGTTTGAGATGCCAGTCGCAACGATGGAGTCACGCCCCTAAGAGATGCTGGCCAATGTCTTATTGGCTTGTAGGAAATTCGCTAATAGTCGAAAGAACAGCACACAAGGACTGTCGGACTAGTCCCAAAGCAGCATTGCCGAGTCTTTGGTCGGCTTCGAAGCTAATGCTGTTCTCCACCTGGTTCGGCCTGCCATGTCCGCCCTCATCGAGTCTTCCGCGCAGCAACGCCCACTGGATCTGCTTCTGGTCAATGGGTTGCGCGTGCGCCTCGTGTATCGGCCGGATACCGCGCTTTCTGCGGCCCTGGTGGAAGTCCGCGGTGGCAGTCACGACGAGCCGGGCGAGTTCCCGGGGTTGGCGCACTTTCTTGAACACCTGGTCTTCCTCGGCAGCCGCGAATTCCCGGTTCACGAGGGACTGATTCCCTTCGTCCAGGGCGTGGGGGGACGCGTCAACGCCAGCACCCGTGCGCGCAGCACACGCTTCTTCTGCGAAGTGCCGGCGACACACTTGGAGCAGGCCCTGGCGCGGCTCCTGGACATGCTCGCGAACCCTTTGCTGGAGACGGATGCCCTGTGGCGCGAGCGCGAAGTCCTGCAGGCTGAGTACAGCGCCCGTGCGCAGGACCTGCAGACCCTGTGTGAAGCCGCGCTGGCCTGGGCATTGGCCCCTGGCCATCCGCTGGCGGATTTCCACGCGGGCAATGCATCCAGCCTGAAGCTGGAGTCGCCGGCGTTCATCCCGGTGCTGCGCCGGTTCCACCAGGCTCACTATCAGCCCGGCCGCATGTGCCTGACCCTGGTGGCGCCATTGCCGCTGGCCCGGCAACTGGAACTCGCACGGCGTCACGGCGAGCGGCTGCGTGCGGGAATAAAACTGCCTGAGCCCGCGTTGCCGCCGCTGTTGCCCCTGCGCGCGAGCCGGCTGCGGCTTGGTGTGCCGGGCGCACCCGGGAGGTTGTCGTTGGCGTTCGCGCTGGAACGGCAGGGGGCTGGCCTGGAAGTGGCCGTGAGCTTTCTTGAAAGCCTGGCGACCGATGAGTCCACCGGCGGCCTGTCGGCTCGCCTGGGATTCCTGGGACTGAGCGATGGTATCCAACTGCACTTGCCCTATGCCCATGGTGGCCAGGGCTTGTTGTTGATGGACTTCGATTGGGTCGAAGGGGCGGACAGCGCGCAACTTGAAGCGGAAGTTCTGGACTGGCTGGCCTTTCTTCGCGCCTCAGCACCCTGGCCAGGGCTCTGGGAAGAACGGCTGGAGATCCTGCGACACAAGTCTTCGGCCCTGGAACCGCTGGAGGCTGCGCTGGCTCCAGGACTTCCCGAGCCGGCAGACGTTCGCACATTGCTGGAACAGCTGCGGGCCGAGCGTATGGTCCATCTGGAAACCGGCGCATCCAACCGTGCGCCCAACCTGACGTCGGCGGGCTTTCCCCTGCAACTGGAGCGCCTCGGCGTTCGTCCTGGCGCAAGGTCCACCGCCAGTTGGCGGCTTCCCTCGGCCAATCCCTATTGGCGTTCCAGGGCGTCAGCGCCGGTGGAGGCCTCGCTGGTTCCTTTGCTGCCCGGGTTGCCCAGCGCTCCTGAACAGGGCGCGCTATTCCTGCGCTGGAATCCCGGCGAGAACGGGCTGCCCCATGGCCTCGCCTGTGGACTGCAGCGGGCATTGCGCCCCATCCTCGGTGCCGCCGGCCTGGCTGGGGTAGAGGGACGACTCCAGGCGGAGCAGGGCGGACTGACGCTCGACCTGATGGGCAATGCAACGGCATTGCGGCAGGTCATCGTCGACCTGCTGCCCATCCTGCAGGCGCCACCACGTTGGGCCTTGGCCCAGGGGCCACGCCTCCAGCGCAGTGCCATGCGCCGTCAGGCAGGCGAACTGCCCATTCGCCAATTGCTGCAACGCCTGCCTGAGCTGTTGGAAAGCCCGCGAGCGGAAGCGCCCTCAGTGCTCGATCTGGATGCCCTGGCGCGTTTCTGGCGGCAGGCAGGCTGGCAAGGGCTGGGCATCGGTGATGTGGGCCTGGATGCGGAACTACCCGGAATGCTCAGCCCGCACCAGTCGAGGGTCGGGGAGGGCGGGCGTATCTGGCATCGGTTGCCGATAGAGGGCGAGGCCGCACTCCTGCTGTTCTATCCCCTTGAGTCCGTCACCGCCGAGTCCGAGGCTGCCGTGCGACTCCTCGCCAGCCTGCTTGAGCCGGCCTTTCATCAACGCCTGCGCGGCGAGCTGCAGCTCGGTTACGCGCTGGCCTGCGGCTATCGCCAGCTGGGTGGACACCGCGGCCTGTTGTTCGCGGTGCAGTCGCCGCGCGTGTCGGTGGCCGGGCTCTTCGAGCACGTCCAGGCGTTTCTCGTTCGCCAGTACGACCGGCTCGTGCAGTTGGATCGGGTGCAACTGCGTGAGCGAGGCCAGGCGCTCGACCAGAAATTGCTTGGGCAAGGCACGAACTTCACGGCCTATGCCCGCCAATGCTGGTTCGATCGCCAGGCCTGCCTTCCGGTCGACCACCTGGCGCAGGTACGCCACGCCCTGGCCGGGCTGCAGCCCGGTTCTCTGCTGGAGCAGCAAGGTCGCCTGCTTTCCGGGGTGTCCTGCTGCGCCATCGCCAACGCCGAAGCCTGCGAAGCGAACTGGCACACCGGCGCCTGATTCCACGTCCAATCACCGACTGAAGGACGAACCCGAAAGGGTGTCGTCCTTTCGTGCCTGCGCGTCAGCCCGCCGACCCAAGACCTTGGGGCGGACCGGTCTTAAGCCTTGCCGATGCAGCTCCTGCGCTCCGGCCAAAGCAGCGCAGAACCCCTGCCATTGCAGCGTATGGCGGGCTTGATGGCGTTTCGATAATCGCCTCCGACACGACTGACCTGCCCGGTCGTCCACCCACAGCGGAGAGCGTCATGCACAACAAGAAAATCGCCCATGCCCGTATGTCCCGCCTCGCCCTCGCGGCGGCGGTAGCGCTGGCCACCCAGCAGGCTGGCGCCGAGATCGTCCTTTATGACAAGGACCAGACCACCTTCTCCACCGACGGCTACGTCAACGCCTTCTACGTCAACAGTGACGTGGATCGTGACGGCGAGCAGTTCGATCGCCGCCAGTCGCGGGTCAAGATGGGCTTTCTGCCCAACTGGATCGGTTTCAACATGGGCAAGCAGGTGGACGACCTGAAGCTCGGTGCCCGCTCTTCCTTCTGGGTCACCATCAACGACAGCGAAACCAATGGCACCGCCACCGCCATCGATGTCCGCCAGTTCTACGGCACCGCTGGTGGCCAATGGGGTGAAGTGCTGGTGGGCAAGGATTTCGGCCTGTTCGCGCGTTCCAACATCCTGCTCGACGAACTGCTCGCCGGTTACGGCCAGGTGAGCGACACGCTGGGCCTGGTGGATGGTGGCGGCGTGTCCTTCGGCAACATCGGCAGCGGCTATCCCTATCCGTTCCCAACCTCGCAGATCACCTACCGCAGCCCGAAGACCGACGGCCTGCGTGCCGCCGTCGGCATCATGGACCCGGTGGACACCAACGACGACAGCCCCACCGGCAAGGCCTACCAGGAGAATCCACGCTTCGAATCGGAGATCACCTACGAGGTCGAACTGGGCGGCGCGCAGATCTATTCCTGGGTCAACGGTGCCTACCAGACCTCGGAGAACACCGACCCCAACGTCGACTCCGTGACCTCCAAGGGCCTGGGCTATGGCGTGCAGGCCAAGATGGGCGCCTTCACCCTGGTGGGCTCAGGTTTCCAGGCGAAGGGCATCAACCCGTTCTTCACCAACAACGCCGGCGAACCGACCCTGCGCGAAGTGGACAGCGACGGCTACCTGTTGCAGGGCTCCTACCGCTTCGGCAAGAACCGCCTGGCGCTGTCCTATGGCAAGACCAAGGATGACGGCAACGGCGTGGTCAACACGGGCGCCGACTACGAAACCCGCGGTATCGCGCTGTTCCATGACATCAACGACAACCTCAAGCTGGTGGCCGAGTACAACCAGTTCGAGATCGACGGTCACGAGGGCGACGCCCAGAACGAAGACACCGACACCGTTGCCGTGGGTGCCGTGTTGACCTGGTAAGCCCTGTTCCAGATCGCTCCGGTTTTGGCGGGAGAGACGCGGGTCCTCCCGTCTTTTTGGTTTTCGGCAAGGGATGCGTAGATCGTAGCCCGTAGGCGCTGGCCTCATCCCGCGCGCTCGCCAGGTATGGAGTTGCTACCTTCGAACGAGCCCGCCCAGTACCCAAGAAGGATGGGGCGGCCCGCAAGCCCTCCGTAGAATTTCCCCATCCACAGCAGGCTGATTGAGTGAGACCGAGGATGCTCGAGGAACCGGAAGAGGGCGTCGTCACCGCCATGTCCCTGGCCAGCGAGGCAGAGGCCGTGGCCCAGGACCTCGCGCGCCAGCTCATCCACCCGTACCTGGGGTTCGTGCTGTTCTTCTGCTCGGCGGAATACGACCTCGTGGCCCTGGGCCAGGCCCTGGAACAGTACTTCGGCGGCGTGCGCCTGGTGGGCTGTACCAGCGCCGGGGAAATCACGCCGCAGGGCTATGGCCGCAACTGCGTCAGCGCAGTGGGCTTCGACCATCGCAGCTTTTCCATCGCCAGCGCCCTGGTGGATGAAATGGACCGCTTCGGCCTGATCCACGCCCAGCAGCTGGTTGAGCGGCTGGTGCAGGACTGCCGGGCCAATTCCCTGGCGCCGATCAAGGGCCACAGCTTTGCCCTGACCCTGCTGGACGGTCTGTCCAGTCGCGAGGAGG
>NZ_SCOK01000096.1:0-8562 GCF_005502555.1 Pseudomonas sp. D(2018)
ATCACCCCTGTGTTCTCCTGCTCAAAAATTGAGCAGGGGCAGTGGAACACCTGGGTCAGTTTTCAGTCAGCACAACGGGCTTTACTGGGTCAGTTTTCGGTCAGCGGCAACAGGATCGGAAATGCTTTGAGTTGTGATGAATTTATACTGGCCAGATTAGTGGTTCGTTTAGCACAGCTGAGAAAATATTTTCTCCCATAATCGCTGGAAGCCACCGCCGCCAAATAGGTCGAATTCAGGAGTCGCTTGTCTGGACGAACTGCAAATACATGATTTTGGTGCAAGCATGGTTCAATTTGCCCATTCCAAACTGCTCCGCGTCCAAGCTTGTCAATATCTCCTCCTTCAGTCATGAGGACATCCCCTGCTTGAAGGGCGTACCGCTCGATGCTATTGGATTCAACAAGAATATTTTTTATAGACGTAAGGTCAATTCGCCCATCTTGGACATTGGCTACCCGCAAATAAGGTAACTCTACAGGGGCTCTCAAGCCCGCCTTCCCCTTCGCGATACCCGTACGAATCTCTGCCACCTCGCACAGAGGTACAGTTATGGCGCAAAGGGCTTTCGTTGCAACAGCGGGTAAAGTGATAGCAACTTCTGCCGGTGACAAAACCTTGCTCATTTAGCAGCCACCAGCAGCTCCAACTCCACTAAGTAGCCATTGAGCCGCTCATCAATTTTCGCTTCTTCTTTGGCCAGGATTGCGAGATGCCCCAAAGTTGCGGGTATGTCCACGACCTCTTCGGTCTCACCGTTGTCGATATAGCGAGCAATATTAAGATTGCCGTCGTTGCTGCGGATCTCGTCAAGAGTCACCAGCCGACAATAGCTTTCGACCTCAGCTTGCAGCTCGAATGCAGCCTTGTGGGTGCTGACGATGCGGGTAATGTGTTCAGCGCTCAGGCTGTTTTGCGCCTTGCCTTCTAGGTAGTCACGGCTGGCATCAATGATGATGACGTTGCCCTTGAGGGCAGCGGGTTTCTGCTTGTTGAGGATCAGCACGCAAGCCGGGATTCCGGTGTTGTAGAACAGAGCCGAGGGCAGCCCGATGATGGCTTCAATCAAATCACCCGGCTGGCTACCATTCGCCGTATCGGTGCCGAATAGCAGCCCCTCACGAATCTTGCCTTCTTCGCCGCTGCGGAACAGCACACCGTGCGGCAGGATAATGCCCATGCGCCCATCGGCCTTTAGACTAGCCAGCATATGCTGGGCAAAGGCAAGATCGGCATAGCCCCGTGGCGGGATGCCATAGACCAAGCGACCATACGGGTCGCTAACCTGCTTGTAGTTAGGCGCCTTGGGCTTTTTACCGCTGTCTTGCTCGTTTTCGTTACTGAGCTCTAGAGGAGTCCACCAAGCCTTGGCTGAGAAGGGTGGATTGGCAATTACCCGGTCGAAAGTCTTCAGATAATCGCCGTCGAGGTGCCTGGGCTCGACCAAGGTGTCTCCGCGCTCAATGGAGGCATGCATGTTGTGCAGGTAAAGATTGAGCTTGGCGATAGCCCAGGTGCCTAGGTTCCTTTCCTGCCCATACAGCAACACATTGGGTTTACCCATCAAAGTGCCATTGGGCAAACCGGATACATGGTGAGCGCTCTCAACCAGCATGCCGCCGCTGCCACAGGTGGGGTCATACACGCTGTGGCCTGGCTGCGGGTCGATTAGCTCAACAACCAGTTGCACCACAGCCTTGGGCGTATAGAACTCACCGCCTTTTTTGCCTGCATCATCGGCAAACTGCTTAATCAGATACTCGTAGGCATCACCCAGCATGTCGGCCTTGTAAAGGTCGTCATTGCCTAGCTTGTACTGGTTAAAGTGACGCAGCAGGCGCTGCAAGGTGGCATCTGACAGCACCCGCTTGTCACCGTATTGCGTAGCGGTCAGTACGTGTTGCAGCTCAGGGTTGTTGGCCTCGATGGTCGCGAACGCCTTGTCCAGGGCCTCACCGATATTTTCGGTGCGTGAGATCAGATCGAACCAACGGGCACTGATAGGGAACTTACCCCATTTATCCTCGACTTCTTCTTGAGCATCGCCATAGCTCAGACCCTCGTCCTTCATCAGCTTGGTGACACGCTCGTCGAACACGTCGTTGTAACGCTTGAGGAAGAGCAGGCCGAAGATGTAGTTCTTGAAGTCGGATGAGTCGATGGAGCCACGCAGGATGTTCGCGGATTCCCAGAGCCAGGACTCCAGCGTTTCGAGTGACAGCTTGTCAGCCATGGGTAAATCAATCCCTATAGAAAGCACAACGCCCAGCACCCAACGATTACTGCCGTGGTGCAAGGCACATCAGAAAAATTGAGTTCGATTGTACAAGTCGCCGCCAACTGGAGCCCGAAAAATCAATCCCCGTTAACGACAAAACCCCGGCAGACCTTTCGGTCAACCGGGGTTTGTTGGCAAAGCAGTGGGCCATTAACTTTGGCCGAAAGGGCAAATAACTTTGCCCACCTACACCTGCCTGCCTGCCTGCCTGCCTGCCTGCCTGCCTGCCTGCCTGCCTGCCTGCCTCAGCATGGCGTCATTTCCGAAGAACCCGCAACGATGTTCCAACGCCTCACCCATCAGGCCTACGAGAACATCGGACAGCGAGTACGCCGCGCCTGGACGTGCAGGGCACCAATAGCTCGCAGACTTAAAAGAAAAGCCCCGGCACAAAGACCGGGGCTTGGGTTGGATCGCGACATTAATTCCGCTCAAACGCGACAATTAATATGCCCGTTCACAGCACATCAGACGTCGAGGTTCGACACCGCCAAGGCGTTGCTCTCGATGAAGTCACGACGCGGCTCGACGGCGTCACCCATCAATGTGTTGAAGATCTGGTCCGCGGCGATGGCGTCTTCGATGGTGACCTTGAGCATGCGACGGACAGTTGGGTCCATCGTGGTTTCCCACAGCTGCTCCGGGTTCATCTCACCCAGTCCCTTATAGCGCTGGATGGTGTGACGCTTGGTGCTTTCGGTCATCAGCCAGGACAGTGCTTCCTTGAAGCTCGTCACCGGCTTCTTGCGCTCACCACGCTGAACGTAGGCACCATCTTCCAGCAGGTTATTGAGTTGGTCTCCCAGCTCGGTCACCTGGCGGTAGTCGTTGCTGGCGAAGAAATCCCGGTTGAAGGTTATGTAGTGGGACAGACCATGAGCAGTTTGCTCAACTTCCGGCAGCCACAGGTGACGCTCGCGGTCTTCACGAAGGCTGGCGGTGTAGGTCAGGCCCGACTTCTCGGCTGCCTTCAGACGCGCCTGCAAGCCTTCCAACCAGGCTTGCATCGCCGCCTGGTCGGAGAGCTGATCAACACTGACACGTGGCAGGTAGATCATGTACTCAGTCAGGTCCTGGGGATACAGGCGCGACAGGCGCTTGAGCGTGCGCATCACGTTGCGGTAATCGTTCACCAGACGCTCGAGAGCTTCACCGGAGAGACCGGGTGCATTTTCGTTGACGTGCAGGCTGGCGTCTTCCAGGGCCGATTGGGTCATGTACTCGTCCATGGCCTCGTCATCCTTGATGTACTGTTCCTGCTTGCCCTTCTTCACTTTGTACAGCGGCGGTTGCGCGATGTAGACGTAGCCGCGCTCTATCAGCTCCGGCATCTGCCGGAAGAAGAAGGTCAGCAGCAGGGTTCGGATGTGCGAACCGTCGACGTCGGCGTCGGTCATGATGATGATGTTGTGGTAGCGCAGCTTCTCGATGTTGTACTCCTCACGCCCGATCCCGCAGCCTAGTGCAGTAATCAGGGTGCCGACTTCCTGGGAGGACAGCATCTTGTCGAAACGGGCTTTCTCTACGTTGAGAATCTTGCCCTTGAGCGGCAGGATCGCCTGGGTCTTGCGGTTACGGCCTTGCTTCGCCGAGCCACCCGCGGAATCACCCTCCACGATGTAGAGTTCGGAAAGGGCAGGGTCCTTTTCCTGGCAGTCGGCCAGTTTTCCCGGCAAACCGGCGATGTCCAGGGCACCCTTGCGGCGGGTCATCTCACGAGCCTTGCGCGCCGCCTCTCGGGCGCGGGCGGCGTCGATCATCTTTCCGACTACGGCCTTGGCTTCGTTCGGGTTTTCCAGCAGGAAGTCAGCGAAGAATTTGCCCATTTCCTGTTCCACCGCGGTTTTCACTTCGGAGGAAACGAGTTTGTCCTTGGTCTGGGAGCTGAACTTGGGATCCGGCACCTTAACCGAAATAATGGCAGTCAGACCTTCGCGCGCATCGTCACCGGTGGTGGCGATCTTGTACTTCTTCGCCAGGCCTTCCTGTTCGATGTAGTTGTTCAGGTTACGGGTAAGCGCGGAGCGGAAGCCCGCCAAATGGGTGCCACCGTCACGCTGAGGAATGTTGTTGGTGAAGCAGAGGAGGTTTTCGTTGAAGCTGTCGTTCCACTGCAGGGCGACTTCTACACCAACGCCGTCTTCTTCGCGCTGAACATTGAAGTGGAAGACCTCGTTAACGATGGTCTTGTTGGTGTTCAGATACTCGACGAACGCCTTTAGGCCGCCTTCATACTTGAACAGCTCTTCCTTGCCGCTCCGCTCGTCGCGCAGCACGATGCCTACGCCCGAGTTGAGGAAGGACAGTTCACGCAGGCGCTTGGCCAGGATGTCCCAGCTGAAGTGGATGTTGCTGAACGTCTCAGACGACGCCTTGAAATGCACTTCGGTGCCGGTGCCATCGGTCTCGCCGACCGGGCGCAACGGGAACTGCGGAACGCCATGGCGGTAGATCTGTTCCCAGACCTGACCAGCACGACGGATGGTAAGACGTAGCTCTTCGGACAAGGCGTTCACAACGGACACACCCACGCCGTGGAGACCGCCAGACACTTTGTAGGTATTGTCGTCGAACTTTCCACCCGCATGCAGCACGGTCATGATGACCTCGGCGGCAGAAACCCCTTCTTCCTTATGGATATCTACCGGAATGCCACGACCGTTGTCGCGAACGGTGATGGATTCGTCAGTGTGGATGGTGATGCTAATTTCCGAGCAGAAGCCGGCAAGCGCTTCGTCGATCGAGTTATCAACGACCTCGAACACCATGTGGTGTAGACCTGTCCCATCATCGGTGTCGCCGATGTACATACCGGGGCGTTTGCGTACGGCATCCAGCCCCTTCAGCACTTTGATGCTGGAAGAGTCGTACGTTCTGTTCTCGCTCATGCTTCACTCCCGATGATCGTGGGGCTGATACAGCCATGTTCCACGTGGAACATGGCAACTGGCGTATCCGTGCGCCAGCCATCCCTCAGAAATTCATGGTCAACGCAGGTAATGAACACCTGGCAATCCAAATCTTCCAGCAAACGGCAAAGTGATTGCCGATGCTCCTCGTCCAACTCTGACGGTAAGTCGTCAACTAGGTAGATGCACTGGCCACGTTTCGCATGGTTCACCAAATGGCCCTGCGCAATTCGCAAGGCGCAAACCACTAGCTTCTGTTGACCGCGCGACAGTATGTCTGCCGCGCTGTGTGCACCTGAACGCAATCGCAGGTCGGCGCGTTGCGGCCCGGCCTGGGTGTGTCCGATTTGTTGATCGCGGAGGAGGGAAGTGGCCAGCACTTCGGATAGCTCCCGATCCTTGTCCCAGCCACGGTAATAGCTAAGCGTGAGACTATCGAGTTCCACCAAGTCAGCAAGCGTCTGTTGAAAGACCGGCTTCAACGCCTGGATGTAGGCCCGGCGATACTGGTCTATCTCATCACTGGCCAGGCATAGCTCCCGGTCCCAAGCCGCCTGCGAAGCGGCGTCCAGTGTACCATGCCGGAGCCACGAGTTCCGCTGCCTCAGCGCCTTCTGCAGTCGCTGCCAAGCGGGAAGGAAGCGAGGTTCCACGTGGAACACTCCCCAATCCAGGAACTGTCGACGTATCTTCGGAGCACCTTCGAGCAGTCGAAAACTATCCGGGTTGATCAGTTGAAGCGGCAGGGTCTCCGCCAGTTGGGCAGCACTTTTTGCATTCTGCCCATCGATGCGAATCTGGAACTCGCCCTGACGATCCCGGGAAATTCCCAAATTACTCTGCCCACCCTCGGCAAGTCTGACTTGACCGAACACCGTGCATGCAGGCTGTTCGTACTGAATGACTGGTTGCAGCCGAGTACTGCGAAACGAACGGGCAAGACCGAGGAGGTGGATTGCCTCCAGCAAGCTGGTTTTTCCGCTGCCGTTAGCGCCGTAGAGAATGTTGATGCGGGGGGAGGGGGAGAGGGTCACCGGCTGCAAGTTGCGCACGCCGGTGACCGAGATACGGCTAAGGGACATTGAGTCGTTACAGACGCATCGGCATTACGACGTAAGAGGAGTCGTCGTTGCCAGCTTCCTGCACCAGGGCACTGCTGTTCGCATCGGACAGAATCAGACGAACCTGCTCAGTGGACATCACGCCCAGTACGTCCAGGAGGTAGCTCACGTTGAAACCAATCTCCAGGTTACTGCCGTTGTAATCGACCGCTACTTCTTCTTCAGCCTCTTCCTGTTCCGGGTTGTTCGCCTGGATCTTCAGCAGGCCGGAAGCGAGCGTCAGGCGAATACCACGGTACTTTTCGTTGGAAAGGATCGCAGTACGGCTGAAGGCCTCACGCAGCGCCTGGCGGTCACCGATTACCAGCTTGTCACCGCCACGGGGAAGCACACGCTCGTAATCCGGAAACTTACCGTCCACGAGTTTGGAGGTGAAGGTGAACTCACCGGTAGTAGCACGGATATGATGCTGGCCTAGCACGATACGAACCTCACCGTCCTGCTCTGTCAGCAGGCGAGCCAGTTCCAGGATACCTTTGCGCGGCACAATGACCTGGTGCCGGTCGACACCTTCAAGCCCGGCTTCCATGGCACACATGGCCAGCCGGTGACCGTCTGTGGCAACGGCACGCAGCACACCGGCATTCACCTCCAGCAACATGCCGTTGAGGTAGTAACGAACGTCCTGCTGAGCCATGGCAAAACTGGTGCGTTCGATCAGCCGACGCAGCTTGCTCTGCACGAGACTGAAATTCAGCGAGCCAGGACCTTCTTCCACGGTCGGGAAATCGTTCGCTGGCAGCGTCGAGAGGGTGAAGCGGCTGCGGCCTGCCTTGATCAGCAGCTTCTGCTCGTCCAGCCGGATGTCGATCAGCGCGTCGCTGGGCAGACTTTTGCAGATGTCCATCAGCTTACGGGCCGGTACGGTGATCTCACCCGGCTCAGCCGGTTCTTCCAGGGCAACGCGCCCAACCAGCTCGACCTCGAGGTCAGTGCCGGTCAACGACAGCTGCTGGCCTTCGACTACCAGCAGCACGTTGGAGAGGACCGGCAAGGTCTGGCGGCGCTCGACGACGCCGGCGACCAGTTGCAGGGGTTTCAACAGGGCTTCGCGTTGAATTGTGAAATGCATGGTCTAGTCCCTTGCCTCTTGGGCTGCGGTCAGGTGGTCAATGTACGCAGCAGATTCTTGTAATCCTCGCGGATATCCGCGTCGGATTCCCTTAGTTGTGCAATCTTACGACAGGCATGGAGCACCGTGGTGTGGTCTCGTCCGCCGAACGCATCGCCGATCTCCGGAAGACTGTGGTTCGTCAATTCCTTGGACAGCGCCATGGCGACTTGCCGCGGCCGAGCCACCGAGCGCGAGCGGCGCTTGGAGAGCATGTCGGACATCTTGATCTTGTAGTACTCGACTACGGTGCGCTGGATGTTATCGATGCTGACCAACTTGTCCTGCAGGGCCAGGAGGTCCTTGAGCGACTCACGGATCAGTTCGATGGTGATATCCCGGCCCATGAAGTGGGCGTGGGCAATCACACGTTTCAGCGCACCTTCCAGTTCGCGCACGTTGGAACGAATACGCTGAGCGATGAAGAACGCGGCGTCGTGCGGCAGATCGACCTTGGCCTGCTCGGCCTTCTTCATCAGGATGGCGACACGGGTTTCCAACTCCGGTGGTTCGACAGCTACCGTCAACCCCCAGCCGAAGCGGGACTTCAGGCGCTCTTCCAGGCCTTCGATTTCCTTCGGGTAGCGGTCACTGGTGAGAATCACCTGCTGACCGCCCTCCAACAGGGCGTTGAAGGTGTGGAAAAACTCCTCCTGCGAACGCTCCTTACGGGCGAAGAACTGAATGTCGTCGATGAGCAGCGCGTCTACAGATCGATAGAAGCGCTTGAACTCGTTGATCGCATTCAGCTGAAGGGCCTTGACCATGTCTGCGACGAATCGCTCGGAATGCAGGTAAACCACCTTGGCATTCGGATTCTTCTTCAGCAGGTGGTTACCCACAGCGTGCATCAGGTGAGTTTTACCCAGACCCACGCCGCCATAAAGGAACAGCGGGTTGTAACCATGCTTGGGGTTATCCGCCACCTGCCAGGCCGCCGCACGGGCCAACTGGTTGGACTTGCCCTCGACGAAGTTCTCGAAGGTGAAGGTGCGATTCAGGTAGCTGGTGTGCTTCAACGCCCCTTCCACTTGCACGGAACGCTCCGTGCGGATCGCCGGTGCAGATACCACCGACGCCAACGGATCGAGGTTGTCGCGGGTTTCCTCCACGGTCTCGATGCGCTTATGCGATGGTGCGGCA
>NZ_SCOK01000097.1:0-8206 GCF_005502555.1 Pseudomonas sp. D(2018)
AACCAGCACCGCCGCCGCCTCCCCAGGTCGAGCCCGAGCCCGAGCCGCTGCCCAAGCTGGTGGAAGCGCCCAAGCCGAAGATCGCCATCGCGCCCAAGCCGAAACCCAAGCCCAAGCCGCCGAAACCCAAGCCGCCGAAACCCAAGCCGCCTGAGCCCAAGCCCGAGAAGCCGCGGGAAACCGAAAGCGTGAAGGAAAGCGTTGCCGCGCCGACCACCCCGACCCCGAGCGACACCAAGCCAGCCGCCCAGCAGCAGGCCGCCGCCAGCGCACCGTCGGACGCCAAGCCAACCTGGCAGAGCAAGCTGCTCAGCCACCTGGCCCGCTACAAGCGCTACCCGGACGATGCCCGCCGTCGCGGCTTCGAAGGGGTCAACCGCCTGCGCTTCGTGGTCGACGCTGAAGGCAAGGTGATCTCCTATTCCCTGGTCGGCAAGTCCGGTAGTGCCTCGCTGGATCGCGCCACCCTGGAGATGATCCGCCGCGCCCAACCGCTGCCGCCTCCCCCGCCGGAGCTGCTGAACAACGGCTCATTGGAAGTGGTCGCGCCCTTCGTCTACTCGCTGGACCGCCGCTGACTCCCAAGCGCCTGCGCCACCCCGCGCAGGCGCTTGGTTCCATTGACTCCAGCCGCTATGCTTGCCGGACCTCAATGGAAAAATGCTATGACCCTCACTGAACTGCGCTACATCGTCACCCTCGCCCAGGAACAGCACTTCGGCCGTGCCGCCGAGCGTTGCCATGTGAGCCAGCCGACCCTGTCGGTCGGGGTGAAAAAGCTGGAAGACGAGCTCGGCGTGCTTATCTTCGAGCGCAGCAAGAGCGCAGTACGCCTGACGCCCGTTGGTGAGGGCATCGTTACCCAGGCACAGAAGGTCCTGGAACAGGCACAGGGCATCCGTGAGATGGCCCAGGCCGGCAAGAACCAGTTGGCCGCGCCGCTCAAGGTGGGCGCCATCTACACCGTCGGCCCCTACCTCTTCCCACACCTTATTCCGCAGCTGCACCGGGTCGCCCCGCAGATGCCGCTGTACATCGAAGAGAACTTCACCCACATCCTGCGCGACAAGCTGCGCACCGGCGAACTGGACGCGATCATCATCGCCCTGCCCTTCGCCGAAGCCGACGTGCTGACCAAGCCGCTCTACGACGAACCCTTCTACGTGCTGCTGCCATTCGGGCACCCCTGGACCGAGCGCGAGTCCATCGACAGCGAGATGCTCAACGACAAGAGCTTGCTGCTGCTGGGCGAAGGCCACTGCTTCCGCGACCAGGTGCTGGAAGCCTGCCCGAGCCTGCGCAAGGGCGGCGAAGACAGCGCGAAGCACACCACGGTGGAATCCAGCTCCCTGGAAACCATCCGGCACATGGTCGCATCCGGTCTCGGCGTGTCGATCCTGCCCTTCTCCGCAGTGGACAGCCACCACTACGCCCCTGGCGTGATCGAGATTCGCCCGCTGACCCCGCCGGTGCCCTTCCGCACCGTGGCCATCGCCTGGCGTGCCAGCTTCCCGCGTCCGCGCGCCATTGAAGTGCTGGCGGACTCCATCCGCCTCTGCTCGGTGGCCCACCCGAAAACCCAGGGCGAACCGCAGCCGGCATGACCGAGCTGGCCCAAGTCTCCGTTACCGCGCTCAAGGGCGTGGGGGCTGCCTTGGCTGAGAAGCTCGCCAAGGTCGGCCTGGAGAACCTGCAGGACATCCTCTTCCACCTGCCCACCCGCTACCAGGATCGCACCCGCATCACCCCTATTGGCGAGCTGCGCCCGGGGCAGGATGCGGTGGTCGAAGGCATAGTCGGCGGCGCCGATGTGGTCATGGGTCGCCGGCGCAGTCTGCTGGTACGCCTGCAGGACGGGACCGGCACCCTCAGCCTGCGCTTCTTCCACTTCAGCCAGGCGCAGAAGGAAGGGCTCAAACGCGGCACCCAGTTGCGCTGCTACGGCGAAGTTCGCCCTGGCGCCACCGGACTGGAGATCTACCACCCGGAATACCGCTCCCTTTCGGGCGATGAGGCGCCGCCGGTCGAACAGACCCTGACGCCGATCTACCCCACCACCGAGGGCCTTACCCAGCAGCGCCTGCGCAACCTCAGCCAGCTTGCCCTGGCCCGTCTCGGCCCGCACAGCCTGCCGGACTGGCTGCCCAAGGAACTGGCCCGCGACTATCACCTGGGTTCCCTCGACGATGCCATCCGTTACCTGCACCGGCCGCCGCCGGATGCCGACCTGGAAGAGCTCGCCGAAGGCCAGCACTGGGCCCAGCAGCGCCTCGCCTTCGAGGAACTGCTGACCCACCAATTGTCGCTGCAGCGTCTGCGCGAAAGCCTGCGCGCCCAGCACGCACCGCAGTTGCCGCCAGCACGCAAGCTGCCCGCCCAGTACCTGGCCAACCTCGGCTTCAAGCCCACGGGTGCCCAGCAGCGCGTCGGCGCTGAGATCGCCTACGACCTGGCCCAGCAGGAACCCATGCTGCGCCTGGTGCAGGGCGATGTCGGCGCTGGCAAGACCGTGGTCGCCGCCCTGGCCGCATTGCAGGCCCTGGAAGCCGGCTATCAGGTGGCGCTGATGGCACCCACCGAAATCCTCGCCGAGCAGCACTACGTCAACTTCAGCAAATGGCTGCAGCCGCTGGGCATCGAAGTCGCCTGGCTCGCCGGCAAGCTCAAGGGCAAGGCCCGCGCCTCCGCGCTGGAGCAGATCGCCGGCGGTACGCCAATGGTCGTCGGCACCCACGCGCTATTCCAGGACGAAGTGAAGTTCAAGCGCCTGGCCCTGGTGATCATCGACGAGCAGCACCGTTTCGGCGTCCAGCAACGCCTGGCCCTGCGCCAGAAAGGCGTGGACGGCCGCCTCTGCCCGCACCAGCTGATCATGACCGCTACCCCCATTCCGCGGACACTGGCCATGAGCGCCTATGCCGACCTGGACACCTCCATCCTCGACGAACTGCCCCCTGGCCGCACCCCGGTGAACACCGTGCTGGTGGCCGACAGCCGCCGCATCGAGGTGATCGAGCGGGTCCGCGCGGCCTGTTTCGAAGGCCGCCAGGCCTATTGGGTTTGCACCCTGATCGAAGAATCCGAGGAGCTGACCTGCCAGGCAGCGGAAACCACCTTCGAAGAACTCTCTTCAGCTCTGGGCGAGCTGCGTGTCGGCCTGATCCATGGGCGCATGAAGCCCGCCGAAAAGGCTGCGGTGATGGCCGAGTTCAAGGCTGGCGCGCTGCAATTGCTGGTGGCCACCACTGTGATCGAGGTGGGCGTAGACGTGCCTAACGCCAGCCTGATGATCATCGAGAACCCCGAGCGCCTGGGCCTGGCCCAGTTGCACCAGCTACGCGGTCGCGTCGGCCGGGGCAGCGCCGCCAGCCACTGCGTGCTGCTCTACCACGCACCGCTGTCGCAACTCGGCCGCGAGCGCCTGGCAATCATGCGCGAAACCTGCGACGGCTTCGTCATCGCCGAGAAGGACCTGGAACTGCGCGGTCCCGGCGAAATGCTCGGCACCCGCCAGACCGGCCTGCTGCAGTTCAAGGTGGCCGACCTGATGCGCGACGCCGACCTGTTGCCGGCTGTTCGCGACGCCGCACAGGCCCTGCTGGCCCATTGGCCACAGCATGTCAGTCCACTATTGGAGCGCTGGTTGCGTCACGGCCAACAGTACGGCCAAGTGTGATGCAGTTCACAGCTCAACTGTCGCCTCGCGCCGATCTCTTACAACCTGCTCGTTATACTCCGGGCAGAAAAATTCAAAGCTGGATGCTGCCATGACCGAAGTCGCCCTCGCCCCGGATTCCTCGCCACAACCGCCCGAAGTGATAGTGCAGCTACTCGATAAGCTCGGCCTGGCTTTCCAGGTGCGCCTGGAGCACCCGGGCCTGCCCGCTGCGCAGCGGGTCCAGTCGGTGTTGCTGGAAGACGCCGTCGGCGCCCTCCTGGTGCTTTTCCCGCGCAGCCAGTTGCTCGACCTCAATCGCCTCGCCGAACTCACTGGCCGCAAGCTGGTGGCGGTCAAGCCCGAGCGCCTCGAGCGCATGCTCGGCAAGCACCAACTGGGCGCCCTGCCAGGCCTTCCGCCGCTGACCAGCTCACCCTGCCTGTATGACGAGCGACTGCTGCAGGAGCCACGCCTGCTGGTGGAGTCAGGTCAACCCGGCGTGTTGCTGGAACTGGCCAGCGAAGACTTCCGTGGCCTGCTGAGCAAAGCCAGCGCCGCACGCTTCGGTGAGCCGGTGGCGGCGATCCGCCCGAACCTCGATCGCCCGGCCGACGACCGCGCCGAGATCACCCAGGCTGTGCAGGCGTTCACCGCCCGCCGTATCCAGCAACGCCTGGAAGAGACCATCGAAATTCCTCCGCTGGCCGAATCCGCGCAGAAAATCATCAAGCTGCGGGTCGACCCCAACGCCACCGTGGAAGACATCACCGGCGTGGTGGAAACCGACCCGGCCCTGGCTGCCCAGGTGGTCAGTTGGGCCGCCTCGCCCTACTACGCCGCTCCCGGCAAGATCCGCTCGGTAGAAGACGCCATCGTCCGTGTGCTGGGCTTCGACCTGGTGATCAACCTCGCCCTCGGCCTGGCCCTCGGCAAATCCCTGAGCCTGCCCAAGGACCAGCCGCAGCAGGCCACGCCCTACTGGCAACAGGCGATCTATACCGCCGCGGTGATCGAAGGCCTGACTCGCGCCATGCCGCGCGCCCAGCGCCCGGAAACCGGACTGACCTACCTTGCCGGCCTGCTGCACAACTTCGGCTACCTGGTGCTGGCCCATGTCTTCCCGCCGCATTTCTCGCTGATCTGCCGGCACCTGGAAGTCAACCCGCACCTGCCCCACAGCTACGTCGAGCAGCACCTGCTGGGCATTACCCGCGAGCAGATCGGCAGTTGGTTGATGCGCTTCTGGGATATGCCGGAAGAGCTCTACACCGCCCTGCGCTTCCAGCACGACCCGGACTACCAGAGCGACAATGCCGCCTACCCGAACCTGGTGTGCCTAGCGGTCAGCCTGCTGCGTAACCGCGGCATCGGCTCCGGCCCGGAAGTGGTGATTCCCGACGATCTCTTCGAGGCCTTGGGCATAACCCGCGAGAAGGCCGAAGAAGCAGTGAGCAAAGTGCTACAGGCCGAAGCGGCGCTGCGTGAGCTGGCCTCCCAGTTCAATACGCCGCACTGATCGGCAGGCATGAAAAAGGGACGCCAGTGGCGCCCCTTTTTCATGCCCTTGTCCCGTCAGGAACTTCCGTGGGCTGGGCTTCAGCCCAGCATCGGGAGGAGAAGGAAAGCGTCAGGCCGCTTTCTTCTCGGCAACCTTCTTCTTCGGCACCAGGTGCTTGGTCAGACCCTGGAACCAGATCACCAGCGCCGGGTTGCCCTGGATCTGGATGTCCTTGTTCTGGATACCCTGCATGAAGGCCAGCTGCTTGTTCTTCGCGCTCATGGTGGCGAACCCGTAGGCGCCGTCCTTGAAGCCGATGGCGAAGGCAGGCGCGCTGGCGGTGCCGCGTTTGCTGACCACTCGCTGGTCCTTGACGATGAAGTGACGGGCAATCTTGCCGTCCAGGGTGTGCAGCTGGAACACCAGGTCCTTGCCCGCCAGCTGCTGCTGGAACTCGGCATTGTCACGGCTCGCCTTGGTCATCAGGCGGCCCAGCATCCAGAGAAGAAAGCGGAATTTCATGCGCGCACGGCCTCAAAGGGTTGAGAAAGCGGCGCATTGTAGCGGTTTGCCGGCGGGACTACAGCCAGCCAAAGGAGGGCGCAGCGAAAGGACGGGTGAACTGCCCGGAACCTCCCCGGCTCCGGGCAGAAGAAGCTTAGTTCACAGCTTCTTTCAGCGATTTGCCCGGCTTGAAGGCAACGGTGTTGCTGGCCTTGATCTTCACCGGCTGCCCCGTCTGCGGGTTCTTGCCAGTGCGGGCACCACGGTGACGTTGCAGGAAGGTGCCGAAGCCCACCAGCGTTACGCTGTCCTTGCGGTTCAGCGCGTTGGTGATTTCTTCGAGCACCGCATTGAGTACGCGATTGGCCTGATCCTTGGTTAGATCGGCCTTTTCGGCGATAGCGGCGGCGAGTTCCGGTTTACGCATAGATGCCTCTTTGACGGTTTGTTGTTTTTGTGTCCGTGCTGTCCTTCCAGAACAGCGCCCAAGGCGCCGCAACGGCTCTGCGCCGCGGCAAACCACGGGGAGGATGGCACGCCAATTGGCACTGCGCCAGTGTCCTCAGCGGGAATTCCGAAAGAACAGAAGGACTAATCCGACAGAAGGGCTGACATTTATGCCAGAAGCGGCGGCAGCTCACGGTTCAGGGCCAATTTCTCCTGCACGGCAGCCCCCGTCAGGGCATACCCGAGCAGGCCGCCGGCGGCATCACGGCAGAGCGCCTTGATGTCCGCCCCAGAGCCTTCCACGGTCCAGCTGCCATCCGTGCCACGGGGCGGCGGCGACACCACCAGCGGGCACACCGGGGTTTTCACCGTCACCGGCATCGGGCCGTAAGCCACCGCAGTGGGGTTGCCCGCCAAGGTCTGCGCCAGCGCCCGGGCACAGGCCATCAGCGGCATCACATAGAGGAGGTTGAGGCCATCCACTTCGGCGCAATCACCCAGGGCGTAGATGTTGCTGTGGGACGTGCGCAGCTGGCGGTCCACCACCACGCCACGGTTCACGGCCAAACCCGCGGCAGCAGCCAGCTCGGTACGTGGGCGCAGGCCAACGGCGGACACCACCAGGTCGCAGGCAATACGGGTGCCGTCAGAAAGCAGCGCGTCCAGTCCGACGTCACTGCGGTCCAGGCGCGCCAATACCGGCCCCAGGTGGAAGCGTGCCCCCAGGCTTTCGAGCCCAGCCTGCACCGCCGCGGCAGCAGCCGGATGCAGCAGGCCCGGCATCACCTGCTCACAGGGCGCCACCAACTCCACCTCCAGACCACCCAGGCTGAGGTCGTTGGCGAATTCGCAGCCGATCAGGCCGGCACCCAGGATCAGCACCCGGCGCTTGCCGGCGGCGGCAATGCGAAAGCGCGCGTAGTCCTCCAGGTCATTGATCGGGAAGACCGCATCCTGGGCGTCACCCTCCACCGGCACGCGGATGGTGTCTGCGCCCCAGGCCAGCACCAGGTCGCGATAAGGCACGGCCTCCTCACCGATCCACAGGCGCTGGTGACCCGGGTCGATGCCGGTGATACGGGTGTGGGTACGGACTTCCGCCTTGAGCTGCTCGGCCATGGCACCGGCCTCGGCCATGGCCAGGCCATCGGCATCCTTGTTCTTGCCAAAACCGGTGGAGAGCATGGGCTTGGAGTATGAGCGACCGTCGTCGGCGCTGATCAACAACAGCGGGGTTTCGCTATCCAGCTTGCGAAACTCCTTGGCCAGGTTGTAACCGGCCAGGCCGGTGCCGACTATCACCACGGGTGCACTCATTGCTCACTCCTGCTCATGAAACGACGCGGCGGCCCATGGGCCGCCGCTTGAATGGGGTTGGATAACGGATATCAGGCGATTTCGATCATCTCGAAATCGATCTTGCCGACGCCGCAATCGGGGCAGACCCAGTCCGGCGGAATGTCTTCCCAGCGCGTACCGGGGGCGATGCCCTCTTCGGGTAGCCCCTCCGCCTCGTCATAGATGAATCCGCAGACGATGCACTGCCACTTACGCATGACCACCTCCGCCGGCGCGGATAACCGTACTGAACCTACTCCAATCGACCGGCGACCGCCAAGCGCCACCGGACCAGTCCAGACAGAGGATAGGCCCATCCTGCGGACACGAAAAAGCCGACACGGAGTCGGCTTGTTCGGGGCTGAGACAGGATCAGTTGATTTCGATCATCTCGAAATCCAGCTTGCCCACGCCGCAGTCGGGGCAGATCCAGTCTGCCGGGACGTCTTCCCAGCGGGTGCCAGCGGCGATGCCGTCATCCGGCCAGCCCTGGGACTCGTCGTAGACCAGGCCACACACCACACATTGCCATTTCTTCATCATTCTTTTCTCCACGATCTGGCGTTCTCGAACCGTCGCCTCTCGTGGGCGTTCCGGTCACCTCAGGGGCGCTTTGTACTGGTTTATCCCGCCAACGGGCAAGAGGCAGCCGACGGGCAAAGGCCGTGCTAATCTGCGCCGTCTTCCATCGCCCAAGCCCCGCCCGTGCCCCACGCCGCACTCGTCCATCCGCCCCGTTCGCTCACTGCCGCCCAGCTCCA
>NZ_SCOK01000098.1:0-7950 GCF_005502555.1 Pseudomonas sp. D(2018)
CACATCGGCATCCGCGGCCAGCGCTACTTCATGGAATCGCTGGCCTACTGGTACGCCGGCGGCGAACGCCCGGACCCGGAAAAGTGGAAGGACGACACCTTCATCGACGGCAACGGCCAGGCCGTGATCAAGTCGCGCTTCGCCTCCGAGGAAGTCACCGTGGACTTCTCCGACCCGACCATGGCGATGATGAACCCCAACCATGCCTACGGCACCGTGAACGACTGCATCGGCTACGTGCAGCGCCTGATCGACGCCGGCGCCGACGAAATCCTCTTCATCTGCCAGATGGGCACCGTGCCCCAGTGGGCACAGATCGAAACCCTGAAGAACATCGGCGAACACGTGATTCCCTATTTCCGCAAACAGAACGGACTGACCTGAGCCGCGGAGTGAGGAATGCAAAACGGGACTTCGGGCCCGTTTTGCTTTTCCGGCGATGCAGCGTGTAGGGGCGAATTCCGCCTGGCCTCAACCCGACTTTTTCACGATGGCCTCGGCGATGCTCGTCGGCACTTCGGCGTAACGGGCGAACTCCATGGAGAAGCTGGCGCGGCCCTGGGACATGGAGCGCACGTCGGTGGCGTAGCCGAACATCTCGCCCAAGGGAACCTCAGCGCGGATGATCTTGCCGGACACGCCGTCGTCCATGCCGTGGATCAGGCCACGGCGACGGTTGAGGTCGCCCATGATGTCGCCCATGTAATCCTCCGGCGTCACCACTTCCAGTTTCATCACCGGCTCCAGCAACACGGCACCACCCTTTTGCGAGAGCTGCTTGGTGGCCATGGAGGCGGCGATCTTGAAGGCCATCTCGCTGGAGTCCACATCGTGGTAGGAGCCGTCGAACACCGCCGCCTTCAAACCAATCAGGGGATAACCGGCGAGCACGCCGTTCTTCATCTGCTCCTCGATACCTTTCTGGATGGCCGGGACAAACTCGCGCGGCACCACGCCGCCGACCACTTCATTGATGAACTCCAGCCCCTCCTTGCCTTCGTCCGCGGGGGCGAAGCGAATCCAGCAGTGACCGTACTGGCCACGGCCGCCAGACTGGCGAACGAACTTGCCTTCGATCTCGCAGGTCTTGCGGATGGTCTCGCGGTAAGCCACCTGGGGCTTGCCGGTGTTGGCCTCGACGTTGAACTCGCGCTTCATGCGGTCGACGATGATGTCCAGGTGCAGCTCGCCCATGCCGGAGATGATGGTTTGTCCGGTCTCCTCATCCGTCCTCACCCGGAATGACGGGTCTTCCTGGGCCAGCCGGCCAAGGGCGATGCCCATCTTTTCCTGGTCGGCCTTGGTCTTGGGTTCGACGGCGATGGAGATCACCGGTTCGGGGAAATCCATGCGTTCGAGGATGATGGGCTTGTTGAGATCGCAAAGGGTGTCGCCGGTGGTGACGTCCTTCATGCCGATCAGGGCGGCGATGTCGCCGGCGCGTACTTCCTTGATTTCGGCGCGGTGGTTGGCATGCATCTGCACCATGCGGCCGACGCGCTCCTTCTTGCCTTTCACCGAGTTGAGCACGGCATCACCGGAGTTCAACACACCGGAATAGACGCGAACGAAGGTCAGGGTGCCGACGAAGGGGTCGGTGGCAATCTTGAAAGCCAGTGACGAGAAGGGTTCGGTGTCGTCGGCGTGGCGTTCGTCTTCTTTCTCCGGGTCGTCCGGGTGAGTACCGCGAATGGACGGAATCTCGGTGGGTGCCGGCAGCAGTTCCACCACCGCATCCAGCACCAGCGGTACGCCCTTGTTCTTGAAGGAGGAACCGCACACTGCCGGCACCACTTCGCAGGACAAGGTACGGATGCGCAGGCCCGTCTTGATTTCCTCCTCGCTCAGGTCGCCCTCGTCGAGGTACTTGGTCATCAACTCCTCGTTGGCTTCGGCGGCCACTTCGAGCATCACGTTGCGCCAGTGGCGGGCCGTTTCTTGCAGCTCGGCGGGGATTTCTTCTTCGCGGAAGCTGGCGCCCTGGTCGGCGTCATTCCAGTAGATGGCCTTCATGCGGATCAGGTCGATCTGGCCGTTGAAGTTCTCTTCCTGACCAATGGGCAACTGGATCGGCACCGGCGTGTGGCCGAGGCGCTTCTTGATCTGCTCCACCACGCGCAGGAAGTCGGCACCGGCGCGGTCCATCTTGTTCACGTAGGCAATGCGCGGCACATGGTACTTGTCGGCCTGGCGCCAGACCGTCTCGGACTGCGGCTCCACGCCGTCGGCACCACTGAATACCACCACCGCACCGTCCAGCACGCGCAGGGAACGCTCCACCTCGATGGTGAAGTCGACGTGACCGGGGGTGTCGATGATGTTGATGCGGAACTTGTCGAGCTGCTTGCGCGAGCCGCTCCAGAACGCAGTGGTGGCCGCCGAGGTGATGGTGATGCCGCGTTCCTGCTCCTGCACCATCCAGTCCATGGTCGCGGCGCCATCATGCACCTCGCCCATCTTGTGGTTGACGCCGGTGTAGTAAAGAACCCGTTCGGTGGTGGTGGTCTTGCCGGCATCCACGTGGGCCACTATGCCGATATTGCGGTAATGGCTGATGGGGGTCGTGCGGGCCATGACAATCACCTCCGTGCGGGTTATGGGATATGGCAGGGCCGCACGCGCTCCGGCGGTGCCACCGGCACCGGGTTCGAGAACAAAGGTTGTGGGCGCAAGGCCTCGCTGCAAGGGCATGGCGCAGCCCCCCCAGCCAGCACCTCCCCTCCTCTAACGCTAGCACCGCCTCGCCCATGCCACCGGCCACTCATCCGCTAGTCCGGGCGGACGATATCGGCTTCGACAAACTCGACGTATTACCCACCAGCCAGTACCTGCTCAAGGCCGCTGCCGCGCTTTGGGCCCAAGGGGAGCGGCCACCGGTGCGGCTCCCCGTTCGAGGGCGGGACTTGCTACAGGCCGCTGAGCAGGCGCCGGAACTCTTGTTCCGAATAGCCGCGCAGTGTCTGCGTCCTTACATTGCCCAACTGGCCCGTCTTGAGCAGCAGGGTGGTCGCCGCTTCCTCATCCCCTTCGACGATCAGCACCAGGTCGAAGCTGCCTACCGTCCAGTAGACGGTCTTGACCGAAAGGCCGAGCTGCTCGGCCAACCCTTTGAAGGCGACGAACCGATCCGGGGAGTCCTTGACGCTGCGGATACCCTGATCGGTGAAGGTCGCCAGCGTGATGAACGTAGCCATACGCTCGCTCCTGTTGAGTTGCAGGGCGACGGTCGGGATTGCGGAAATCACTGCACCGGAAAAAGGCCGCCACTCTTCCCGCCATGCATGCCCATCTGGCGCAATGCGCCACGGGCCCTGTCGACAGCGAGCTTCCGACGACCTCCACAAAGTAGGAATAGCACTCCCGGACCGGGACGCATGACCACTGATCCAATGTCCGCCGGGCAGGCCCGGGAGGCCGGCCTATACTTTCAGCCCCGGTAGGCCGATGGACCTGCCGCGATAGCCGCCGTGGGTTGGCGGCCCCTTCCAGCCAGACAGAAAGGAGGACTTACATGGCAATCCGCATTGGTGACGAAGCGCCCGATTTCACTGTGGACAGCACCGAAGGCACGATCAATTTCCACCAGTGGATCGGTGACCAGTGGGCCATTCTGTTCTCCCACCCAAAGGACTTCACGCCGGTCTGCACCACCGAGCTGGGCTACATGGCCAAGCTCAAGCCCGAATTCGACAAGCGCAATACCAAGGTGATCGGCCTGTCCGTGGATCCGGTCAGCGATCACCGCAAGTGGGTCGGTGACATCGAGGAAACCCAGGGGCACGCGGTCAACTACCCGATGATCGGCGACGAAAACCTGGTGGTGGCCAAGCTCTACGACATGATCCACCCCAATGCCAGCGCGGGCCCGCGCACTGCAGTGGATAACGCCACGGTGCGTTCGGTGTTCATCATCGGCCCGGACAAGAAGGTCAAGGCGATGCTGGTCTACCCCATGAGCGCCGGTCGCAACTTCGACGAGGTGCTGCGCCTGCTGGACTCGCTGCAGCTCAACGCCAAGCACACGGTGGCGACGCCGGTGAACTGGCGTCCGGGTGATGACGTGATCATCCCGACCTCGGTATCGGACGAAGATGCGAAGAAGAAGTACCCCGACGGCTACAAGACCCTGAAGCCCTACCTGCGGGTCGTCGCCCAGCCCAAGTGAATGGCCGCGCGCCCTCTTCCGGGAGGGCGCGCCAGCGCCTGCCATACTCTTCCCCATGGTCAGGGCCACATTCCGTTTCTACGAAGAGCTCAATGACTTCCTGCCCGCCGAGCGGCGCCGGCAGGCATTCACGTGCGCCTGTGCGCGGGCGGCCACCGTCAAGCACATGATCGAGGCGCTGGGCGTGCCTCACACCGAGGTGGAACTGGTCCTGCTCAATGGCGAGTCGGTGGGCTTCGAGCGGGTGATCCTCGATGGCGACCGGCTGGCGGTCTATCCCAAGTTCGAGGCGTTGGATATCAGCCCGCTGCTCAAGGTCCGTGCCCGACCGCTGCGAATACTGCGCTTCGTCGCCGACGCCCACCTCGGCGGCCTCGCCAGCCTGCTGCGCATGTGCGGCTTCGACACCCTCTACGACAACGGCTTCGAGGACGGCCAGATCGCCGAAATCTCCGCCCACGAAGGGCGCATCGTGCTGACCCGCGACCGCGAGTTGCTCAAGCGCCGCATCATCACCCACGGCTGCTACGTACATGCCTTGAAACCCTCGCTGCAGCTTCGCGAATTGTTCGAGCGCCTCGATCTGGCCCGCAGCGCCAACCCCTTCAGCCTCTGCCTGCACTGCAATCACCCGCTGCAGGAAATCACCCCGGAGCTCGCCCGCCCTCGCCTGCCGCCGCGCATCGGTGCGCTCTATTCGCGCTTTCTCAGCTGCGATACCTGCGACCGCCTCTACTGGGAAGGCTCCCACTGGCGCAGCATGTGCGCCCTGCTGGCCCCCTTGCTGGCTGTGGATAAGTCCGACGAAGGCTGATCGGCGCATACCCACAAAAACGGTGGATGAAGCTGTGGATAAGCTGTCGGGAGATGGCCAGGCGCCAGGTCCTCCGGGGGCCCCTTGGGTTGGGTCAATTTCTGAGCGATTACAAGCGCTTAGGTGCGCAGCTGGAAGAAGGCGACTTTCGGTAGGGGCGAAAGATTTACCAGCGGGCCAAACCCCTTGTAGGAGCTGGCTTGCCAGCGAAACGGGGCCATTCGCTGGCAAGCCAGCTCCTACGGGTAATGCATCTGCTTGCAACACGTCATGCAGACAGAGCCAATGAATTCGCCCCTACACGGTAAGTGCCCAACCAGTACCTACAACGGCATCCGTGCCCGTCTCGACTGCTGCCCCAGCGGCGTGGCGGCCGGCTGGCGTATCAGCGCCGCGCGCCATTCATTGGCGGTGGAGGGATCGGCGTCCTGCAACAGATGCACCTTGCCCGCCACCAGCGTTGCAACTGGCACGCCGTCACGAAACAGCAGGCGATTGCCTGCCACCGCCGGCACCTTGGCGCCGTTGAGCAGGGTGCCCACCAGGTTCAGCGGGTCGCAAGCGGACAGGCCGACCAGGCTGCCCTCCAGCGGGCGCTTGCGCACCTCTCGCAGCAGGCCGACGGCCTCCGGCAAGGCAAACTGCTCGCCGGAGGTGCCGGCCACGAAGCGACCACCACGAATCTCGCCGCGCGCTTCCAGGCGATGGAAGACCCGCAACAGGTCGCGCCAGGGCGGCAGCCAGTCGGCCTCGCGCTCCAGCAGACGCCAGCCCACCACGCCATATCGACGCAGCAGGGTGCGCGCGACATGTTCCAGGGCCTCGGCCGGGACCTTGCCGTTGCCCTCCTCCGCCTTGCCGCGCAACAGCGCCCAACGCCCGGCATCCTGCATATTGGCCAGGGCCAGGCGCGCGCGGCGGTCATGGCGGCTGCGACGCGCCGCCGGAAGCAGCAACGAACGCAGGCCGGCGAAGCTGTCGGCGTTGGCCAGGCCCAGGGCCACCAGCTCGCCCAGGCAATCCTCCAACTCGCTGCGCAGCAGGTGGGCCTCGTCCATCAGCTCATCGAAGAACAGCGCACCCTGGCTGGCCAGTACCTGGCGCACGCGCTCGGCGCGGGCGGAGGGCGCGGGGGCCGGCCCTTCCTGCAAGCAGGCACGCCAGAGCGCCAGGCTCTTGCGCGGCAGCAACAGGATGGGGGTGCCGCGCACCGGCACCGCGACTGCTTTGCCGCGCCCGCCCAGGCGACACCAGACCACCCGGCCAGCACGGCAGAGGTCGTCCAGCCAGTTGATGCCGTAGTCAGCCACCCGGCTGGGGAGAATTTCACTTTCCCAGGCGCCAGCCGCCGCCTCGAAGCCTTCCAGTTGGCCCAGCACCCCGGCCAGCGCTTCGGCACCGCGCACCTGGGCATTGGCGGCAACGCGTTGCCAGTCGAACAGGAAGCGCATGAAATCGGCTCGCTCCACCGGTTCGATCTCGCGGCGCAGACGCCGCACCGTGTAGCGATGGATACGTGCCAGCAGATGGCGCTCGCACCACTCTTCCGCTGTCGCGCCGGGAGTGAAGCGGCCACGCAGCACCTGTCCCTCGCGCTCCAGGCTCGCCAGGGCGAAGGTCAGCGGCGCAGGGCTCTGGTGCAGGTCGGCCGCCAGCTTCGCCAAAGTCAGTGGACCAAAGCCACCGAGACGGGCTCGCACCACTTCCACCAGGGCGGCCTCGGCCTCCCACGCGGCGGTGAAACCCTCCGGCGCGGTAATGGCCGGCTTGCGGACGGCTTCTGGATAGAGCGCGCGGAGTTGTTCCACACGCTCGGCCGCCAGCCACAGGGCGGGCGTGCCGTCCAGGTGCATGCACGCGGCGCGGCGCGCCTTCGCCAGTCGGGTGAGCCAGCCTGCCCAGTCATCATTGGCGTCGACCTCTGCCTGGGTCACACAGGCCAGAGCGAGCAGGGCCTCGTGCATCTCATCGGCATCGCGCACCTGTGGCCAGGCTTCTTCGGCCACGGCCGCGATGGCCTCCCTATCCAGCGCGCCCAGATCGTCGGCGGACTCCGGATCGCTCCAGCGCCGTTGTTGCACGGCCTGGGTACGGCGTTCTTCCAGTGGCGCGTCATCGAGAAAGGCATAGGGCCGCGCGCCCAGGATTTCCGCCGCCAAGGACGAAGGCGCCGGCAGGTCACGGGCAACCAGATCGACTTCGCCCCGCTCCATTCGCCGGAGCAGGGCCAACCAGCCCTCGGTATCCATGGCCTCGTGCAGGCAGTCATCCAGGGTCTGGGCCACCAGCGGGTGATCGGGAATCTCACGTTCGCCCACCAGGTTCTCCTGGCAGGCCACCTGGTCGGGGAACACGCTGGCCAACAGGTCTTCACTGCGCATGCGCTGGATTTGCGGTGCCACCTTGCGGCCCCCGGAGTAGCGCGGCAGGGCCAGCGCGGCGGAAGCATTCCAGCGCCAGCGCACGCCGAACAGCGGCGCATCGAGAATCGCCTGGATCAAAAGGTGCTCGGCGCTGTTGGAATGCAGGTAGCGCCAGACCTCCTCCAGCGGGAAGCTGTGGCTGGTGGACAACGACAGGATCAAGGCGTCCTCGGTGGCCGCCGCCTGCAGCTCGAAGTTGAAGCTGCGGCAGAAGCGCTTGCGCAGGGCCAGGCCCCAGGCACGGTTGAGCCGGCTGCCAAAGGGCGAATGGATGATCAGTTGCATGCCCCCGGATTCATCGAAGAATCGCTCCATCACCAGCCGTTGCTGGGTCGGCAAGGCCCCCAGGGCCGCCCGTGCCCGCGCCAGGTACTCGACTATCTGCCGCGCGGCTGCCTCGCTGAGGCCAATGTCTTCGCGCAAAACCTCGATCGCCCGCGCAATACCCTCCCCTCGCTCGGGCGGCTCCCCTCTCCCCCTGGGAGAGAGGTTGGGGGTGAGGGTTGCATCAGCAGGCTCGGACGCCACCAGAACGTCCTCCACCATCC
>NZ_SCOK01000099.1:0-7216 GCF_005502555.1 Pseudomonas sp. D(2018)
GGAGCCCTGTACCATCTGGTACAGGCCTGCGGCATCGGCTGATGGGGTACGCGATTCGCGCGGGTGTACCAGATGGCACAGCGACCCGGCTTCAGGATTCACGGAGCCCTGTACCATCTGGTACAGACCTGCGGCATCGGCTGATGGGGTACGCGATTCGCACGGGTGTACCAGATGGCACAGCAACCCCGCTTCGGGATTCACCAAACCCTGTGCCCTGCGGCACAGGCCTGAGTGAATTCCACCGGACACGGCTATTCCAGGTAGAGCTGCCCCACGGTGAGACACGCTCGTGAGCTGAACTGGCGAGGGGTGTGCCGTTCAGATCAGACACGTTTTAACTTGAGGCCACCTATTTTACCGGCGGCCGGAATTGGGAGTTAAGAGATTGCCAATCTCCCTCAGCTATATGTCCCTTCACGCCCCTCAGAACAACACTAACACTTCT
Source organism: Pseudomonas sp. D(2018) (assembly GCF_005502555.1). Taxonomy (NCBI): domain Bacteria; kingdom Pseudomonadati; phylum Pseudomonadota; class Gammaproteobacteria; order Pseudomonadales; family Pseudomonadaceae; genus Pseudomonas; species Pseudomonas sp. D(2018). The sequence continues at coordinate 449 of NZ_SCOK01000099.1, forward strand.
CATTAACCAAAAAATCCGCTCCCAAAAGGATCAAATCAAGCAAAAAGTTGCAACCCACCAACAGCCAAGATAAATATAAACATCACAAAACCAAGGCCAACAGACATTTTATATAAAACGCCACTTCGCCTACGATCACTTAGCAGCACCTCTACCTTGTCGGCGCACAAACGAAGTGCATCATCCATGGCTTGAATCCTGTCCTTTATGTCAACTTCACTAGACCTCATAAAAACACTAGACTCGACATACTGCCTAGATAAAACGACCTCCAATTGAAGAATGGCAACGGTCAGTGCCTCCACGCACTCGATTAGTCCTGGACTTTTCTCGACACCATTCACCATAATTTCAACACGTTCAAGACGATCAAACGCTCCCCTAATTGACTCAAGCCTCTCTACAATATCATTGGCACAAGCATACAGATGCCTAATCCGCTCCTCCTGCCGAGTCGGAGGACGCACCAAGAGATCATCGTTCATATCAGTGCCCCACCAACGCCTGGAACGCTGCGTCCAACTGATCTCGAGTCTTGTTAGCTCGCTTGGCAACACTCAAACGCTTATCCGCCAGCAAAAACTGATCAGGATCCCCAAGCCCACTTATGAGATCCGCCTTCAATTGATCCAGTGAGTGGTCATTCAGGTCACATGCCTCATCAACACTCAAACCCAAGCTCCCCAGATCCACATAAATATCATTTTCGAAAACTCGGCACTTTGGATTTGCCACAAATTTATTATGTATGGCGCATTGCCGAAGAGTCTCTGGAAACTCCTCGTCAACTGAGCGCTCAACCCTGTTAAACACCAGACTGATACGCTCTTTTTTCACCCCCATAAGCGACAAAACAAGCGCGGTTTTGATTGACTCCGCCTGTTCCTTCTTCCCCGACGTCACTGGAATAAGAAATAAATCGACTTCATCGTGACCGTTTTCAAACGAGGACAGCCCCTCTAAGAAGCCCTCCACATTGGAGGCCCCCACATCGACAATCACGCTCTCATTTACGACCAACTCTCTATAAATCTCCTTAAACCTATCACCCCGAATCAAATCAACCTCAAGCCCCTTCTCTTTAGCGGTCTCATTGATAGACTCGACCGCTATCATTTTCGGCCCACCCAGCCTTGGGTAAAGAAAATAGGCTGACAAAGTCGTTTTACCGAGATTACCGCCAAAATTTATCACTACAACTTTCATAACCACCTCATAATTTTATTTTTTTAATAGCATCATGCAAATCACCCGGACTACCAACCACCTCATCAGCCGATCCCCCCACATTAACAGGAGAGACTCCACGCCGTACTCCAGCATGTCCACGAGCGGAACCTCGATTGCGAAGCAAGCCCCTCCCCGTTACTTTCAAGTAGCACTCGTACTCTTCCTGCAATTCAGACTTCAGATAGCGATGCAGGCTAGACAGCGACACATCTACGTCCATCCCCTGTAACACCTCTATTAGCTCCGGCAGAGTCTTAAACTCCCGAAGGGATACCACCAGCACATCCTTGACTCCGTACAGAGCGATACGAGCAGAGCCCTTCTTCATACTGCCACCCCTGTTTTTTATTCATTATCCAGCACTCCCCAGCAGATTAGAAGATTGACCACAAAGAGACTTTGGTTATACATGCATTGACACCATCGAATAATCGATAATACAAACTAGAACGTGAGAACTGATGACAGATCACGGCACCACGTGAGAATAAGAGAAAGCATCCGAGAGCATGGAGAAATACATAAAACCCGGTTAACACTGCTGCACCTCCTCCGAAGGTTGCCCAGTGTAAAAACCGCGTAATCACTGACACTTGCGCCCCGATTTGCTCATGTGCCTCTACTAAAAGCGTAGTAGCAAATGATCGCCTGAAGTGAGGTCACAGCAATGCGCAAAATATATAGCCAATCTATTACTAAGTGCCAAAGTCAGTTGGCACTCAGCAACCTTGCCAAGGGACTTGGAGTTCCAGAGAGCCGGGTTCTTGAATCTATTCTCGAATCTATCGACACAAGTGACCTTACCGCATTAGCCACAGGCCGTAGGTCAACGTCTGAAAAGAGCAATACGCAGCTTGACATTCAGACCATCGAAGCTATTCGGGACGAAATTGCGCAAGGATTTTCTTTACTGTCCGAACGAGTGCTTAGCGCTGCACACGCTGGCGGACGTGAGGGTGTACTCGATCTGTGCTCATCAGCGCTCTCGGGTGAGCAACGATGAGCATCTTCACTATCGACAAGTTCTCGACTCAGGAGATCGCTGCGCGAGCCGAGTATCACGAATCCGGCGATGAGTCCCACCTGGTGGTAAATAGCGGGCGCGAGGACTACTACATGCAACCCGGCAGCGATACCGTGCTGGCTGCCTTTGTCGGCCAGGGTGCTGCACACCTCAACCTCGGGCATGCACCTCGCCCCGGGGACTATGCCGCACTCATGCAGGGTATCAACCCACGAACGCAGAACTCGTATTGCAGCAAGAGCCGACACACCCAATTGCACTCTGACAACAATGCCTTGGCCGGGTATTCCACGTCGTTTAACGTCGAGAAGTCGCTTTCACTGCTGTACGCCACCCTCCCCCGCAATCAGCAGGAAGTGTTTGAGCGCGGAGTAATGGAGGCCGCTCGCCGCACCCTTGACAACCTCGAGTCGCGGGGACTTTTTGCTTTTAGAACTGGCAGCCAAGGCAGTGAGACGCACCCGGGGGAGATTGTGGCGGCGACTTACCTGCACTTCACTAACCGGAATCAGGAACCCCATCTTCACGTCCATGCAGAGATCCCGAATCTGGTCGTGGGGGCGGATGGCAACTGGCGCACACTCGATGCCCGGGAGCTGTATCACCGCCAGGTCGAAATCGCCGCCTTGTTCGACACCTTTCTTGCCAGCGCCCTCCTCCGTGATTTGCCCGAGATAGTGCCGGTTTTGGAGCACGACCCTGACCGCAGCGGACTGGTGGTGGCGGGCATTGGGCGGGAGGAGGTAATGAAATTCTCCAGCCGTCGTCGCGAGATTCAGCAAGCACTTCAGGCGATGGGAGCAGATGGCGCAGATGCCGCACGGGCTGCCGCGAAGCGCACTCGACAGACTAAAGCAGCCGTCGACGGACGGACTCTTCGCGAAGAATGGCAACAGACCCTCGCCACGCTCTCTCCGACGACCGGAGACCTTACCCCGCCGACGAAGCTGGCGTTAGAAGCCCTCCTTTTTAAGAACAGCAGCGTGTTCCAAACCCATGATCTTGACCGGGTCGCGGCACAGCTGAGCATTCTCCACGGCGGGGCCAATGCCATCCCGGAGATCAAGGCTGCAATCTACCAGCAACTGGGCGTCATTCGACTCCCCGACCGGGTAGGCGAAGACGCCCTGTTCACCACAGAGGAGTTCAGGCAGTTCGAAGTGGATGTGCTGCGCTTTGCACGCCACTCACAAAAGCCCGCACCACAGTTCACCCTAACGCGGCAGCAGATTGAGGCAGCCCTCGCAACCTGTGAGCGCGAGCGCGGTTTCAAGCTGCGTGATGAACAAGTGCAGGCGATGCGACATGCGGCTGATGGGCGTCGCATGACGATCATTCAAGGGGCCGCTGGGACAGGCAAATCGGCGTCTCTGGCTGCCCTGAATCTGGCTTACAGCGACGTCGGAAATCGCGTGATTGGCTTGGCCCCCTCTGGTGCGGCAGCCGCCGAGCTGGAGAAGAGCTCGGGGATTGCGTCGCGCACGATCCATGCCCTGCTCATCATGCTGGAAAACGACAACCCCAAGTACCGGCTGCACCTGAAGGACACCGATGTCATCGTTGTAGACGAAGCCGGCATGGTTGATACCCGCACGCTGCATAAGCTGGCTTCCTTCGTCGAACAGGCTGGCGCCAAGCTCGTGCTCGTTGGCGATTCGAAGCAGCTGGAAGCTGTCGGATCAGCCTCGACGTTACAAATGCTCACGCAGCATCTGGGGGCTGGTCGGCTTGAACAAATCGCTCGGCAACGAGACTCAGCGAATCGCGCCATCAGCCAGGCCTGGTTCCTGGATGGCGGCGATGCGCTGGGCTTGATGCAAGCCCAAGGCCTAGTGCGAGCAACTGAGCCAGAATCCCCGTCTGCTATCGACTGCTTGATGGCCGACGCAGCCGGCGCCCATTCAGGAGGCACAGCGTGGGATGAAATCTTGCTACTGGCGGACAAAAACAACTTGGTACAGCGGCTGAACCACCGCGTACGCGAGCTTCGTATCGAAGCGGGCGAGCTTGACCCGGCTGCCGAACAGGTTGTCCAGGTGGGGAATAACCGTGCACACGTTTGCCAAATCAGCTTGGCTCCCGGTGATCGGATTATGCTGCGAAAAAATGCCAAGCTCGGCAGCACGCCGATCTTTAACGGTGACCGGGCCACGCTCCTTCAGATTGAACGTGTCGGCGCTGGGGTGGACGCCTCAGGCGTACCGATCTTCGACACAAGGTTGCGAGCACGACTGGATCGTAACGGACTCGAAATTAGCTGGCGCCTGGAGGACTACGACAAGCTCGATCACGCCTATGCCATGACCGTGCATAAGTCACAGGGGCTGACCGTCGAACGTGCCTTCTACCTCGGGGGAGAAACCTCGGATCGTCGCTCAGCGTATGTGGCCTTCACTCGCGCCCGGGAAGCTTGCCCCTTCTACCTGGATGCGGAATCAGCAGCCGGCTTCGCCGAAAGAACAAGGTCTTTCAAGCAGAAAACAACAGCGTTGGATGCCGACCAGACCAGTAGACAACGGGTACTGAATGAGTCGTTCAGATACCGAGGACAGTGCATCAGGACGCCACAGCCCGATACCAAGACCTTGCTGGAACAGGCTGGCGAACGCTTCCGCTATCCACGTGAGTCGCAAAGCCACGAACCTATGCGCCCTCACATTGAACTGATTGATACGACGAAGGCAGCGCTTTGGCTCGCGCAATCCAAGCGACTTTGCGTGACGCCTCTGGAAAACCAACCAGCTGATACACGATTCAAACCTTCCAAACCGTATCGAGCCATGAGAGGCATAGCCCGGTTGGCCCTGCAATGTAAGGTCGATTCAGGGCTCGAATCGTCCCCCCCTTCGCAGCATATGCAGCTTCGTCAGCTCATTCCCGAGCAGATCCGGAGATTGATCCAATCGGTAGCCAGAGCGCTGAATCAATCAGCCAAGGTACCCATCCCAGCCATTATCCCACCGTCCAACGAAGCCAATGTCCCCAGTGATAATTGCTTCCCTCGCGACGGCAGCTCATCAGACTTGCGAAGCGGACTGCCTGGATAGCGGCGGAACCAAACCTCGTAGCCCGGCTCACCTTTTGAAGATGTGCGTCGGGCATGGTTGTGCCATTCATGCTCAAGACCGCCCCCAGATGCCAATACCGCCTTTCGTACCGCCGAATCGGTGATCGACTGATGATTGCTGGCGACGCAAGCAAAGCGATCCTCAGCACCCTCTACAATCCATATGTCTCGGGGGACACAATTGTTTGGGCACGACCACTCACGTTCCGAGGAAACGCCATTGGCAGGACACGACATCAAGGCCTACCACCCCGGCAGCGAGGTTGTCAGTGCTAACTCTATCTGGACAGCTACCGGCATCCCTGAGCGAGGGCCCCAGCTCATTGCAGAAGTTCACGATGGGTTTCCGATCAACTATCTCGAAAGCCTGGCGAGCGAGCTGAACATTTCAGCTCCCGTGCTGGCAGGCCACCTCGGCATGTCCCGTCCGACTCTACACCGTCGGCTCAAAGCCGGGCGGCTCTCCACCAAGGAAAGCGACCGACTCCATCAAGCAGCGCAGGTACTCACTTCTTCCACAGGGCTTTTTGAGGGTAATCAGGCGGCAGCGTGGATCTGGATGCTGGCACCTCAGCTAGCGCTCGGTGGAATGCGCCCAATTGAAATGCTGGGAACTTACGTCGGAGCAGAAGCGGTTCGTGACCTGATCGGGCAGCTCGAGCACGGTGTGTGTGTCTGACGACTTGCATTGATAGCCCCACACCCATGGGCATAACTCGTCACCCGGGCGTGGGCGTGCCGCAGCTTTCTTGGGCATGAAGGGGCATTGAAACGGTCGATTTGAGCAGCGGCCACTCGGCATCAATCACCTCTTCCCTGGGGCCTTCTACGAACAGCACAGCGCCCGATCCACGACGCAACGCCCCCAGTCAACCACCAACCATCGAAAGAAAATTTGGTCTACGCCGGAATCGCTGAAAATAGCCGAATCCCTTGCAGCACTAGGCATCCGCGATGATCTCCACCGTATTGACAGATCGTCAATCCATACCGTTCGTCGGCAACTCAAAAATCTGCCCCTTGAAAAAAAAAATTCCGACGGATCTCTATATTTGAGAGCAAGAGAAAAGCGAGTGAGGCGCTGCCGGCACTTTGCGTGATCTGGAATGAGAGGTTTGAGCGGCGATTCATACCGAGACAGGAAGAGCGGACGAGGGTTGCCCCTCCCCTGTGCCTCTTTACATCGCTTCTTTGCAGCCGACCGGCTGCGGCTAAGATTTGGTTACAAAAACAACAAGCTTCGAGACCAACCGGCTGTGCGGAGCACAGCCGGTTGAGAACAATCAACAAAATTTCCCGACGATCCCTACCCCAGATCATCGGCTCCCTCAGTGTGCGGACTCCACGCTGACTCGGACACCCATTCCACGCACATCCGGACAGTGATTCCACGCTGATCCGGACACTCATTCCACGAGCATCCGGACACCGATTCCACGGCCATCCG
>NZ_SCOK01000009.1:0-134958 GCF_005502555.1 Pseudomonas sp. D(2018)
GAAGTACTGGCACGTTGTGTACGACAGCGGGCCACCCACGCCCTTCGTGCCCATCCACGAGCCGTTCGAGGACTGAGCCATGACTGACGCCCAACTCATCACCCTGGTCGTGGCCCTGATCGCCGTCCTGACCTTCCGCCTGGCCAAAGCCTTCGGGCTTTTCCCCCGCCTGCGCCTCCACACCGCATTCGCCCAGGTCCAGGGCCGCCGCACCGGCTTGTCCGAACACGCTTCACCGTTCGGCCAAACGGAGCGCCGGGCGAAGCGCACCCTTGACCGTCCACCACCCTGAAACAGCCTCGGCTTGGGAGAGAGGGGCAACGCTTCACCGCCCCGCGCTCCCGAGCCCTCGGCGGCAAGAGCGGGATGACAAGGGCAGCGCCCTTGGTGTTTGAGGCCTGACCGGCCACCCCGCAGCCCGACCGTACGCACCAGGCACCACCCACAGCCACACCGACAGAACGGCCAACCACGGGTCGAGGGACCCTTCACGCCCAAGAAAGTCGAGCCGGCTGATTACAGACCGCGCCCAAGGCGCAACCAAAAGAGGAAATACCCATGTTCGACATCCCAACCGCCAAAGCCACCCTGGAAATCCTCGTCGTCCAGACCGACTGGTACGCCAAGAAAGACACCGGCGAAGTCTTCGCCAGCCTGCAGGGCTTCTCGCCCATCCCCCAAGGCTCCAAGGAACGCCCCAACGCCCGTGGCTTCGAGTTCACCGGCTACAGCTGCGACCCCGCCGTGCTGGAAGAAATCGACTTCAGCCGCGGCCCGCAAAAGATGAAATTCGAAACCGCCGTCCGCCCCACCCGCGACCAGTACGGCCGCATCGAGAACAAGCAGGTGATCGTCGCCGTGGTGCACGACCAACCGGCCCCGCGCAGCAACCAGCCGAACCGCCAGCAGCAGGCTCAGCCGCAAGCCACTCCGGCTCCGACTGAACCGGCCAAGTCCTAACCGGGGGAGGGCGCCGCCATGGTGATTCTGGATCGCGTCGTGTGTGACCGCTGCGGGCGACCGATGGGCCAGCTCTGGAATCAACCGGCCCCGGCGTCCGACCTCCTGCCGAAGCTCCATGAACACACCTGCCCGGGTGGCTGTGAAGAACCGCTGCCGGCCCAGGTCCTGGAGCACGCGGCGTGAACTTCATCGTCTGTGACGGCGACTGGGGCATCCGGGTAGGCGGCGGCATCGTCTGCACCGGGCAACTGTCCGCTGTCACGGCTGAAGAACTCCGGACCTCGCTCGATCACGGGTCCGGTTTGAGCTGGGAGGACGCCATGGCGTTGAAGGATGAAGTCCTGATCCTCTTCGCCTCGGTCTTTGCCTTCCTCATCCTGAAAAAACTGCTGTGAGGTCTCTATGAGCCAGAACCTGCAATCCCTCCTGCGCCGTTCCGTCGGTGCCACCACCGCCGCTGTCGGCACTGCCTGTGCCTTCGTCGGATCCATCGTCTACGCCGCCGTACCCGCCGAAGCCACCGGCGCCCTGACCACTGCCGGTGAGGACACCAACACCATCGGTTGGGCCGTGTTCGCCGTCCTGGTCGGCGCTGCGGCGTTCAAGTACATGCGCCGCGCGTTGTAACCCCGGCGTCCGCTCCACGGGCCCGGTTCGCCGGGCCTTTCTTTTCCACAGGGCGAGTAGCGAGATGGTGAATCCATGTCCTTCGACTATCCGACGTTTTATCTGGCCCTTTGCTGCGTGGCTTTTTACCTGGTGTTTTTCGGGCGGCTCTGAGGCGGCGACCTATGCCTGGGTATTCCTGCCCGACAACCTCAGGCTTGGCGCTAAGGCCAGCCCGGAAGCGTTGTGCGAGGCTGCCCGATTAACCACCATCTATCCAACGAAGAGTGTCTCGCCGCTGTACCGTGATGGCACGCAGGCCGACTGCACTCTCCGAAATGCTGAGGGCACGCCGCGTTGGGCTAACCCGATGTATCGAATCGGGGACTCCTGCCCACCGGGGCAACCCCTTAACCCGATGACGGGGGCCTGCGAGGTGCCTGCACCGGATGTCTGCGAACCGACCATCGGTAAGCAAATCTCCCACGAACACCGCATGGGCGAATACACCGGTGGTGGTGCGATCGGCGCCCGCACCGATCCGGCCGGCGTGGTTTGCCAGAACGCCTGCCAGTATGCCTGGAACGGTGCCGGGCCGACCAACGTTTACCGCTTCGTCGATGGCACGCCCAATGGCGTGTTCGGCCTGTTCTCGTACAAGGGCAATGGCGTGTCCTGCACCGCCGAAGACAGCCCCAACAAGGGGCCATCCTCCCTCGAGGCGCAATCCAAGTCTGAATCCAGCTGCACCGACAAGGTGACGGATGGGGAAGGGCGGGTGCACATGACCTGCCAGACCACCTCTGAATACACCAACCCCGGCTCATGCGACCGTGGGCAGGTGGACGTGGGGGCGGGTATCCAGGACGTGTGCATCCCCAAGACCCCGCCGCCTTCCAAGCAGAAAACCGAGACCGAGAAGGAAATCACCGAGGTCACCAACCCGGACGGCTCCAAGACCACCACCACCAGCGAAACCACCACCACGACCAACTGCTCGGGCACCAAGGCCTGCACCACCAGCGTGACCAACAACACCTCGGTCAGCCACACCAACGCGGACGGCAGCAAGGGCGACGAGTCCTCCACCTGCACCGGTTCGGGGTGCAAGGACGGTGACGGCAAGTCCCAGGACGACAAGGCCAAGGAACAGCAGGAGAAGGAGGAAGAGGAGAAAGATGAGTCCAGCGCCACCGGCCTGCAATGCGAGCAGTCGATTACCTGCGAAGGCGACGCCATCCAGTGCGCCATCCTCCAGCAGGAGAAGGAGCAGAAGTGCGCCGCCGAAGAGCTGAACGACTTCCCCGGTCACAAGCAGGAAATTGAAGAGCTGCTGACCGGTGCCGATCCCGGCAACCCCGAGTCCCCTGAGCTGCAGGTGCCGTCCTTTATCGAGTCCGGCGCCCGCTGGCTGCCCTCCGGTACCTGCCCGGTAGACAAGACCGTCAGCCTGCGCTCCGGCGGCGGCAAGACCCTCGCGTTTTCCTATGAGCCGCTGTGCGCGGCGGCTTCCGACCTTTCCTACGTCTTCGTCGCCATCGCCTCGATCATGGCGGCGCTGTACGTGGGCCGTGCCTTTGGAGGTGCCTGATGCAATTCCTCTTCATCGCCCAGCTCATCATCATGATCATCGGCCCCGCTGTACGCCTCGTGCTGCGCATGCTCGGCGTCGGCTTCGTCACCTACGTCGGCTACAACGCTGTGCTCGATGTGGCGAAGAACTACATCACCCAGAACATCGGCAGTACCGGGGTGGTGATTCAGCAGATGCTCGGCCTCGCCAAGTTCGACGTCATCGTCAACATCTTCCTCTCCGCGATCACCACCCGCCTGATCCTCACCGGACTGGACAAGGCCGCCGACCTCAAACGCAAACAAGTCTGGCGTGCCCCTGGTGGCACCTCCATTGATGCTTAAGGGAGGCGGCCATGATCATCCTGCGTACCGGCAAGCCCGGTCACGGCAAGACCCTCAACGCCATCCGCGAAATCGACGACAAGGCCTTTCGGGCTGGCCGCGTCGTCTACTACCACAACGTCACCGGCCTCAAGCCGGAGAAGCTGCAAGCGGCGTGGTTCGAGTTCGACGACGCCACCAAATGGTATGAGCTACCCGCCGACGCCATCATCGTGGTGGACGAAGCCCAGGGTTCTGCGGCGGTGCCCATGTTCGGCGTGCGAGACCCGCGCAAGGCGATCCCCGAACACGTCAGCCGCCTGGAGCTGATCCGCAAGAACGGCCACGAGCTGCACCTGATCACCCAGGACCCGCGCTTTCTCGATGTGCATGCACGGCGGCTGGCCGATGGGCATATCCACTTCGTGCGGGTGTTCAAGTCCGCCCAGCTGCTGCGCTTCGAATCGCAGTTCGTCATCGAGGAGGTAGAGAAGAAGACCGCCTTCAAGGACGCCGACAAGCAGCCGGTGAAGATCGACAAACGCTTCTTTGACGTCTACCAGAGCGCCAACGCCGGCCACCACTTCAAGGTCAACCTGCCGAAGAAATTCATCCTCGCCTGCCTGGTGCTGGTGGTCGCGGCGGTGCTCGTCTATCGCGCCTATGAGCGCTACAAGCAGGGCTCCACCCCGGTAGAAGCGGCGGCGGTGGCCAGCGTTGAAAAGTCCCTGGTGGACAAGGTCAGCGACAAGGTGGACGCGGTACTCAGTCCACCCACCGGCAGCGCGCCCAAGACCAAGGCGCAGTATCTCGCCAGCCTGCAACCGAGGATCCCGGATATCCCGTCCACGGCGCCGGTGTATGACGAACTGACCAAGCCGGTGACCCATCCGCGCCTGTACTGCCTGTCCACGTCGGATCCGTTCCTGGTCGCCAAGCGTCCACCGGACACGGTGAAGGATGGCGTCTCCTGCCAGTGCTACAGCCAGCAGGCCACCCGCGTCGCCACCTCGTTTGACTTCTGCATCATGGCCGCGACCTACGGCTACTTCGACTCCAGCCTGCCGGATCGGCAATCCCTGGAGACCTACAAGGCCAATCCGCTGCCTTCCGCGTCCGCCCCTGGCCAACAGTCCTTCGGCCCCGATACGCCACCGAAGCAAGTCCGCGTGACCCAGGTGCCTTACGTGAAGGGGGAGTTCCTGTGGTAGCTGCAAGCCGTTTTGCACACCGTCAGGCCTTCTCCCGCGGCCCTTTTGCCCGGATGCGAGCCCGCGAGCACCGCGCAAAGGGCCGCGGGCCTGACGTCCCTGTAGCACGTCTTATGAACCGCTTTTAGAAACCTTGTTGTTACTCACTGATGGGGAAAGAACAGTGAAGAAAGCAATTGATCAGATGCGTCTGGATGGACTCACCGCTGAGCCCTCGAAATTCGGGCGTTTGTTCCTGGACCCGAAGACCGCACGCATCAACGACCTGTCCAGCGTCCGCCTGTTGGGCTGTCGTGTGGATACGGTTCGGCAGCTCTACCGTGGGATGTTGCGTCCCGAGATTGTTTCTTTGGTGGAGCAGGGCGACATCGTCGAATTTGCCGGGCACCAGTGGCACGCAGGACGTGTAGGTCGCGATTCGGGCTACCAGTACAAGCTGCAGAACGCTGACCTTGGCTTCGTCCTCCTGTTGAAGAACTTCAACGTGAAGATCGACGTAATCGGCGCCCACATGAAGATCGAAGTGAGCCCGCACGCCATTCAGTCATGCACGCCCGACGTCCTGCAGGAGTGGATGGACCGCTTCGCCAAGGCAGCCATGCAACACGTCGAGCCCAACCAGTGCGCCGTGCATCTCGCCCTGGACGTGCAAGGCTGGACGCCTCCCGAGGATCTGATTGACCGTCTGCTGTGCCGTGCACGAGCCCGCCGTGACCTTTCCGGCATCAAGGAAGTGCACTACGACGGGGAAGCCGTCTCCTATGGCCGTGGCCAGTCCTTCCTGTTCGGTTCGGCGTCAGGCATCCAGCTCGCCATCTACAACAAGTCCCTTCAGGCCTGGAGCATCGACAAGCTCGACTATTGGCGCTCGGTCTGGTCCGGCATGGACAACCCGTTCGATGTCGAGGACGACCAGAACTACGACCCTGAAGCTCCTGTCTGGCGGATCGAACTGCGCTATCACCACTCCGTCGTCCAGCAGTTTGCCGATGGCTCGGCCGATATGGATACCGGCGCCATGATCGACAACCGCACTTTTGCCGAACTGGCGGGCCATCTCGACGGGCTGTTCCAGTACGGTCTGGAGTCTTTCCGCTTGTGTTCCAGTAAGGGCGTACTCGATGCCTTCTGGACCCTGATGCGCCAGGACGTGAAGGTCTCTATCCCGGCTGAATCGCTGGCGGGACGCACCCACTACAAGCGCCACTTCAAGACCTCCCAGGGCTTCACCGGCAAGAACGTGGAGCTCTTCCTGGGAAACTTCATCAGCCTGCTTGCACGGGAGCGAGTGGGCGCGGAAAAGGCCTTCGCCAGCCTCCGGGAATGGGTGTGCTGGCCGGTAATACGCGATCACTACGCCGCAAAGGAAAAGGGCGAGCGTGATATCTACAAGCACATCCAGAAGCTGCTGACGGAGCGAACGATCAGGTGGGGTAGGGCGGTATGACGGCACGCAAGGAAGGTAAGACCTGGACGGCGGATTTCTATGAGAACGGTCGCTCCGGGCGCCGAATCCGCAAATACGGGTTTCTCACCAAGGCTGCTGCTCAGCGCTATGAGGCGAACTTCCTGTCCTTGCTGAAGCAAACCGGCAGGCCGCTGGATGATCGCCTGTCTGACCTGGTGCAACTCTGGTACGACCTGCATGGCTGCTCGCTCAAGGACCACCAATACAGACTCGCTCGAACATTGGCGGTGGTCGAACGACTACACGACCCGTGCGTGTCTGAGTTCGATACGCTCGCCTGGGCTCGTTATCGGCAATCACGCCTCAAGGATGTCTCGCCGCACACGGTCAACCATGAGCAGCGCTATCTCTCCGCCGTTTTCTCGGAACTGAACCGCTTGGGGGCGTGGGTAGGAGACAACCCTCTCGCCAAGGTCCGTCAGATCAAGACCGATCAGGTAGAACTCACATTTCTGACCTTGGCGCAGATCGAGCAGCTCCTCGAGGAGTGCCGCAAGTCCACCAACAACCATACCTACCCCGTCGCGCTGATCTGCCTGGCAACGGGAGCGCGTTGGGATGAGGCTGAATCGCTGCAGCGCAGTGCCATATTCGGAGGCAAGGCGCACTTCCACCGGACCAAAAACCGCCAGTCCAGGTCAGTACCGATCCCCGCTGAAGTTGAGGCGATAGCGCTCAAGGTAGGGATGCCCGGGAATGGCCGGCTGTTCGTGTCCTGTAGGGCCGCATTTCGAAGTGCCTACCTGCGCTGTGGCTTCCACACACCAGGGCAGATGACCCACATCCTCCGGCATACCTTCGCCAGCCACTACATGATGGGGGGAGGGGACATCCTCAGCTTGCAGCGGATCCTCGGCCACTCGTCGATCGCCATGACCATGCGCTATGCGCATCTGTCGCCGGATCATCTGGAATCCGCATTGCGTCTGTCGCCATTGGCGCAAAGCAGGCACGTTCCAGTATGATTGCAGTGATTGCAATGATTCCATTGGAGGTCCCTATGGCTAGCATCACGATTCGCAACCTGGACGATGAGCTGAAAGCTCGGCTTCGTGTCGTGGCCGCCAGCCATGGTCGCTCGATGGAGGAAGAAGTGAGGGTGATCCTTGCTGAAGCACTTGCGAAGCAGAACAAGCCCAGCGGAATGGGCACTCGGATTCACGAACTTTTTGCCGCTGCGGGCGGTGTGGATTTGGAATTGCCTCCCCGCAACACAAAGGCACGTGCAGCGGACTTTGATGAATGATCCTGTTAGACACCAATGTCCTTTCGGAGATGATGAAATCCAGGCCTGACCCAAGCGTCGTTGCATGGCTGGATGCTCAGCCAGGTAGCGAACTGGTGATCTGTTCCATCTCAGTGGCTGAGATCCTTTATGGGATCGCCAGGATGCCAAACGGTAAGCGGAAGGATTTGTTGGCGATAGGCGCCGACACGCTTTTCAACAAGCTCTTTGCCGGCTGCATTCTGCCTTTTGATGTGGATGCAGCTGTGCACTATGCGGCGCTGGTTTCGGCCAGTGAAGCCAAGGGAAGGGTGACAGATATGGCTGATGGACAGATTGCGGCGATAGCCCGGCTCTACAGCGCCAAGGTCGCTACACGAAACACCCGTGACTTCGAGGAGTTGGGGGTGGACCTTGTGAATCCTTGGGAAGGTGCCTAGCAAAGGCTCGGTAGTCGGGATGTAGTCTGTTTGTAGTCTGTCGCCCAAAACAAAAAAGGGCTAGCTTGCGCTAACCCTTTGATTTGTATGGTGGCTACACCGGGACTTGAACCTGGGACATCAGCATTATGAATGCTGCGCTCTAACCGACTGAGCTATGTAGCCGAGTGGCGCGCATTTTCCGCATCTGTCGGGGGGCTGTCAACCCCTTCGCTTAGATAATTTTGTGATCTTTCAATTGTTTAGGTGGTGAGAACGTTTTCAGGGAAGCGCGGTGGCCGGGGAGGGTTTTCAGCGGATCGAAGCAGGTGCCCGTGATGGGTATCGCTTCGCTCAACACCATCCTACAGAAGCAAAAAGCCCCGGAGGTCCGGGGCTTTTTCGTGGATCAGACGTTAAAGCGGAAGTGCATCACGTCGCCGTCTTTGACGATGTATTCCTTGCCTTCAAGACGCCATTTTCCGGCTTCTTTGGCACCGTTTTCACCCTTGTACTGGATGAAGTCGTCATAGGCGACTACTTCGGCGCGGATGAAGCCTTTTTCGAAGTCGGTGTGGATAACGGCAGCAGCCTGCGGGGCGGTGGCTCCGATACGGACGGTCCAGGCGCGGACTTCCTTCACGCCTGCGGTGAAGTAGGTCTGCAGGTTGAGCAGGTCGTAGCCGGCGCGGATCACGCGGTTCAGGCCGGGCTCTTCGAGGCCGAGGGCTTCGAGGAACATGTCCTTTTCTTCGCCGTCGTCGAGTTCGGCGATTTCGGCTTCGATCTTGTTGCACACCGGAACCACGATGGCGCCTTCTTCCTCGGCAATGACTCTCACCACGTCAAGGTGCGGGTTGTTCTCGAAACCGTCTTCGGCAACGTTGGCGATGTACATGACCGGTTTGCTGGTGAGCAGGTGGAAGCCGCGAACGAGGCGCTTCTCCTCGTCACCCAGGTTCTTCAGCAGCGAGCGCGCCGGCTTGCCTTCGCTGAAGTGGGGGATGAGTTTTTCCAGCAGGGCTTTCTGTGCCAGGGCGTCCTTGTCACCGCCCTTGGCGTTGCGAGCGACTTTCTGCAGTTGCTTTTCGCAGCTGTCGAGGTCGGCGAAGATCAGTTCGAGATCGATGATCTCGATGTCGCGTTTGGGGTCGACGCTGTTGGAAACGTGGATGACGTTCTCGTCTTCGAAACAGCGCACCACGTGGGCGATGGCGTCGGTCTCGCGGATGTTGGCAAGGAACTTGTTACCCAGGCCTTCACCTTTGGAAGCACCGGCTACCAGGCCGGCGATGTCGACGAATTCCATCGTGGTGGGGATCACGCGCTCGGGCTTGACGATCTCGGCCAGGGCATTGAGGCGCAAGTCGGGCATCGGCACGATGCCGCTGTTCGGCTCGATGGTGCAGAAGGGGAAGTTCTCCGCTGCAATACCGGACTTGGTCAGGGCGTTGAACAGGGTGGACTTGCCGACGTTAGGCAGGCCGACGATGCCGCAATTGAATCCCATGGAGTGTGCCTCTGCGCGGAGTGGGTTCAGGCCTTGCGACTGTGCAGCTTCTGCATGGCGCGGGTGAGGTCACCGGCGAGCAGTTCTGGCATCACGTCGAGGGCGAAATCGATGCTGGTGTCGAGCAGTTCCTGTTCGCTGCGCGGGGCGCGACTGAGAACGAAGCCGGAAACCAGGCTGCTGTGCCCCGGATGGCCGATGCCAAGCCGCAGGCGATGGAACGAATTCTGGTTGCCGAGTTGAGCGATGATGTCGCGCAACCCGTTGTGGCCGCCGTGGCCGCCGCCAGTCTTGAGCTTGGCAACACCGGGTGGCATGTCGAGTTCGTCGTGGGCCACCAGAATGGCCTCGGGCGGAATGCGGAAGAACCCGGCCAGGGCCGCTACGGACTGGCCGCTGCGGTTCATGTAGGTGGTGGGGATCAGCAGACGAACGTCGCGACCTTGGTGAGAGAACTTCCCGACCAGGCCGAAGTACTTCTTGTCGAGGCTCAGATTGACGCGTTCGCGCGTCGCCAGGCGCTCAACGAAAAGGGCCCCTGCGTTATGCCGGGTCTGGTCGTATTCGGGGCCTGGATTACCCAGGCCGACGATCAGTTGAATGGCAGTCACTACAGGGGCCCTTTGTCAGGCTGACGCAGAGTAAGAAATTACTCGGCTTCGCCTTCTTCCTTCACCACGCGGGAAGCATGGATGTTGGCAACTGCCAGGTCGTTGCCGTGGGCCAAGGCCACCAGCTCGACGCCTTTCGGCAGGGTCAGGTCGGACAGGTGAACGGTCTGACCTACTTCGACCTTGGCCAGGTCAACTTCGATGAACTCCGGCAGGTCTTTCGGCAGGCAGGAGACTTCGACTTCAGAGATGGTGTGGGAAACTTCGCCGCCGCCTTGCTTCACGCCAACGGAGGTAGCTTCGTTGATGAAGTGCAGGGGGATGTGGGCGGTCAGCTTCTGGCCGGCAACTACGCGCTGGAAGTCAGCGTGCAGTACGAAGCCTTTGGCCGGGTGGCGCTGCAGGGCTTTGATCAGAACGGTTTCGGTAGCGCCGGAAACGTTCAGGGCGATCACGTGGCTGAAAGCAGCTTCGTTTTCCAGCAGCTTGGCCAGGTCTTTGGCCAGCAGGCTTACGGATTGCGGGGCTTTCTCGCCGCCGTAAATTACAGCGGGAACCAGGTTGGCATTACGACGCAGGCGGCGGCTCGCACCTTTCCCCAGGTCAGAACGCGCTTCGGCATTCAGGGCAAAATCAGTCATTACACTTCTCCAAAATAGCCAAAACGCCCGTAATGCTTGCGACCAGCATCCGGGCGGTTGGGCAAATAGCCCCGCCGAGGCGGGGTGCTTTCGTCAGGGATGTCCTTAACGGAACATCGCGCTGATCGATTCCTCATTACTGATGCGGCGGACCGCTTCAGCCACAACCGGCGCGATATCCAGCTGACGGATACGCGAGCAGGCTTGTGCCGCGGCGGACAGCGGGATGGTGTTGGTCACCACCAGCTCGTCCAGCACGGAGTTTTCGATGTTCTCGATGGCACGTCCGGACAGCACTGGGTGGGTGCAGTAGGCGTAGACCTTGGCAGCGCCATGGTCCTTCAGGGCCTTGGCTGCGTGGCCCAGGGTGCCAGCGGTGTCGACCATGTCGTCGACCAGCACGCAGGTGCGGCCTTCGACATCGCCGATGATGTGCATGACTTCGGACTGGTTGGCCTTCGGACGACGCTTGTCGATGATGGCAAGGTCAACACCGAGGGACTTGGCCACGGCACGGGCACGAACCACGCCACCGATGTCCGGGGAAACGATCATCAGGTTTTCGAAGCGCTGGTCTTCGATGTCATCGACCAGGACCGGGGAGCCGTAGATGTTGTCCACCGGAATGTCGAAGAAGCCCTGGATCTGGTCGGCGTGCAGGTCGACGGTGAGTACACGGTCGATGCCGACTACGGTCAGCATGTCAGCCACTACCTTGGCGCTGATGGCCACGCGGGCGGAACGCGGACGGCGATCCTGGCGGGCATAGCCGAAGTAGGGGATGACCGCAGTGATGCGGGAGGCCGAGGAACGGCGGAAGGCGTCAGCCATCACCACCAGTTCCATCAGGTTATCGTTGGTCGGTGCGCAAGTCGGCTGGATCAGGAAGACGTCCTTGCCGCGGACATTTTCATTGATTTCAGCACTGATTTCGCCGTCGGAGAACTTGCCTACGGAGGCATCGCCGAGGGGAATATGCAGTTGACGTACGACGCGACGCGCCAGATCGGGGTTGGCATTCCCCGTGAAGACCATCATCTTGGACACGCGCAGTACCTGCCGGCTGAGGGTAGACCTGATGAATCAAAAAGCCGTTCAAAGGCCGTAGCTTTTGAACAGCTTTTTAAGTGTATGGCAGGGGCGGCTGGATTCGAACCAACGCATGGCAGGATCAAAACCTGCTGCCTTACCGCTTGGCGACGCCCCTAGAATTTTAACTTGCTGCGCAGTGCTTTCGTTGTGTTGTACGTAAACCCCGGTGGGGTTAATGGCAGGGGCGGCTGGATTCGAACCAACGCATGGCAGGATCAAAACCTGCTGCCTTACCGCTTGGCGACGCCCCTGTATCGTACAACCGAATGCCTTGCATTCCTTCTCAAGCCAGACCTTGAAGCTTGCGGTGCAACATCGAGATGTTACGCCCCTGAGCGACAAAGCTCGGCAGAGTGGCCGGAAGTTGGCGCGAGACTTTATCAGCATCGCTCTTGCTTGGGAAGCTCCCAAACACACAAGCTCCAGTGCCGGTCAATCTAGCTGATGTGAAATTATTCAACAAGATCAGCGCGTTACGTACATCTGGGTAACGTTTCTCGACCACCGGCTGACAGTCATTCCGACCGCCCCCCTCAAGAAGGCTGCGAACTTTAATGGGCGGAGAATTCCGTGTCAACTCAGGATCGGAGAAAACTTCTGCTGTGCTGACAAAGACTTGCGGCACCGCTACGAGGAACCAGGGCTCCGGCAGCTCCACTGGAGTCAGCTGCTCGCCGACACCTTCCGCGAAGGCGGCGCGGCCACGCACGAAGACCGGTACGTCGGCGCCTAGGGAGAGCCCGAGGGTGGCCAGGCGATCTTCGCTCCAGCCCAGGTTCCACAGGCGATTCAGGGCGAGGAGGGCAGTGGCGGCGTCGGAGCTTCCGCCCCCGATCCCGCCCCCCATGGGCAAACGCTTGTCCAGCCAGATGTCGGCTCCGAGGCGGCAACCCGATTCGGCCTTCAGTTTGCGAGCAGCGCGAACGATCAAGTTGCTGTCATGGGGGACGCCGTGCACTTCGGTGCGCAGGTGGATTTCACCGTCCTGGCGCAGCGAGAAACCCAGTTCGTCGCCATGGTCGAGAAACTGGAAGAGCGTCTGTAGCTCGTGATAGCCGTCGGCGCGACGGCCGAGGATGTGCAGCATCAGGTTGAGCTTGGCTGGAGCAGGCAGGATGAGTTGCGCGTCCTGCATGTCACTGCCCGAGCTGGCGTGGCTGCCAGTCCTTGATCACCAAGGTGACGTCAAGGTTCTCGCCACTGAGCTTGATGCGCTCGGGCAGGGCATAGCCGTTTTGCTCGACATAGCTCAGGTATTGCACTTGCCAGCCGTCCTGCTCCAGGTGGGACAGGCGACTGGCGCCGTCGAGGGTCAGGCGGCTGCGAGTGTCGGGGGCGGGCAAGCCGCGCACCCACCAGAGCAAGTGGGACACCGGCAGGCGCCAGCCGAGCTGTTCTTCCAGGAGCGCTTCGGGGGTTTCGGCCTGGTAACGGCCCTGATTGGCTACTTCCAGTTCGATCTTGCCCGGGCGGCCAGTCAGGCGCGCGGCACCACGGCCCAGCGGGCCGGAAAGGCGGATGTCGTAATAATCCTGGCGCTGCAGCCAGAACAGGGTGCCGCTTCCGGAGTCCTTGGGGGCACGGATGCCTACTTTGCCGCTGATCTGCCAGCCGTCGAGGGTGCTGACCTGGGCCTTGTGCGCATTCCAGGAGGCCTGGTTGCCCTGGCCTTCGAAGGTTTCATGGGGAATCAGGGCGGCGCAGCCGGTGAGCAGGAGAAGCGCGCCAGCCGCCAGGAGGTTACGTAAACGCATGGATCAGAGGGCTCCGGAGCCAGTCAGGCGTTGCATGGTGTCACGGAGAATGGTGCTGTCAGGCTGCTTTTGCAGGGCCTCAGCCCAGATCTTGCGGGCTTCGACCTGTTTGCCCTGGGCCCAGAGCACTTCGCCCAGGTGCGCGGCGACTTCGTGGTCGGGGAACTCTTTGAGGGCCAGGCGCAGCAGCCGTTCGGCTTCAGGCAAGTTGCCCATGCGGTAATTCACCCAGCCGAGGCTGTCGAGGATGGCCGGGTCGTCCGGGTTGAGCTTGTGGGCCTGTTCCACCAGCTTCTTGGCCTCGTCGTAACGCGTGGTACGGTCGGCCAGGGTATAGCCGAGGGCGTTCAGCGCCATGGCGTTTTCCGGCTCGCGCTCGATGATGAAGCGCAGGTCCTTCTCCAGTTGGGTCAGGTCGTTGCGCTTCTCGGCCAGCATGGCGCGGGTATAGAGCAGATTGAGGTCGTCGGGATACTGCTGCAGGCCCTGCTGGATGACCTTCCAGGCGCGCTCGGGCTGCTGGCGCTCAGCCAGGCTTTCGGCTTCGATCAGGTAAAGCTGGATAGCGTAGTCCGGCTGGGCATCGCGGGCCTTGGCCAGGCGAGCTTCCGCTTCGTCGGGCTTGCCGCTTTCCAGAAGGATTTCCACCTGGCGCATTTGCGCTGGCAGGTAGTCATTGCCCGGCCCGACCAAGGCGTACTCAAGCAGCGCGCTGTCTTTGTCGCCACGCTTTTCATAGACCTGGCCAAGGTTGAAGTGCGCCGAATCGACGTGGCTGCCGCGGTCAACCAGTTCTTCCAGGTAGACCTGGGCTTCGTCCCAGGCTTCGCCTTCCAGGCAGACCAGCGCCAGGGAGTAGCGCAGGTCGTCGTCGTCAGGGAATTGCTGGACCAGGCCGGAGAACTCGGATTTGGCTTCGTCCAGGCGACCTTGCTCTACCAGCATGCGGGCGTAAGTCAGGCGCAGGCGCTTGTCGTCAGGGTGTTGCTTGATGGCCTTCTGCAGCAGTGGAAGGGCCTCGTCGCCACGTTTGAGGCTTTGCAGTAGGCGAGCGCGCAGCAGGATCGGGGCGATTTCCTTGTCGTCGGAGGGCACCCCTTCGAGCAGATGGAGTGCTTCTTCGGTGCGGCCATCCTGTTGCAGCAGCACGGCCTTGCCGAAGACGAGTTGGCTATTGTCCGGGTACTTGGTCAGCAGGCGGTCAAAGCTTTGCAACAGGCCTGCGCGGGTATCGGCGTCGGTTTCCGCGGCAGAGAGCGCGAGGAAGTCGAAATGGGTGTCGCCCTGACCCTGGAGCACCTTCTCCATATAGGTCATGGCTTCGTCATGACGGCCGGAGCGCGCCAGTTGCACGGCTGCGGCGCGCTGGGCATCAAGGTTGTCGGGAGCGTTCTTGGCCCAGATCAACGAGGTGTCCAATGCGGCTTGGTCTGCGCCCAGGTACTCGGCGATGCGGAAAGCGCGCTCGGCTACAGCCGGGTCCTGTGTGGCGTTGGCCTGCTGTACGTAGTTGCCGAGGGCGATGTCGAATCGGTTGCGCTGACCAGCCAGTTCGGCAGCGAGCAGGGCGTAGAGGGTTTCGCGGTTGAACGAACCATAGACCTCGGGCTTGGCGGGCGCGGAGGCCTGGTTGCCTTCCTCGACCGGCGGGGTGCCGTCCGGGGACTTGTGGGTCAAGCTCTGACAGCCGCCGAGAAACAGCAGGGCGGTCAGCAACGAGAGGGATCTATTCATAGGAAGGAAGGCGACTAACCAGCGAGTGTCTCATCATGACACAAGCCGTCAGGCTAGCACATGGGGCGGGGCGGCAACCCGCGGGGGCAAACCTGGTCGAGCAGACAATTATCGGCGGTGGTTGTCGTTGTTCGGGTGAAGTAGGACAATTGCGCGCCCTCCTGTTTCAGTTAGCGACCCTGCATGGCCTTCATTGCTCTTGGTATCAACCACAAGACCGCCTCGGTGGATGTCCGCGAACGCGTGGCTTTCACCCCCGAGCAGCTGGTTGAGGCCCTGCAGCAGCTGTGTCGCATAACGCCCAGTCGCGAGGCGGCGATCCTCTCCACCTGCAACCGCAGTGAGCTTTACCTGGAGCAGGATCACCCCAGCACCGATGAGGTACTCGCCTGGCTGGCCGGCTACCACAACCTCAGCCTGGAAGAGCTGCGTGCCTGTGCCTACGTGCACCAGGACGATGCCGCCGTCCGCCACATGATGCGCGTTGCCTCCGGGTTGGACTCCATGGTCCTCGGAGAGCCGCAGATTCTCGGCCAGATGAAGTCCGCCTACGCCGTTGCCCGTGAGGCCGGTACGGTCGGTCCGCTGCTCGGCCGCTTGTTCCAGGCGACTTTCAGCACCGCCAAGACGGTGCGTACCGACACCGCCATTGGCGAGAACCCGGTTTCCGTGGCCTTCGCTGCCGTCAGCCTGGCCAAGCAGATCTTCTCCGACCTGCACCGCAGCCAGGCGCTGTTGATCGGCGCCGGCGAGACCATCACCCTGGTCGCCCGCCACCTGCACGAGCAGGGCGTGAAGCGCATCGTGGTCGCCAACCGTACCCTGGAGCGCGCCAGCATCCTGGCCGAAGAGTTCGGCGCCCATGCCGTGCTGCTGGCCGACATGCCCCAGGAACTGGTCAACAGCGATATCGTCATCAGCTCCACAGCAAGCCAGTTACCAATTCTTGGCAAGGGCGCGGTGGAGCGTGCGCTGAAGCAGCGTCGACACAAACCGATCTTCATGGTCGACATCGCTGTCCCGCGTGACATCGAGCCCGAAGTGGGTGAACTGGACGACGTCTACCTCTATACCGTGGACGACTTGCACGAGGTCGTCGCGGAAAACCTCAAGAGCCGCCAGGGTGCAGCCCAGGCTGCCGAGGAGCTGGTGGGGGCTGGTGTCGAAGACTTCATGCAGCGCCTGCGAGAGCTGGCCGCGGTTGACGTATTGCGAGCCTATCGCCAGCAGGCGGAGCGTCTGCGTGACGAGGAAGTGCTCAAGGCGCAGCGCATGCTGCAGAACGGCACTTCGGCCGAAGAAGTGCTGGCCCTGCTGGCCCGTGGCCTGACCAACAAGCTGCTGCACGCCCCCAGCGTGCAGCTGAAGAAACTCTCTGCCGACGGTCGCTTCGACGCGCTGGCCGTGGCCCAGGAACTCTTCGCCCTCGACGAGGGCTCGGATAAACGTTCGCAATGAAAGCTTCCCTGCTGAACAAGCTCGACCTCCTCCAGGACCGCTACGAGGAGCTCACCGCCCTGCTCGGCGATGCCGAAGTCATCAGTGACCAAGGGAAATTCCGCGCTTACTCCAAGGAGTTTGCCGAGGTCGAGCCGGTGATTCTGGCGTTTCGCGAGTTCCGCAAGGTTCAGAGTGATCTGGAAGGCGCCCAGGCGCTGCTCAAGGACAATGATCCAGACCTGCGCGAGATGGCCGAGGAGGAAGTCGCACTCGCCCGCGAGCAGTTGGTGGAGCTGCAAGACCGCCTGCAGCGCATGCTGCTGCCCAAGGACCCCAACGACGGTCGCAACGTGTTCCTGGAAATCCGCGCCGGTACCGGCGGCGACGAGGCGGCGATCTTCTCCGGCGACCTCTTTCGCATGTATTCCCGCTATGCCGAGCGCCAGGGTTGGCGTGTCGAAATCCTCTCCGAAAACGAAGGGGAGCACGGTGGCTACAAGGAAGTGATTGCCCGGGTCGAAGGCGACAACGTCTACGCCAAGCTCAAGTTCGAGTCCGGAGCGCACCGTGTGCAACGGGTGCCGGAAACCGAATCCCAGGGGCGCATCCACACCTCCGCTTGCACTGTCGCCGTGCTGCCAGAGCCCGACGAGCAGGCCGCCATCGAGATCAATCCCGCCGATCTGCGCGTCGACACCTACCGCTCCTCGGGCGCCGGTGGTCAGCACGTCAACAAGACTGATTCGGCGGTGCGGATCACCCACATCCCGTCGGGCATCGTGGTTGAGTGCCAGGAAGAGCGTTCGCAGCACAAGAACCGCGCAAAGGCCATGGCCTGGCTCGCTGCCAAGCTGAATGACCAGCAGGAAGCCGCCGCTCAAAAGGAAATCTCCGACACCCGTCGTTTGCTGGTGGGTTCCGGTGACCGTTCCGAGCGCATCCGTACGTACAACTACCCGCAGGGCCGGGTTACCGACCATCGCATCAACCTCACCCTCTACGCCCTGGACGACGTCATGGCCGGGGGAGTGGAGGCTGTGATCGAGCCATTGCTTGCCGAATACCAGGCCGACCAGCTCGCGGCTCTGGGAGACTGACGTGACGATCATCGCCAGCCTCCTCGGGCAAGCCCAGCTGCCTGATTCCCCTACCCCGCGCCTGGATGCCGAACTGCTGCTGGCTGCCGCCCTTGGCAAGCCGCGCAGCTTCCTGCACACCTGGCCGGAACGGGTGGTCTCCAGCGAAGTGGCTGAACGTTTCGCCAGCTACCTGCAGCGCCGCCGCATGGGTGAGCCAGTGGCGTACATCCTCGGTCACCAAGGCTTCTGGAGCCTGGACCTGGAGGTAGCACCCGATACCTTGATCCCGCGTCCGGATACCGAGCTGCTGGTGGAAACGGCGCTGGCCCTGCTGCCGGCAAGTACCTCCAAGGTGCTTGACCTGGGTACTGGCACCGGAGCCATTGCCTTGGCCCTGGCATGCGAGCGCCTGGGCTGGGAAGTGACCGGTGTCGATCGCATTTCCGCCGCCGTGGCGCTGGCTGAGCGCAACCGCGCGCGCCTCAAGCTGAACAACGCCCGGTTCGTCGAGAGCCATTGGTTCTCCGCCCTGGGCGAGCAACGCTTCGCGCTTATCGTCAGCAATCCGCCTTACATACCCTCCCAGGACCCGCACCTGGCCCAGGGGGACGTGCGCTTCGAACCGACCAGCGCCCTGGTCGCCGGCGCTGATGGTCTGGACGACATCCGCCTGATCATCCGGGACGCACCCAAGCACCTGCTGCCTGGTGGCTGGTTGCTGCTGGAACATGGTTACGACCAGGCTCCGGCCGTGCGTGACCTGTTGTCCCGCCAGGGCTTTCAGCACGTGGAAAGCCGCCGCGACCTGGGCGACCACGAACGCATCTCCCTTGGACAATGGCCATGCTGAGTGATCAGGAACTCCTTCGCTACAGCCGGCAGATCCTCTTGCCGCAGATCGACGTCGACGGCCAACTGCGGCTGAAGCAGAGCCGTGTCCTGATCGTCGGTCTCGGAGGCCTGGGTTCTCCGGTCGCCCTCTACCTGGCCGCCGCCGGGGTAGGTGAACTGCACCTGGCAGACTTCGACACCGTCGACCTGACCAACCTGCAGCGGCAGATCGTCCACGACAGCAACAGCGTCGGGCAAAGCAAGGTCGATTCAGCCATGGCCCGCCTTGCTGCGTTGAATCCGGACGTGCGCCTGGTGCCGCACTCGCGTGCGCTGGATGAGGATTCCCTGGCCGCCGCTGTCGCTGCGGTGGATGTGGTGCTGGACTGCACCGACAATTTCGGTACCCGCGAAGCGGTCAACGCCGCGTGCGTGGCTGCCGGCAAACCGCTGGTGTCTGGCGCTGCAATTCGTCTCGAGGGCCAGCTTTCGGTCTTTGACCCGCGTCGCGACGACAGCCCTTGCTACCACTGCCTCTACGGTCATGGCAGTGAAGCCGAGCTGACTTGCAGCGAAGCCGGTGTGGTCGGCCCACTGGTTGGTCTGGTGGGCAGCCTGCAGGCATTGGAAGCCCTGAAGCTGCTCGCCGGATTCGGTGAGTCCATGGTCGGCCGCCTGTTGCTGGTGGATGCCCTGGGCAGTCGTTTCCGCGAGCTGCGGGTCAAGCGCGACCCCGCCTGCGAAGTCTGCGGTGTCCGGCATGCCTGAGGCGGCCACGATCGGGGTCTTCGACTCGGGCGTTGGCGGCCTCTCCGTCCTGCGGGAAATCCGCACACTGTTGCCCCGCGAATCGCTGCTGTACGTGGCCGACAGTGGCCATGTCCCGTACGGTGAGAAGAGCGCCGACTTCATCCGCGAACGCAGCCATCACATCGCCGAGTTCCTTCTTGGCCAGGGCGCCAAGGCGCTGGTGCTGGCCTGCAACACCGCCACCGTGGCGGCCGTAGCCGACCTGCGCGAGCGTTATCCACAGCTGCCGATTGTCGGCATGGAGCCTGCAGTGAAGCCGGCAGCGGCGGCCACGCGCAGTGGTGTCGTGGGCGTGCTGGCGACCACGGGCACGCTGAAGAGCGCCAAGTTCGCTGCGCTGCTGGATCGCTTTGCGGGGGACGTGCGGGTGATTACCCAACCCTGTCCGGGACTGGTGGAGCGCATCGAAGCCGGCGACCTCATGGGCCCGGAGACGCGTGCCCTGTTGTCTGGCTATGTCGAGCCGCTGTTGGCCGAGGGGTGCGATACGCTGATCCTCGGTTGCACCCACTACCCGTTCCTGCGTCCGTTGTTGCGCCAGATGGTGCCGGACTCCGTCAGCCTGATCGATACCGGTGCGGCTGTTGCCCGACAGCTCCAACGCCTGCTGGATGCACGTGGCCTGCTGGCGGGCGGGGAGTCTGAACCATGTCGTTTCTGGTCGAGTGGCGACCCGGCGATGATGCAGGAAATCCTGCCGGTGCTCTGGGGCGAGTCTGCCCGCGTGGACAAGTTCCCTGACTGATGGAAAAGTCCGCCAGATTTCTTTCCCCGATTAAAAAGCTATCTATAATCGCGACTAGGTATTAACACGTTTTTCAGCACTTCAGAAAAAGGACTGTTTTCATGAAGAAGCTTTTCTGCTGGGCCGCAGCAGCAGCCATGTCTATCGGTCACATCGCTTCCGCTCAGGCGGCGGATGTTTCTTTGGATATAGGCCAG
This sequence comes from Pseudomonas sp. D(2018), assembly GCF_005502555.1. Classification (NCBI taxonomy): domain Bacteria; kingdom Pseudomonadati; phylum Pseudomonadota; class Gammaproteobacteria; order Pseudomonadales; family Pseudomonadaceae; genus Pseudomonas; species Pseudomonas sp. D(2018). The sequence continues at coordinate 20,233 of NZ_SCOK01000009.1, forward strand.
ACTGGCGAGTCCACGATGGTGTATCGCTTGGGGACCCAATTCGATTTCTCCAGCAGCTGGTTCCAGAGCGACGTGGGTCGCCTGACCGGTTTCTGGGACGCCGCCTACACCTACTGGGAAGGTGACGAGACCTCCAGCAACCACAGCCTGTCCTTCTCGCCGGTGTTCGTCTATGAATTCGCCGGTGAGACTGTGAAGCCCTACATCGAAGCCGGTATCGGCGTTGCCGTGTTCGAAAACACCGATCTGGAAGACAATGACCTGGGCTCGTCCTTCCAGTTCGAAGACCGCCTGGGTCTGGGCCTGCGCTTCGCCAACCAGGAAGTCGGCGTACGTGCCATGCACTATTCCAACGCCGGCATCAAGCAGCCGAACGATGGCGTAGAGACTTATACCCTGCACTATCGCCTGTCCTTCTGAGGCGAATCTGCAGCACAAGAAACCGGACCAAGTGTCCGGTTTTTTGTTGGCGTTGCATTGATCCTCCGGGGTGGTGGAGCTCGGCAAGGCCCAACAATTGCCCACATGGCCCCGCAGGCCTGAGTCGTCTTCACACGACCCGTTCCGAAAGATTCCTGAAGGCCGCCAAGGCACGTTCACGGCTGGCGGAGAGATCCACCAGCGGTGGGGGATAGCCCGGCGCGCCGAACAGGCCGCCAAGGCTCGCCGGGTTGTGGATATCCCGCTTGTCCAGGTGGGCGAGTTCAGGCAGCCATTGGCGCAGGAAGCGACCGTCCGGGTCGAACTTCTGCGACTGGCTGATGGGGTTGAAGATGCGGAAGTAGGGGGCAGCATCGGTGCCGGTGGACGCGCTCCATTGCCATCCGCCGTTATTCGCTGCCAGGTCACCGTCGATCAGGTGGCGCATGAACCAGCGCTCGCCTTCGCGCCAGTCGATCAGCAAGTTCTTGGTGAGGAACATGGCCACTACCATGCGCAGGCGGTTGTGCATCCATCCGCTGGCGAGCAGCTGGCGCATGGCAGCGTCAACGATGGGAACGCCAGTGCGGCCCTGTTGCCAGGCTTCCAGTTCATCTGGCGCATGGCGCCAGGCAAGGGCTTCGGTTTCCTGGCGGAACGGGCGGTGCCGGGAGATGCGTGGGTAGCCGACCAGGATGTGCTTGTAGAACTCGCGCCAGAGCAGTTCGTTGATCCAGCAGACGGTACCGGCATTGCCACTGTCGAATTCGCCCTGATTGTTGCGCAGTGCCGCGTGCAGGCATTGGCGGGGCGAGAGCACGCCTGCGGCGAGGTACGGCGAGAGCTGGCTGGTGCCTGGCTGGGCGGGGAAGTCGCGGCGTTTCTCGTAGCACCAGAGCTCCTCCAGTGCAAAGGCATCCAGGCGTTCGAGGGCAGCCTCTTCGCCGGCCGGCCAGAGCTGCCGCAAGCTTTCCGGCGGCGTGGGAAAGCCGTCCACCATGGCCGGTGGCGTGTCACTGCGGATGCCCAGCTCGTCCTGCGCCCTGGGCGGTGGCAGGCAACTCGGCATGGCGATGTGCAGGCGCTGATAGCAGACCTTGCGGAACTGGCTGTAGACCTGGAAGTAGCTGCCGGACTGAGTCAACACACTGCCGGGGCGGAAGAACAGTTGGTCGAGATGACTGCGCAGGACAATGCCGTCTGCGGCCAGCCGCTCGGCCACCTGGCGGTCGCGGTGGGTTTCGTTGATGCCGTACTCCTCGTTTACCTGCACGGAGCTGATATCGAACTCGCGGCAGAGGTCACGCACCACGGACGGGGCGTCGGCCCAGGTTTCGGCGCGGCGAATCAGCAGCGGCACGTTCAATCGGCCCAGCGCGCGGGCCAGCGTTGCGAGGTTACGTAGCCAGAAGTCCACCTTGGCCGGTGCGTCGTCATGCGCCTGCCACTGGCCGGGGCTGACGAGATAGAGGGCGAGGGTGGGGCCGGCCGCCATGGCGGCGTGCAAGGCACTGTTGTCCTGCACGCGCAGGTCGGTGCGGAACCACATGAGTTGGCGCATGGCGCGTTCCTTTATCGGTTGAGCAGCAGGCCCAGGTTGGCAAGGGCTTGCAGGGCGTCCAGCGGGCCTTCGGCCAGGGTGGCGCCAGGAGCGAGTTCAGCCTGGTGGATGGCCGCGGCGGGGCCGCCCAGCAGGCATGGACAGGGGTGGCCTTCGAGCAGTCGGGGCAACTGGCCGGCAGCGAGCGGCTGGCTGGAGTAGAACAGCAGGGCGCGGGGTTGGATCTGCGCCGTGGCCAGTGCCAGTTCGGCGGCGGGCACCGGCCAGTCGAAGACTTCCACCGCGCAGTCGGCGCTGCTGACGAGCCAGGCCGTCAGCCAGAGGCCTGGCTCCATGGGCAGGTCGGAGGCGTTGACCAGGAGGATCGGCGCGGCGCTGTACTGGCGGTTGTTGTGGTAGAGGCGTGTGCCGAGCTTGGTGCGCAGCCAGGAGTAGAGGAACACGCGCTCCACCTGGCCACCGAACTGGGTGCGCCAGCGCTGCTCCAGGTCTTGCAGCAGGGGCTGTAGCAACTGGCGGTAGAGCGTCTTGGGCGGATACAGCGCCATGGCTGCGTTGAAGCACTCATCCAGCTGGCGCTCGGCGAGGTTGCCGATGGCTTCCAACAGGTGCCGGCGCTGCTCTTCCCAGGGTGAGTCGGAGGAGGTATCGAGGGATGCCGGTGCGTCCTGGTCCTTGAGCAACCCCTTGACCTGACCCACAGCGACGCCCCGGTCCAGCCAGGTGAGGATCAGGTGGATGCGCGCCACTTCCTCCCGGGTATACAGGCGGTGGCCCTTGCTGGTGCGAAGCGGCACGATCAATCCGTAGCGGCGTTCCCAGGCGCGCAGGGTTACCGGGTTGATGCCGGTCTGGCGCGCCACTTCGCGGATCGGTAGTAGTCCGCGTGCGAGGGCAGCTTGGTAGTCGTTGCCCGTTGGGTTGTCGCGGGTGATGTCCATGACTAGAGGGCGTTGCGCAGGCTGAGTTCTTCCGGATGCGGCTGCAGGTAGGCCTGCTGGGCGATGTATCGGTCCGGGTGACCGTTGAAGTGGTGCTTGAGCAGGGTGATAGGCACAACCAGTGGGACCACACCGCTGCGGTACTGCTCGATCAGGCGCTGGAGTTCGGCCTTCTCGGGGCGGCTGAGGTGAGGCTTCAGGTAGCCGCTGAGGTGCTGCAGCACGTTGCTGTGGGTTCCGCGGGTGGCGCATTTCCTCAGGGCGACCATCAGGGCCGAGAAGTAACGCGGGCCGATCTCCTCCGCTGGCTGTGCGCCGATGCCGCCGAGCAGGCGACCAAGGACCTTGTACTGCACCGGGTCGTGCGCCATCAGCTGGTACTTGTAGCGAGAGTGGAAGGCGATGATCGACTTGTGACTCAGGCCCTCGCGGCACAGTGCCTGCCATTGGGCGTAGGCATAGACGCGCGTGAGGAAGTTTTCCCGCAGGACCGGGTCATTGAGGCGACCGTCTTCTTCCACTGGCAGGTCTGGACGGCGGGCACAAAAGGCGCTGGCGAAGATTCCGCGGCCGCCACCATCGCTTGCATGTCCGTTGGCCTGGTAGACCTTGACCCGTTCCAACCCGCAGGACGGGGATTTCTGCATGAAGATATAGCCGCTGATGTCGTCGAGCTGCGTGGCCATGATTTCGCCGAACTCTGCCAACGCTTCGGTGTGGTCGCGTTGAGGTTCGCGACTGTTCACTGCGCGTGGGGCAGCGGGGGCGCCCACCAGGCGGATGGGTTCGCGGGGAATGCCGAGGCCGATGGCCACTTCCGGGCACAGGGGCACGAAATCGAAATGCTCCGCCAGGCTGCGGCTGCATAACCGCGATTCCTTGTGCCCCCCATTGAAGCGCACGGGGTCGCCGAGGAGGCAGGCGCTGATGCCCAATTTAGGGCGCTGGGGTAGATCGAAGGGCATGGGCAGATACCTGGACATGAATTATACAAGTCCTGAATCATGTATAGCTTTCAAGGAATAATAGGAAAAAAATTGTACAAGTCAAATACCTTGTACAAGTTTTGGGAGGCGGGGTCAGTGCCAGCCGATCTGCCAGCGGCGGGTGTCGGCCAGGGTGCGCCAGGGCAGGCGCTGGCAGCGGTGGCTGTGAACCGCTTCGAGTTCCACGGCACATATCGCGCCGGCGTCATCGAGGATGAGACGGCTGACCAGGAAGTGTTTTTCGCGGTCCGACGGCTTTATGGCCGTCCATTTCGAGAGCAGCAGTTTACGCGGGTTCAACCGCGGCGCGGTCACAGGTGTTCGAGCAGTCGGCGTGCGGCTTCCTGGCCGCTGAGCCAGGCACCTTCCACGCGGCCGGACAGGCACCAGTCACCGCAGGCGTACAGCCCCAGGTCGGCGTCGGCGAGGGCGCCCCACTGGTGCGCCTGGCTTGGTCGGGCATAGAGCCAGCGATGGGCCAGGCTGAAATTCGGGGCTGGTACGGCACAGCCGATCATCTCGGCGAATGCGCCATGGAGGTGCTCGATCACCGCTTCCTTGGGCATGTCCAGGTGTTGCTTGCTCCAGGCGCTGGTGGCGTGCAGGACCCAGGTGTCCAGACTGGCTTCGCGACCTGGCTTGGAGCGGTTGCGAGCGAGCCACTCCAGCGGACTGTCTTGCAGGAAACAGCCTTCTACGCGGGTGTCCAGCGGTTCGTTGAAACCCATCGCCACGGCCCAGGTCGGCTCCATGGCAACGCTTGCGGCGGCGCCGGCCAGTTTGGGGGCGGCGGCCAGCAATGCAGCAGCCTGGGGTGCTGGTGTGGCGACGATCACATGGCTGAAGGGGCCGTGGCTGAGACCTTCGGCATCCTGCAGGCCCCAGTGGCGTTCGCCACGGAAGACCTCGGTGATGCGACAGGCGAAATTCACCGGCAGGGCGCCGAGCAGGGCACGGGTGATGGCGCTCATGCGTGGTGTGCCGACCCAGCGGATCTGCTCGTCAGGGGAGGGCAGCAGGCGGCCTTCGCTGTAGTTGTAGAGACTCGGTGACCACTCGGCGACCCAGCCTCGGTCGCGCCATTGCTGTACCACTTCGGCGAAGCGGCGGTCGCGGGCGGTGAAGTACTGCGCGCCAAGGTCGACCGAGCCGGAATCGCTGCGCTTGCTGGCCATGCGCCCGCCACTGCCGCGGCTCTTGTCGAAGAGTTCCACGTCCTGCCCAGCCGCATGGAGCGCCTGGGCGGCGGAGAGGCCGGATATACCGGTACCGATGATGGCGATAGGTGCACTCATGGTCTACCTCGTTACCTATGGCTACAGGCTACGCTTTAGACAAGACCTGTACAATATTCAAGCGTTGTACAGGTTGGTCGGTTCCAATCGCGGATGCCTGTATTTCTGACGGTGCGTGGCCCAATCCGGGGCACGTCGAAACGTCATAAACCAGACTAGGGCGATATCCGCACTTAGCGCCATGCGAGGAGGATGCCATGCACATATTGCTGACCGGCGGTACTGGTCTGATCGGCCGGGCGCTCTGCCAACGATGGCTGGCCGAGGGGCATCAGCTCACAGTCCTGAGCCGCCGACCGCAAGGCGTCGCCAGCCTGTGCGGCCGTGCGGTGCGTGGCATCAGTCAGTTTTCCGACTATGGCGACGAGCCTCTGGACGCCATCGTCAACCTGGCCGGCGAACCCATCGCTGACCGCCCCTGGAGCAACAAGCGTAAGGCACAGCTTTGGGGCAGCCGCATCACCCTTACCGAGCAGCTGTTGGAGTGGTTGGAAAAGCGCGACCAGATGCCGCGGGTGCTGCTCAGCGGCTCGGCGGTAGGCTGGTACGGCGATGGTGGAGAGCGGGAGCTGACCGAGGATTCGCCGCCTGTAACCGACGACTTCGCCAGCCAGCTCTGCGTGGCCTGGGAAGAGACCGCGCAACGCGCCGACGCACTTGGCATCCGTGTGGTGCTGGTGCGCACCGGTTTGGTGCTGGCGCGTGACGGTGGTTTCCTCAAGCGCCTGGTGCCGCCGTTCAAGTTGGGGCTGGGTGGTCCCCTGGGCAATGGCCGGCAATGGATGCCCTGGGTGCATCTGGATGATCAAATCGCCCTGATCGATTTTCTCTTGCGGCGGGACGATGCGCGCGGTCCCTATAATGCGTGCTCGCCGCAGCCGGTACGCAACCGCGACTTCGCCCGCAGCCTTGGGCGTGCGTTGGGGCGACCCGCCTTCATGCCGGCGCCAGCGTTCGTCCTGCGGCTGCTGCTGGGCGAACTGTCCGGCCTGCTGCTGGGCGGACAGCGCGCGGTGCCGGCCCGGTTGCGGGCGGCAGGTTTCACCTTTGCATTCACCGATCTGGACATGGCGCTCGGCGACCTGCTGAAGCCTAAGGATGTTTGATGACTGATCACGCGTTGCTGTTGGTCAACCTGGGATCTCCGGCTTCCACCGCGGTGGAGGATGTACGGAGCTACCTCGACCAGTTCCTCATGGACCCTTACGTGGTTGACCTGCCCTGGCCGCTGCGGCGCCTGCTGGTTTCGCTGATCCTGATCAAGCGCCCGGCGCAGTCGGCTCACGCCTATTCGTCCATCTGGTGGCCGGATGGCTCGCCGCTGATTGTCCTCAGCCGTGAGCTGCAGGAGGCCATCGGCCCGCACTGGCCGCATGGTCCGGTGGAGCTGGCCATGCGCTACGGCGAGCCCTCGATCGAACGCGCGCTGCGCAAATTGGCCGGGCAGGGCATCAAACGCGTCACCCTGGCACCGCTCTATCCGCAGTTCGCCGACAGCACCACCACAACTGCTATCGAAGAGGCACGTCGGGTGATCCGCGAGCAGGGCCTGAAGCTGGAGGTGTCGGTGCTGCCTCCCTTCTTTGCCGAGCCGGACTACCTGGACGCGCTGGTGGCCAGCGCCAAGCCTTACCTGGAGCAGGAGTTCGATCACCTGCTGCTGAGCTTCCACGGTTTGCCCGAGCGGCATATCCGCAAGCTGGTGAAAGGCATCGACCCGCAGCACGACTTGCGTGCCCCGGACAGCCGTGGCGTAAGCGACCAGGTCCTGGCGGTCTGCTACCGCAGCCAGTGCCAGCGCACCGCTGAAGCCTTCGCCGAGCGCGCCGGCTTGAAGCCTGAGCAGTGGTCGGTGTCCTTCCAATCCCGCCTGGGCCGGGACAAGTGGATCGAGCCCTATACCGAGGCCCGCCTCGACGAACTGGCGAAGCAGGGCGTGAAGAAGCTGCTGGTGATGTGCCCAGCCTTCGTGGCCGACTGCATTGAAACGCTGGAGGAAATCGGCCAGCGCGGCAGCGAGCAGTTCCAGGAAGCCGGCGGACAGGAACTGGTGCTGGTGCCTTGCATGAACAGCCATCCGCAGTGGGTGTCGGCGCTAGCCCGGCTCTGCGAGACGGCCGTAAGGCCGCTCTGAAGTTATCAGCCGGAGTGCATGGTGCGCATTCACTCTGCCTATATCGTGTGATCTCCGGTATTCAGCCTGTCCATGGCCACCTAAGCTGGGTTCTTCTTCAACCGTCGTGCGCCGCACCGGCGGCGCCGAGGAGAGCCCAGTGCAGAACAAGAACAACGGCTACCCCTCGAGCCTGAGCGCGTGGACCACCGTCGCCATCCTGATGGTGGCGTATGTGCTGTCCTTCATCGACAGGCAAATCCTCAACCTGCTGGTGGAGCCCATCCGCCGCGACCTGGCCATCAGCGACACGCAGATGAGCTTGCTGATGGGCTTGTCCTTCGCACTTTTCTACACCGTGTGTGGCATTCCCTTGGGACGTCTGGCTGATAGCCGCAGCCGACGCGGGCTGATCGCGGTCGGCGTGCTGTTCTGGAGCGCCGCCACTGCAGCTTGCGGCATGGCCAAGCTCTACTGGCAGTTCCTGCTCTGCCGCATTGGCGTTGGCGTGGGCGAGGCGGCGTTGTCGCCGGCGGCCTATTCGCTGATCGCTGACAGTTTTCCCAAGGAGCGTCGTGCCACCGCCATCAGCGTCTATTCCATGGGCGTCTATCTCGGCTCCGGGCTGGCCTTCCTGCTCGGTGGGCTGGTGATCAAGTTCGCTTCCGCACAGGGCGACGTGCACCTGCCGCTCGTGGGCGAGGTGCGACCCTGGCAGTTGATTTTCCTGGCCCTCGGCGCGGCAGGCGTACTCTTCACCTTGTTGATGCTGGCCGTGCGTGAACCCCAGCGGCGCGGCGTTGGCGCCGGCGTGGTGGTGCCCCTTGCGGAAGTCGGTCGCTACCTGCGCAGCAACCGGCGCACCGTGATTTGCCACAACTTCGGCTTCGCCGGCCTGGCCTTCGCCGGCTATGGCAGCGCCGCCTGGATACCCACCTTCTACATTCGCACCCACGGCTGGGACGCCGGCCAGGTGGGTGTGATCTACGGCAGCCTGGTGGCGGTATTCGGCTGTCTCGGCATCGTCTTCGGTGGACGGCTGGCGGACTGGATGGCCAAGCATGGGCGGGCCGACGCCAACATGCGCGTCGGCCTGTTCGCCGCCATGGGGGCGCTGCCGCTCGTGGCGCTCTTCCCGCTGATGGACGATGCCTTCTGGGTCACGGTGCTGATGGCGCCCACGGTGTTCTGTCTGAGCATGCCCTTCGGCGTGGCGCCGGCGGCGATCCAGGAGATCATGCCCAACTCCATGCGGGGTCAGGCTTCGGCGATCTACCTTTTCGTGATCACCCTGATCGGCCTCGGATTCGGCCCCACGGCTGTCGCCCTGGTGACCGACTACGTTTTCGCCGACGACAAGGCCCTGCGTTACTCGTTGCTGATCGTCACGACCCTTGCGGTGGCCAGTTCGGTGGTGCTCCTGGGGGCAGGCTTGAAACCGTACCGCGAAAGTCTGAAGCGCCTGCAGCAGTGGGGCGTGGATTCGCAAGACGAAACCATGCTTCGCGAGGCACAACCTACGGGATAAGCAGGCCAAAAAAGCCCCGCATCGCGGGGCTGTTTCTTGGCGCTGCCTCAGATGTGCGGTGCGTCGTCCGGGCTCTGATGCCTCCAGGTCTGATGGCCCGGCAGGATCAGGTTGAGGGCGATGGCGACGATGGCGCAGAGGGCGATGCCTTTCAGGCCGAAATCGTCCTGGCCGGTACCTGTGCCCACCAGCATGCCGCCGATGCCGAACACCAGGGTCACGGAGACGATCACCAGGTTGCGCGCCTCGGCCAGGTCCACCTGGTGGCGGATCATGGTGTTCAGGCCCACCGCGGCGATGGAGCCGAACAGCAGGCAGAGGATGCCGCCCATGACCGGTACCGGGATGCTCTGCAAAATGGCGCCGAACTTGCCGATGAAGGCCAGGCCGACGGCGAAGACCGCTGCCCAGGTCATGATCTTCGGGTTGTAGTTCTTGGTCAGCATCACTGCGCCGGTCACTTCCGCGTACGTGGTGTTCGGCGGGCCGCCGAACAGGCCGGCGGCCGAGGTGGCGAGGCCGTCGCCCAGCAGGGTGCGGTGCAGGCCGGGCTTCTTCAGGTAGTTGCGACCGGTCACGCTGCCCACCGCGATCACCCCGCCGATGTGCTCGATGGCCGGGGCCAGGGCAACCGGGACGATGAACAGGATGGCCTGCAGGTTGAACTCGGGGGCGGTGAAGTTGGGCAGCTCCAGCCAGGGCGCGGCGGCGATCCTGGCGGTGTCGACCACGCCGAACCAGAAGGACAGGGCGAAACCAACCAGCACGCCGGAGATGATCGGCACCAGGCGGAAGATGCCCTTGCCGAACACGGCGACGATCAGCGTGGTGAGCAGCGCCGGCATGGAAATCCACATGGCGGTGGCGTAGGGGATCAGCTCGGCACCGTCACCGCCCTTGCCCATGGCCATGTTGGCGGCGATGGGGGCCATGGCCAGGCCGATGGAGATCACCACTGGGCCGATCACCACTGGCGGCAGCAGGCGGTCGATGAAGCCGGTGCCTTTGATCTTCACGGCAATGCCGAGGAAGGTGTAGACGAAGCCCGCCGCCACCACGCCGCCCATGGTCGCGGCCAGGCCGAACTGGCCCTTGGCGAGGATGATGGGGGTGATGAAGGCGAAGCTGGAGGCCAGGAATACCGGCACCTGGCGTCCGGTGACCAACTGGAACAGCAGGGTGCCAAGGCCGGCGGTGAAGAGCGCTACGTTCGGGTCCAGTCCGGTGATCAACGGCATCAGCACCAGGGCACCGAAGGCCACGAAAAGCATCTGGGCGCCGGAGATGACCTGACGCCAGAGCGGGTCCTTGAATTCGTCGCTCATCGATCAGTTTTCCTTCTGCTTGGTGCCGAAGATCTTGTCGCCGGCATCGCCAAGGCCCGGGATGATGTAGCCGTGCTCGTTGAGCTTCTGATCGATGGAGGCGGTGTAGATCATCACGTCCGGGTGGGCATCGTTGACGACCTTGATGCCTTCGGGTGCGGCAACCAGCACCATGGCGCGGATTTCCTTGCAGCCGGCGCGTTTGAGCAGGTCGATGGTCGCGACCATGGAGCCGCCGGTGGCGAGCATCGGGTCGATGATCAGCGCCAGGCGCTCGTCGATCTCCGGTGCCAGTTTTTCCAGATAGGTGTGGGCTTCCAGGGTTTCCTCGTTGCGGGCCACCCCGACGGCGCTGACCTTGGCGCCCGGGATCAGGCTGAGCACGCCGTCGAGCATGCCGATGCCGGCGCGCAGGATGGGCACCACGGTGATCTTCTTGCCGGCGATCTTCTCGACCTGCACAGTGCCGGCCCAGCCCTGGATTTCGTAGTTCTCCAGGGGCAGGTCATTGGTCGCTTCGTAAGTCAGCAGGGCGCCGACTTCCTGTGCCAGTTCGCGGAAGTTCTTGGTGCTGATGTCGGCGCGGCGCATCAGGCCGAGCTTGTGGCGGATCAGCGGGTGGCGGATCTCACGGATGGGCATGGAAGGGTTCTCCGGCGGGCTGGCAAAAAAATTGCGTTAGCTTAATCCATTGATCACGGGCTGTGCTGCACTGACTGGTGGGTCCCGGCCACGGATGTCGCGGTCAAGCAAGGAACTGTCACACGCGGCGGCAGCCTGCTGCAGTATGGTCGACACTCGTCCGTCGGGGCTTGCCCCGGGGCAGGCGGATGGGTACCTTTGCCGACTTTTATCTTGACGCCCCGTTCAAGTTTTCACCGGGAACCGTGCATGTTCCCCGCCGAACCCAGAGGAATTGCCATGTCCGCCGATCTCGCACACATCCGCCAGGTAATGGCCGAAGCCGACTGCCTGTACACCGAAGCCCAGGTCGAGGCGGCCATCGCCCAGGTCGGCGAAGCCATCAACGGTGAGCTGGCCGAGCGCAATCCGGTGGTCTTCTGCGTGATGAACGGTGGCCTGATCTTCGCCGGCAAGCTGCTGCCCAAGCTGAACTTCCCGCTGGAGCTGTCCTACCTGCACGCCACTCGCTACCGCAACGAAACCAGCGGCGGCGAGCTGTTCTGGAAGGCCAAGCCGGAAATCTCCTTCATCGACCGCGATGTGCTGATCATTGACGACATCCTCGACGAGGGGCACACCCTGGCCGCCATCATCGACTTCTGCAAACACGCCGGCGCGGCCAACGTGCATACCGCCGTGCTGATCGACAAGACCCACGACCGCAAGGCCCGTCCGGACTTGAAGGCCGATTACGTTGGCCTGCCCTGCGAAGACCGCTACATTTTCGGCTACGGCATGGACTACAAGGGCTACTGGCGCAACGCCGCGGGTATCTTCGCGGTCAAGGGGCTCTGAACCATGGGCGCGCCACGTTTCCTCGATCAGGGCCTGTTCGCCGAATTGGCCGAGAAAGCTGCGGCGAGCCCGCGCAAGCGCCAGCACCATAACTTCCATGCCATGGAAGAGCCCTGCCATCGCATGGCGGTGGGGCTGCAACCCGAAACCTATATCCCGCCGCACCGGCACTTGTCCGCTGACAAGGCGGAAAGTTTGCTGGTGCTCAAGGGCCGTCTGGGTCTGCTGATCTTTGATGAAGACGGCAGGGTGACCGACAAGCGCGAGCTGGTCGCCGGCGGTGATTGCATTGGCGTCGACCTGCCGCCAGGTGTGTTCCATGCCCTGGTGGTGCTGGATCCGGACAGCCTGCTGTTCGAGTGCAAGGCCGGTCCTTACCGTCCGATTGGCGAAGGCGAGCAACCGGCCTGGGCACCTCGCGAGGGTGAGTCAGGCGCGGCCGATTACTTGGCCTGGATGCGCTCGCTGTTCGTTTGAGGCGCATCGCTGTGTAGCCATTGCAGCGCCTTGGCCCGCGCTTGTTCCAGCGACTGCACGTAGGCCAGGCGTCCGCTCTCCCGGTGGACGCCAGCACGGCGGAGTTTCAGTCGCACACGCGGTGAGGTGCCCACCAGCACCAGTCCTACGCCTTGGCGACTGTAGTCGTGCAACAGGTTCTCCAGGGCGGCCAGTGCCGTCATGTCCAGCATGGGAACCGCTCCCATTTCGACGATCACCACCTTCACCTCGGGGTTGAAACGGCGAAGCACGCTCAGGGCCTTTTCGGCTGCACCGAAGAACAGCGGCCCGCGAATAGCGTAGGCCAGCACCTGTTCGGGCAACTCGTGCAGCGCTTCGTGGAAGTGACGTGGTAGCGGGGCCGTGTCGGTGAGGTCACTCATGCGCTTGATGAACAGGCCCGCGGCCAGCAGCAGGCCAACACCCACCGCCAGCACCATATCGAACAGTACCGTCAGTATCAGGCAGGTCAGCAGCACCAACACGTCATTGCGCGGTGCGATGCGCAGGGTATGCGCCACATGCCGTGCCTCGCTCATGTTCCAGGCCACCATTAGCAGCAGTGCGGCCAGCGCGGCCATAGGCAGGTAGCTGAACAGCGGCGCGAGCAGCAGCATCGCCAGCAGGACCACGCCGGCGTGAATGATGGCGGCGATGGGCGAGCGCGCTCCGGCACGGACGTTGGCGGCGCTGCGGGCGATGGCGGCGGTGGCCGTGATACCGCCGAACAGTGGGGCGACCAGATTGCCCAGGCCCTGGCCGACCAGTTCGGCATTGGGATCGTGACGCGTGCCGGCCATGCCGTCGGCCACGACGGCACAGAGCAGCGATTCGATGGCGCCGAGCATGGCGATGGCGAAGGCCGGCGCCAGCAACTGGCGAATCAGCTCGAAGGACAGGCCAAGGGGCTGGCCATCCGGTCCGGGCAGTTGCCAGGGCCAGGCGAAGGTCGGGAGGAAGGGCGGAATGCCGGGATGGCTGACGCCGTCCACCACGTAGCTGAAGCGCTCGCCCAGGGTGGCGACGGGCAGGTTCAGGGCCTCCAGCAGCAGGCCGAGCAGGGCGCCCAGGGCCAGGGCCGCGAGATGACCCGGCACTTTGGGCACCAGGCGCGGCCAGAACACCAGTACTGCGAAGCAGGCGATGGCCACCAGGGTGTCGCCGAGGTGTGTGGTCGGCAGCGCTTCGCCCAGCAGGCGTAACTGGTCCACATAGTTCTGCGGTGTCTGCGCCAGCTGCAGGCCCAGAAGGTCCTTGATCTGCAGGGTAGCAATGACGATGCCGATGCCGGCAGTGAAGCCCAGGGTCACTGGATAGGGGATGAACTGGATCAGCCGGCCCAGGCGTGCCAGGCCCATGGCGATGAGGATCAGCCCGGCCATCAGGGTACAGAGCAGCAGGCCGCCCAGCCCGAACTGCTGGGTGATGGGCAGCAGGATCACCACGAAGGCTGCGGTGGGGCCTGAGATATTGAAGCGCGAGCCGCCAGTGAGGGCGATCAACGGCGCGGCCATCAGCACCGTGTAGAGGCCGTGCTGCGGGGCTACGCCGACTGCAATGGCCAGCGCCATGGCCAAGGGTATGGCGATGATGCCGACGGTCACGCCAGCGGCCAGGTCGCCACGCAGGCTCGCCAGCGAGTACCCCTCGCACAGGGACTGGCGCAGGGCAGCAAATAGTGGGGGGAGGTATGTGGACATGGCGGCTCCTTCGCTGGAACTCGCCGAGTATAGGGTCTGGAATGCCGGTTGAGGTTTGACCTGAGTCGTATGCCGCTGTCCGAAAGGCGCGTGCTAGAGTGGCGCGCTTATCTGATTGCGGAGTTGTCGATGCCCGTTTCCCTGCGCTTCGGGGCCTGCCTGGTCCTGTTTCTGAGCCTGCCCCTCGGCGCCGCCGAAAACGCGCCCATGCATGCCCAATTCCTGCCGCCTGACGACCTTTCACTGCGCCATGAACAGCCTGATCAGCAGCAGTTGATCCAGATCATCGAGTACTCGGTCGTGTTGGGTAGCCAGCGCCAGTCCAACCAGCAGCCGATTCCGATCACCTCGCCCGCCGTGGTGCGCCTCAAGGGCAAGCCGCTGAGCAAGGGCGCCGATGTGCGCCAGGTGGTGATCCAGTTCGACGTCGAGGGCAAGAGCCTGAAGAAGCCGAGCTATGACCCCCAGAGCCGCATCCTCAGCCTGAATTACCCGATGGCGCAGTACACGGCTGTGCTTGATCTGTTGCGCAACGGGCCGGTGTATTGCCAGTTCCTCAGCTACCCCAACGGCCATGTCTGGGCCGACCTGCACAGCGGCGCGGTACGCCTGCGTTGAGCGTGGGGGCCGGGCGGGGGTAAACTGCCCGCCCCGTGATACCTGGCCCGAGAGAAGTGAGCGATGCGTAAAGACAAGAAGCAGGTGATTGGCGAAGAAATCTCCGAGGATTCGATCAAGCTGTTCCTCGCGGTCGAGCCGGCTGACTCCACGCCGCCGTCGCTGCACAAGCTGATCAAGGCCTACCGTGGCCTGCGCATCGATGACTTCGAGCGCTTCGTCGGCTTCTTCGTCGAAGCCGGTTACGACCTCAATGCCAAGGATGAGCAGGGCAACGACTTCATCGCCCTGATTCAGGACCAGCGCCAGGCCGAGCCCTATATCGAAGTGATCAAGGCAGCGCGTGGCTGATACCTTGCGCTGACGAACGAGCCCCGCCATCGAGCGGGGCTTTTTCGTTGGCGCTGATGCTCGGCTCGCACAAGGCAGGCGCTTCGAGACGGCTTCCAGCAGACAAAAAGAAACCGCCCCGAAGGGCGGTTTTTTCGATCAGCGTGATGCCGAGGCTCAGGCGATGCTCTGGGTCGCGGTGTCGACGCTGGCCAAGCCCAGGCGCTCGTCGGAGCGGGTGCTGACTTCGCGGTACAGGGCCGCGTCGCTTTCCAGGGCCTTCTCGCGGGCCGGGAAGATTTCCTTCAGCTTGGCAACCCACTGCTCGGAACGGGTCTGTTCGGCGAAGCAGCGCTCGATCAGGTTGAGCATGATGGACACGGTCACGGACGCACCCGGAGAGGCACCCAGCAGGGCTGCGATGCTGCCGTCTTCGGCCGAGACCAGTTCGGTGCCGAATTGCAGGATGCCGCCGTTCTTGGCGTCCTTCTTGATGATCTGCACGCGCTGGCCGGCCACTTCCAGGCGCCAGTCGGCCGGGTTCAGGTCCGGATAGAACTTGCGCAGGGCGTCCAGGCGCTGTTCCTGGGATTGCATCACTTCCTTGACCAGGTAGCGGGTCAGGTCGAAGTTGTCGCGAGCCACGGCCAGCATCGGGCCGAGATTGCTCGGGCGCACCGAAAGCGGCAGGTCCATGAAGGAACCGTGCTTGAGGAACTTGGTGGTGAAGCCGGCGTAAGGGCCGAACAGCAGGGATTTCTTGCCATCGACCACACGGGTGTCCAAATGCGGCACGGACATCGGCGGGGCGCCGACTTCGGCCTGGCTGTAGACCTTGGCCTGGTGCTGCTTGACCACTTCCGGGTTGTCGCAGCGCAGCCACTGGCCGCTTACCGGGAAGCCGCCGAAGCCCTTGCCTTCGGGGATGCCGGAGAGCTGCAGCAGCGGCAGTGCGCCGCCGCCGGCACCCAGGAACACGAAGCGTGCGGACACTTCGCGGCTGGCGCCGGTCTGGGTGTTCTTGATGCTGGCTTTCCAGCCCTTGTCGGTACGGTTGAGGTCGGTGACCTTCTGGAAGTAACTGACACGGGTGTTCGACAGGCTGGTGAGGTATTGCAGCAACTGATTGGTGACCGCGCCGAAGTTGACGTCGGTGCCGTTCATGGCGCGGGTCGCGGCGATCTTCTCGGACGCGTCGCGGCCTTTCATCATCAGCGGCGTCCATTTGGCCATGGTGGCGCGGTCTTCGGTGTACTCCATCTCGCTGAAGGCGTGGTGCTGGCGGAGCAGCTCGAAGCGCTTCTTGAGGAACGCGGTGTCCTTGTCGCCGCGCACGAAAGAAAGGTGCGGGACGGCGTTGATGAAGGTCTTGGGCGAGCCGAATGCGCTCTTGCCGCTCATGTAGGCCCAGAACTGCTTGGAGACCTCGAACTGGGCATTGATGCTGACGGCCTTCTTGATGTCGATGGAGCCATCGGCCGCCTGGGGCGTGTAATTCAGCTCGCAGAGGCCTGCATGGCCGGTACCTGCGTTGTTCCAGGGGTTGGAGCTCTCGATGGCCCCCGACTCCCGGAGTTCTGCAATCTCCAGCTTGATGCCGGGATCGAGTTCTTTAAGCAGTACCGCCAGCGTAGCGCTCATGATGCCGGCCCCGACCAGCAACACGTCCACTGCTTCGTAATCGTTTTGCGCCATTTGCTCGCCACTCTCTCGTGAAGTAGTGAAAAACCGTCTTCTCACGCTCTTTTGGAGACGTGAACCTCAAAAGGATCGCCTACCCCCGGGCAGGCCGCTTCCGTCTGCGCGCGCGTTACTACGCATGCGTCCCTGCAAAAAAGCGTTTGCAATTCGGGCGAAAGGATGCGGCGAACCAACGAGTGGCAGCGCGAAAAGTGGACGGCTCTCTGTGGGGCTGTGCGGATGCCCAAGCTGGCGCGAGGTGCGGTGTTGCGAGGCCCGATCAGGAGACGACCTTATAATCGGGGGGCGATTATAACGATGAAATCGGGGGAATAGGGCGCTTGCTGTGACTTTTCTTCTTCCGCCGGTCAGGCTGCCAACGCGCGGCGACGCGCAGGCTGTCCGACGACCGGTGCGACGCGGGCGCTGGCGGGGAGCGGCTGGTCGAGCCAGGCGAGGCTGGATTCGCGGACTTCCACCCAGTTGCCGGTGGCCGGGCAGTCGATTCCCTGGTGCAGGCCACGGCAGATCCCGGCGGTATCCACCAGGGCGAAGCAGCGGCGTTGCGGGCGACGGGCGAACAGGGACCAGAAGAGGATCATCGGGACTACTCCAATCAGGGCAGCGCCTTTATCCCACGTGGGCGTGACAAGGGCATGACAGGAACCGTAAGCACGGATGGCGGTCTGACATTGCACGGGAATGGCGCTCTGTCAGTACCCTGGCCGGCTGGTTATACTGCCGGCCGTTTTGCCTTCACTCCTGGAGAGATAAAGCATGCTGAAACGCCCGTTGCTTGGCCTGCTGGCCGCCCTCAGCCTGACCCTGGTCGGCTGTGCCCTCAGCCCGCAGCAACTCAGCCCGCAACCAAAACTCACCGGCCCGCTGACCCCGATGGGCCAGGGTCAGCCGGTGGTGGTGCGCGTCGCCGATGGTCGTCCGTCCCCGGTGCTTGGCACCCGTGGCGGCATCTATTCCGACACCAGCGCGATCAGCGTGCAGAGCCAGGACATCCTGCCGCGCCTGCAAGCTGAGGCCGAGGCCGCTGTGCGCCTTCTGGGCTTCACCCCGTCCCCGAACGCTTACAACGCGCCGCAGCTGACCCTTACCCTGGCCGATCTGAAGTACCAGTCGCCCAAGGAAACCTATGTCACCGAGGCCAACATCAGTGCCAGCTTCCGCGTCGATGTGCAGAACAGCACCCGTCGCTACAGCGGCAAGTACGGCGCCTCGCTGAACCAGCGCTTCGGTACCGCACCGAACCAGCAGACCAACACCAAGCTGGTGAGCGATGTGCTGAGCGACGCCCTGACCCGTGCCTTCAAGGACCCGACCATCGGTCAGGTGCTTTCGCAGTAAGGCAACCCTGCACGATGGAGCCCGGCCAAGCGCCGGGCTTTTTTCTGCGTGCAACTGCAGTGCAGTGGGTTCTTTGTGGGAGCGGTTGCAGCGGCATTCGTCGGAACGACCACGTGAGGGGGGGCTGGTTTCGGTAAACTCCGAGCCTTCCGAGAAGCCGCCTGGTCTAGGGCGGACATTTCCTTGTCTTGCAGGTTGCGTGCACGGTCGCACCGCCTGAAGCGGAGTTGAAGATGTCGCTGCAGGCGCTTTGGGCCATGTTCCTGGCCCACCCCGCACAGGTTGTGAATGGCCTGGCTTTGTTCTTTGCATCTGCCGGCGCCTGGGTGTTGCTGGCTACCCGTCTGCGCGAGCAGCGTTCCATTGCCCGTCTGGCTGCCGAGAGCGATCTGGAAGAGATGGAAACCACCGACGTGCAGGATGAGTCTGCTCGGCGCCTCAATCGCTTCTTCTACAGTTTTGGCTATTTCAGCTTGGCAGTAGCCCTGGGCGTGTCTTGGGCCAGTACGCAACTCTGAGTGCACCAGCGCAAAACAAGAACGGCGACCCAAGGGTCGCCGTTTTGCGTTCTGGAGCCTGGTTAAAGCGGTAGACCTGCCTTGATCCGGTACTGATTGCGCACCGGGTTGGCGTACTGCTGGATCAGGTAGGGGCGTTGTTCTTCGGGGCAGGCGCCCAGGCGTTTCTGCCACTCGGCCTCGGCGCGAGCCAGTTCGTCGCCGCTGAACACTTCCGCTGCCGTCGGGACCTGCAGTTCCGGGTCGCGTTCGCCCCACAGGGCGTAGGCCAGGTAGTGCACCGGGAACAGGCGATATCCGCCGAGGATCTGTTTGTCGATTTCCTGGGCCAGTTGCTTGGCGTCTTCGCTGGCGCTGCCGATCTCGCTACCGAAGGCAATGTGCACCCGGCCCTTGTAGCCGGTGATGCCCAGGGCAATGCTGGTGTCGTCTTCGCCCGCAGCCTTGGCGTAGCTGCCCGTGCTGGCGCGGATCTGCAGTTCACGAGCCTTGGCCTGGTCGCAGGGGTCGTACTCGTAGCTGATGGATACCGGAATCAGGTGCAGGTCACGAATCACATTCGAGAAGGGCTCGTCCTTGCGACTCATGTGGAACATCTTGAGGATCGCCGAATCGGTGCGGTCATCACCGTCCTTGGCGCGACCCTCGGCCTGGGCGATCCAGATCGACTGTCCATCCTGGCGGATCGAGTGATTGATGTAGGCCGACAGCAGTTGGAAGGCTGCCAGCTTCTCGCGGCGTCCAGCCAGGTTGCGGTGCACGATGAAGCTCTTGTTCAGGCGCATCAGGTCGCTGACGTAGGGCTTCTGCAGCAGGTTGTCGCCGATGGCGATGCGGGGCGTCGGAAGGCCTGCGTGGTACACGGCGTAGTTGACGAAGGCCGGGTCCATGACGATGTCGCGGTGGTTGGCCAGGAACAGGTAGGCGGTGCCTGGCTTCAGGCGTTCCACGCCCGAGTAGGTCACGCCGTCGGTGGCGCGCTCGATGGTGTTATCCACATAGGGCTCGATGCGGTCCTGCAACGCGGCCACCGAATCGATGCTGGCGAACTCCCGACGTAGCCGATGAGCTATAACAGGCTTGAGGAGCCAGCCCAGCGGTCCCGCCAGTTTCGGGAAACGATAGCGGGTGAGGGTGCCGAGGAAGGCGTCATCGGCGAACAGGCGCGAGAGCACTGCCGGTACCTCGGCATCGTCATAGGGTCGGATGGCTTCAAATTCGCCCATTGGTCACTCTTGTTCTGGAATTGGCTGGGTAAAGGGGGGGAGGCCCGGGTGTTCGGGGCGTCAAATAGACCGGCGATTATACAGGCAAGTCACACGGGAGGCGGGATGCTGGAAACAGAGGACTACCAATGCCCTTACTGCGGCGAGCCAGCCGAAGCTGTGCTCGATCTCTCGGGTGGCGACCAGCAATACATCGAAGATTGCCCGGTGTGCTGCCGGCCCATCCTGTTCCTGCTCTGGACCGACGGCCAGGACTGGAGCCTGGAGGTTCGCCGGGAGGATGACTGATGCGGCGCATCTATGAGCCCAGGGACCTGATCGAAGCCGAACTGCTGCTGGGCATGCTCTCCAGTGAGGGCGTGGAGGCCCACCTGGCCGGTAGCCATCTGCTGGGGGGCATCGGGGAACTACCGATGTTCGGCTTGCTCGGCCTGCTGGTCGAGGACGACGACGCCGAACGCGCCAGCGGGTTGATCGCCGCGTACAATGCCGCGCAACCCCTGCCGGGCGAAGAGCCTGACAGCTATCCCGGCACGCTGCTCTGCTGATCCCCGACCTGAACAGGCTGCCCCATGTCTGGACGTTTCGCTCTGTTTCGCTGGACGCCTGCACTGGCGGCCCTTCCTGGTTTCCCCGCCGACCATCAACCGCACTGGAACCTGGCCCCCGGTGGCCGGGTATTGATGCTGCGTGAACTGGGTGACCAACGCCGCGCCGACATGGCCCGCTGGGGGTTGACTCCGGCCTGGCTCACCGACCTGTCGAAGACCCCCGCCCACGCCCGTGTCGAAACCCTGGCCGACCAGCCGATGTTCCGCGAAGCCTTCCGTTCGCGGCGCTGCCTGATCCTGGCCAATGGTTTCTACGAGTGGCGCGGTGTGCGCAAGCGGCCCTACTGGGTCAGCGCCGAAGGCGGAATCATGTACTTCGCCGCGCTGTGGGAGGCCTATCCGGTCGGTGGCATGGAATACCTCAGCCTGGCGATGGTCACCCAGCCCGTGGCCGACCTGCGTCGCCCGCTGGTGCTGGACGAGGAAGGCCAGCGGCTCTGGCTGGCCGCTGATTCGACGCCAATGCAGTTGCTCGAACTGCTGGCCAGGCCGGGGCCGCAGTTGCGCGAACGCCCACTGGCGAACCTGGTGAATGACCCGAAGCTGGACGGGCCGGAGTGCCTGACGCCGGCTTGAGGCGCCCTTTTCCTACGAAAAAGCCCCTCTTCGA
The DNA here is from genome assembly GCF_005502555.1 of Pseudomonas sp. D(2018). Taxonomy (NCBI): domain Bacteria; kingdom Pseudomonadati; phylum Pseudomonadota; class Gammaproteobacteria; order Pseudomonadales; family Pseudomonadaceae; genus Pseudomonas; species Pseudomonas sp. D(2018). The sequence continues at coordinate 41,031 of NZ_SCOK01000009.1, forward strand.
GAGGGGCTTTTGGTTTTACACCCTGAACTGATTGATCAGCCGCCTTTGCTGCTCGGCCAGCTTGGTCAGTTCGGCGCTGGCCTGGGAGGCTTCGTCGGCACCGCCGGCGACCTCGTTGGCCACCTGGCCGATGTTGATCACGTTGCGGTTGATGTCTTCGGCCACTGCGCTCTGTTCCTCGGCCGCGCTGGCGATCTGGGTGTTCATGTCGTTGATCACCGATACCGCCTGGGTGATCGACTCCAGCGCATGGGCGGCCTCGTTGGCGTGCTGCACGCTGGTGTCGGTCTTCTCCTGGCTGTCCTGCATCACCTTCACCACTTCACGGGTGCCGTGCTGCAGTTGCTGGATCATCGTCTGGATTTCTTCGGTGGCCTGCTGGGTCTTTTGCGCCAGGTTGCGCACCTCGTCGGCAACCACAGCGAAGCCGCGGCCCTGCTCACCCGCACGCGCTGCCTCGATGGCCGCGTTCAGCGCCAGCAGGTTGGTCTGCTCGGCGATGCCACGGATGGCCACCAGGATGGCGTTGATGTTCTCGCTGTCCTTGGCCAGGTTCTGCACCACGCCCACGGCGCGGCCGATCTCGGTGGCCAGGGCGGAGATGGCTTCGGCGGTGCTGTGGACGATGCGCTTGCCGTGGTTGGCTGCCTGGTCGGCATGGCTGGCCGCTTCCGCCGCGTGGGTTGCATTGCGCGCCACATCCTGGGCGGTGGCGGTCATCTCATGGACGGCGGTGGCCACCAGCTCGATCTCCGCCAGTTGCTTCTGCACGCCCTGGTTGGTGCGGATGGCGATGTCGGCGGTGTGCTCGGACGAATCGCTGACCTTCTGCACCGAGGTCACCACCTGGCTGATCATCGATTGCAGCTTGCCGAGGAAGGTGTTGAAACCGCCCGCGATGGCGCCCATTTCATCGGCCCGGTTGTTGTGCAGGCGTTGGGTCAGGTCGCCGTCGCCCTTGGCGATATCGTCGAGCATGCCGACCATCTGGCGTAGCGGACGGGCGATGCCGTAGCCGACGAACCAGATCACCAGCAGGCCGAGACCGGCGATGAGCAGCCCCACCAGGGTCATGCCGAAGATATCGGCGTCGCGCTGGGCGGCGAGGTTGCCCTGCAACTGGGACAGTTCCTTCATCACTGCCTGCACCGGCAGTTGGATCAGCAGCACCCAGCGGGCGTCGGTGTCGCCGATGCCGAACGGCACCATCAGTTCGATGCGCTGGCTGGCCTGGTCGATGCGGTAGGACGGCTGATTGCCGGAGAACCCGCGCAGGCTGTCCATGGTGCTGGTGTCGAACACCTTGGCGGCTTCTTCACCCAGTTTGGCGCTGTCCCTGGAGTAGGCCACCAGGCGGTTGTTGCTGGCGATCAGGGCCATGTCGCCGGCACCGTCGTAAAGCTGCTGGTCGGCCTTGGTCAGCAGGTCCTGGATGAAATTCAGGGAGAAGTCGGCGCCACTGATGCCGCGGAATTCGCCCTTGATCATGATCGGCGCGGTAAAGGACGAAAGGATCATGATCTTGCCGCCCACGTCATAGGGTGCGGGGTCGATGGCGCAGGGTTTCTTGCGTTCTTTCGGGCAGAGGTAGTACTCGCCTTCGCGGACGCCCGTGTTGAGCATCTTCTCGCTTTCCATGAAACCAATGGCGTCCTGGCCCAGGCTGCCGTCTGCGTTGCGGAACCACCAAGGCAGGAAGCGGCCGGTACCGTCGTAGCCGTTGCCTTTCTGTCCCGCGTAGTTGGCATCGGCGCCGTCGATGGCATTGGGCTCCCAGCCGATGTAGCTACCGTTCAGCTTGGGATTGCGCTCCGTGGTCTGGCGCACCAGATTGTTGAGTTGCTCGCGGCTGATGCTCAACTTTGGATTGCCGGCCTCATCGGTTTCCCCCAGCAGGCTGTTGAGGTTGGCCATGTTCTTGGCGATGCCCAGCGGCAATTCCAGTTCGCGCTGAATCTGGCTGACCTGGGAACCGGCAAGGGCCACCAGCCGCTCGTTGATGACCTGTTCGAGCAGCGCCTGGGTTCGTTGCTGCACCAGTTCCTGGGTTTTCGCACCGGAAAACAGTGCGTAGAGCACCAGGGCGGCAACCACCGCCAGCACGCTGGCTCCTGCCAAGGCTGCGATGGAGAATTGAATGGACCTGAACTTCATGTGGGCTCCGGGGAAAAAAGGACTTCACCTTGCATCTGTATATCGGCCGCACTGTGAAATTTCCTAAATCGCCCATGCAGATAAAAGCGTCGTCGGCTTGTCTACATGCGACGCGGTTGCCGGGTTATCTGGTCGGCCGTAGCATTACCGACCTCGCAAAGAGATGGAGAGCCATCATGGCCAAGCTGTTTTATCTGTCCGGGCTGACCGCGGCCCTGCTCCTGGCAGGATGCCAGGCCGTCAACACCACGAGCGGCGGGGCAGTGGGCGTCGAGCGCAAGCAGTACATGTTCAGCATGCTGTCGAGTGCCGAGCTCAATCAGATGTACGCCCAGTCCTACCAGCAGACCCTGAGCGAGGCCTCGCAAAAGGGCGTGCTGGACAAGAACAGCACCGATGCCCGTCGTGTCGACGCGATTGCCAAGCGCCTGATCGCCCAGACGTCCGCGTTCCGTCCGGACGCCGCGCAATGGGCGTGGGAAGCCAACGTGATCGACAGCGACGAACTCAACGCCAACTGCGGTCCCGGTGGCAAGATCATCGTCTACAGCGGCTTGATCGATAAGCTCAAACTCACCGATGACGAACTGGCAGCGGTGATGGGCCACGAGATCGCCCACGCCCTGCGCGAACACAGCCGTGAAGCCATGTCCAAGGCCTATGGCGTGCAAATGGCCAACCAGATCGGCTCGGTGCTGGGCGTCGGTCAGGCCGGCCTGGGCATGGCCAACGCAGGTGTCGACTACCTGATGACCCTGCCCAACAGCCGGTCCAACGAGAACGAGGCGGACTTGATCGGCCTGGAACTCGCCGCCCGTGCCGGCTACGACCCGAACGCCGCGATCACCCTCTGGCAGAAGATGGAGCAGGCCGGTGGTGGTGCGCCGCCGGAGTTCATGAGCACGCACCCGTCCTCCAGCTCGCGGATGTCGTCGCTGAAGGCGGCCATTCCGAAAGTGATGCCGCTGTACCAGCAGGCCAAGGGGCAACGCTGAGGAGGGCAAGGTGCCGGCCCAGCGGCTGGCATCCCGGCAACCCGCGTTCTAGACTGCTTGCCGCCACTTCGGACTCTCCGGGGTGGCGAATCTCCAACGGATGAGGAGCTGCAGTGAAAATCGCCGTACTTGGAGCAACCGGCTTGCTCGGCCATCACACGGCTCGGGCGGTGAAAGCCGCGGGGCACCAGCTGGTGCTGATACATCGGCCGTCGTCACGGATCGAGCGGCTGGCCTACCTGGAGCCCGAGTGCCGGTCCGCCGAACTGCTCGATCATGCCGGTCTCACTCGCACGCTCAGTGGCCTCGACGGTGTGATCTTCTGCGCCGCAGGCTACCCGAAGCGGCCGCGCCGCTGGCAGGAAGAGGTTGCCAGCGCCCTCGACGAGACCAACCACTTCTACGCCGCCTGCCTCGCTGCCCACGTGCCGCGCATTCTCTATACCGGCGCTGCCATTGCCCTGCCTCGCCATCCCGAAGGCCTGCCCGGTCACGAGGGGTTGTTCTATGAAGGCATGCCGCGCTGGAAGAACGCTTATCTGCTGAGCAAGTGGGCGCTGGATGAACAGGCCCGTGAACAGGCCCGTAGCGGCCTGCCGGTGATCATCGGAATTCCTGGTATGTGCCTCGGCGAGTTCGATGCCGTCCCCAGTACCGGGCGCCTCATCACCGCCATGGCCCAAGGTTGGATGACCCACTATGTACCCGGCCGGCGCAACGTGTTGGATGCCGCCGATGCCGGGCGCGGCCTGCTGCTGGCGCTGGAGAAGGGGCGGGTGGGCGAGCGTTACCTGCTGGCCGGACAGAACATCGAGATGGCCGAACTGACTGAGCGTATCGCCAACCTGCTTGGCGTGCAGCCGCCGCAACCGATGCCGCTGGCGTTGGCCAAGGGCATGGCGGCGCTCGGCAGGATGCGTTACCGGCTCTCAGGCGAGTTGCCGAAGCTGGATGATACGGCCATCGCGGTGATGGCCGGCGGGCAGTTCCTGGATGGCAGCAAGGCCCAGCACGAACTGGGCTTCGTTGCCGAGACGCCGCTGGAGGTCACCCTGGAACGCACCATTGGCTGGTTCCGGGCCAACGGCTATCTGTGATCAGGGCAGGGCTTTCTCGGCCAGGGGCTGGGTCGAGAGGCCGAGCTGGGCGCGGAAGCTTTCCATGTCGAACATGGTGCAGATCTCCTGTACCTCACCCAGGCTATTGAGGGTCCAGAAGGCCATGGCCGAGATGCTGAGAATCCTGTCGCTGGGTGGATAGCCCAGGGCAGGCTTCTGGATGCTGCCGATCAGCGTGCACCAGGTCACCACCTTGTTGCCTTCGGCTATGCATTCCTCCACCACCACTTCCAGGTCGGGCATGGCATCGCGGATGTTCGCGACCATCTGGCTGTAGGCGGCGCTGTTGAGGGGCCGGCCAATGAAGGAGCTCTTGTAGAGGAAGTCCTTGCTCTGCAACTGCTCGGCCAGCGCCAGGCGGCCTTTGTTCCACGACAGCTCGATGTGCTGGCGAACCAGCCTTTTCATATCGTCCAGTGACACGATGCGCTCCCCTGCGCCTTGATCCAGCGCGTCACTTTACCAGTACGCTCGTTCCAGCCATTGGCCGAAACGCCGCCGGTTGGAGGCAACTTCGTAGGATGTGGCCGGCGGCGCTCCGCTTGAGCGTCGCTCAACCTATCCTACGAAAGGCTGTGCGGGGCCGGTCAGATCATTCCGCTGAGCTTCAGCGCTTCGTATATGGCGTAGACGGCCAGGGCGGCGAAGGCGACGGCGGCCAGGCGGCGGATCAGCGTCAGCGGCAGGCGATCAGCCGCGAAGTTACCGGCCAGCACCACCGGGACGTTGGCAATCAGCATGCCGAGGGTGGTGCCCAGGACCACCATCACGAAATGCGGGTACTGCGCTGCCAGCATCACAGTGGCGACCTGGGTCTTGTCGCCCATTTCGGCGAGGAAGAAGGCGATCAGGGTGGTGACGAACGGGCCGTACTTCTTCAGCCCGGATTCTTCGTCGTCATCCAGCTTGTCCGGTACCAGGGTCCAGAGGGCGACGGCGGCGAAAGAGGCGGCAAGAATCCAGCTCAGGGTGGCGGCGGAGAAGAAGCTGGCGACCCACGAACCCACCGCACCGGCGGCGAAATGGTTGGCCAGGGTAGCGGCGACGATGCCCCAGATGATCGGCCAAGGCTTGCGGAAGCGAGCGGCGAGCAGAAGTGCGAGCAACTGAGTCTTGTCACCGATTTCGGCGAGGGCAACGATCAGGGTCGGGACGAAGAGGGATTCCAGCATCAGGGTTCCTACGGGGGCGGGTCGACTAATCACCATGACACACGCAATCTGCCCACCCCGGGTCAGGTTGTATGTGTCATAGGTCTTGTCAAACCGCGGGCCTGTCTATGCAGGCTCTGGGTCGCATGCGCCATGGTCTGTGGACCAAGTGTGTTGACGCATGCCATGCGAGCAGGGCGCTCGCGGGAGACTACTCCCCTAGGACGGGGCGCATTTTGCACAAGCCGGGTCGCCCCGGCAAGCGCGAATTGCCGGTCGGTCAGTTGTCGCCGCCGCGCACATCCATCTCCGCGTAGTTCACCAGGCGGCTGCCCTTCTTCAGGCGGTAACCCAGCCAAATGGCGAGGAACAGCGGAAGGCTGATGTAGGTGGCCGCAAGGCCCGCCCAGTCGATGCGATCACCGAAGAACGCCTGGTAGTTCTGCCCCAGGGTGATTGCCAGGCACAGGATGAAGGCGAACAGCGGGCCGAAGGGAAACAGCTTGGCGCGGTAGGGCAGGTCTTCCAGGCGACCGCCCTGGGACAGGTAGCCCTTGCGAAAGCGGTAGTGGGAGATGGCGATGCCCAGCCAGGCGATGAAGCCACACATGCCCGAGGTGTTCAGCAGCCAGGTGTAGAGGGTGCTGTCGCCGACGATCGAGGTGAAGAAACACAGCGCGCCGACCAGGGTAGTGGCGTAGAGGGCGTTGCGCGGCACGCCGCTGGCGGACAGGCGAGAGAAGAGCCTCGGTGCCTTGCCCTGCAGCGCCAGGTTGTAAAGCATGCGGCTGGACGCGTACATGCCCGAGTTGCCGGCCGAGAGGATGGCGGTAAGGATCACCGCGTTCATCACGCTCGCCGCGGCAGCGAAACCGGCGCGCTCGAAGAGCAGGGTGAAGGGTGAAACGCTGATGTCGCTGGCGTCGTTCTTCAGCAGGTTCGGCTCGGTGTAGGGGATCAGCATGCCGATCACGAAGATGGCCAGGATGTAGAACATCAGGATTCGCCAGAACACCTGGCGGATGGCGATGGGGATGTTCTTCTTCGGGTTCTCCGATTCGCCCGCGGCAATGCCGATCAACTCGGTGCCCTGGAACGAGAAGCCGGCGATCATCGCGACGCCGACCATGGCCTGCAGGCCGCCGACGAAGGGGGCGTCACCCAGGGTGAAGTTGCTGAAGCCAGGCGACTCGATACCGCCCATGATGCCGAAGATGGTGGCCAGGCCAATGCCGATGAACACCACCACCGTCACGACCTTGATCAGGGCGAACCAGAACTCGCTTTCGCCGAAGCCCTTCACCGAGATCACGTTGAGCAGGAACATCAGGCCGAGGAACAGGGCGCTCCAGTAGATGCCGGGCACGTCCGGCAGCCAGAAACTCATGATCAGCTGCGCCGCTACCAGTTCAGCGGCAATGGTCACCGCCCAGTTGTACCAATAGTTCCAACCCAGGGCGAAACCGAAGCCATCGTCGACGAAGCGGCTGCCATAAGTGCTGAACGAGCCGGAAACCGGGATGTGCGCGGCCATCTCGCCCAGGCTGGTCATCAGGAAGTAGACCATCAGGCCAATCAGCGCGTAGGCCAGCAATGCGCCGCCCGGTCCGGCAGTGGCTACGGTGGCGCCGGACGCGACGAACAGGCCAGTACCGATGGAGCCGCCGATGGCGATCATGTTCAGGTGGCGGGGTTTGAGGGAGCGATGCAGCCCATCCTTGGGTGGAGTGGCGATAGCAGTGTTCAAATTGGTCACAAAGATCTCCAGATCCCCCGGCCGAGACCGGGGGAGAGGGCGGCTATTGGATGCCGCTTGAGCAAGGGTATTGAGGCGGTGCCCGCCAGGTCAGACCCGGCGGGAACGGTAAATGCGGAAGCCATCCCCTTCGGCGAGGGGCTGGCAGGGGCCGAGATGGTACTCGATAAGCGGCGGGTATTTGAGGAAGCTGTTGGCCACGATGCGCAGTTCGCCACCTGGCAGCAGGTGATCCCTGGCCTCGCGCAGCAAGTCTTCGCTGGCCTGGTAATCGGTATGCACACCCTGGTGGAAGGGCGGGTTGCTGATGATTGCCGCCAGGCCTTCGGGCGCGCCATGGATACCGTCTGCAGCGATCACGTCGCCCTCCAGACCATTGGCGGCCAGGGTCAGGCGGCTGCTGGCGACCGCGAAGGCATCCACGTCCAATAGGGTCAGCTGGCTCTGTGGATAACGGCGCTTGAGTACCGCGCCGAGCACCCCGGCACCGCAACCGAAGTCCAGCAGATGGCCGCTGGGCAGACCATCCAGTTGCTGCAGGAGCAGGGCGCTGCCGCGGTCCAGTCGGCCATGGCTGAACACGCCAGGCAGGCTCACTACTTCCAGCGGGCCGTCAGTCAGGTCCAGGCGATAGCGCTGGGCCAGGGCTTCCAGGTCGGGGGCGGCGGGCGCCTGGTCGATGTTTACCTGCCAGAGCTGGCAGTGGCGTGCGCTGTCCAGCTTGCGCGGCTTGCCGAGGGTGGCCAATTGTTTGGCGGCGCGTTCGATGCCGCCGCGCTTCTCGCCGACGAGGAACAGTTCGCCACCGGGCAGGCGCGCGGCGAGCGCAGCCAGCAGGTAGTCGGTGAGCTCGCGGGATTTGGGCAGGAATAGCACGGCCGCGGCAAAGGGCACGTCCGGCGGTGTGGTGCCGAACTGGCTACGCCCGGCGAAGCGGGCTTCCAGGGCTGCCTGTTCACCGGCGTGCCAGCTCCAGCCGCTGGCCTGCGGCAAGGTGCCGAGCAGGTCATCCGCCGGCAGCCCGGCCAGCAGCACCGGGCGTTGGAACAGTTCCGCCTGCCTGAGCAGGACTTCGCTGCGAGGGTCCATCTGAAGAAAGATCCTGATAAAAGCAGCGAATTTTATCAGGAACTTGTAGGAACTAGCTTACGACTCTGACGGGCGAATCCTTCAGCCAGGCGACGCCGTTGTCGGCGAGTTGCTGCACGATGCGCTGGCGGGCCTCGCGGCTGCCCCAGGCGTTGTGCGGCGTGACGATCAGGCGCGGGATGTCGGCGGCCAGCAATGGGTTGCCGTCGCGCGGCGGCTCCTGAGTCAGTACGTCGGTGGCGGCACCGCCCAGATGGCCGCTGCGCAGGGCGCTGGCCAGGGCCGCTTCGTTCACCAGGCCGCCACGGGCAGTGTTCACCAGCAAGGCACCCGGTTTCATCAGGGCCAGTTCGGCGGTGCCGATCATGTCGCGGGTCTGTTCATTGAGCGGGCAGTGCAGGGTCAGTGCATCCACCTGGGGCAACAGCTCACTCAGCGGCAGGCGGTCGGCGCGGGGAGGGCGCCCGGGCAGTTGGCCGAGCAGCACGCGCATGCCAAAGGCTTCGGCCAGGCGCGCCACTGCACCACCCAGCTCACCGTGGCCGAGCAGGCCCAGGGTCTTGCCCTCCAGTTCCATGATGGGAAAGTCCAGCAGGCAGAACTGGCTGGCTTGCTGCCAGCGGCCGGCGCGCACGGCGGCCTGGTAGTCCGGCAGGCTGGTGGCCAGCGCGAGCAACAGTGCCAGGGTGTGCTGGGCCACCGACGGCGTGCCGTAGCCCTGGCAGTTGCAGACGGTGATGCCATGCTTGCGAGCGGCTTCCAGATCGATGTTGTTGGTGCCGGTGGCGGCTACCAGGATCAGCTTGAGGTCCGGGGTCGCGGCCATGGTGGCGGCGTCGATGCGCACCTTGTTGCTGATGGCTACCTGGGCGCCACGCAAGCGCTCGGCAACCTCTTCGGCAGCGGACTGCGCATGCAGTTGCAGTTCGCCGAAGGCCAGCTGCAGCGGGGCCAGGTCGAGGTCGCCAAGATCGAGAGAAGCGTGGTCGAGGAATACGGCGCGGCTGCTGTTCATGCGGGGCTGTACCTTTTGCGAGTCCGTTGGAAGGCGTAAGGTTGCCAGCCTATCAAAGCTTGTTACATCCCTCGGAGGTCGCATGTACTGGACGGAATTCCTCACCGTCGCCCTGATTCACCTGCTGGCCGTGGCCAGTCCCGGTCCGGACTTCGCCATCGTGGTGCGCGAGAGCGTGGCCCATGGTCGCCGTGCGGGTACCTGGACGGCGTTGGGGGTGGGCATGGGCATCTTCGTGCATGTGGCCTATTCGCTGCTGGGCATCGGCCTGATCGTGTCGCAGTCGATCATGCTGTTCAACGCGTTGAAATGGGCGGCTGCCGCCTATCTGCTGTACATCGGCATCAAGGCCTTGCGGGCCAAACCTGCAGACCCGGTGGCAGCAGAAGCCTCCCTCATGGCCGGCGAGCGCAGCCCGCGCGGCGCCTTCGTCACAGGCTTCGTCACCAACGGCTTGAATCCGAAGGCGACCCTGTTCTTCCTGTCGCTATTCACCGTGGTCATCAATCCACATACGCCGCTGACGGTGCAGGCTGGCTATGGCGTCTACCTGGCGTGCGCCACTGCCGCCTGGTTCAGCCTGGTGGCACTGCTGTTCAGCCACCGCCGCGTGCGCGCAGGCTTTGCCCGCATGGGCCACTGGTTCGACCGGCTGATGGGCGCGGTGCTGGTGGGGCTGGGGATCAAGCTGGCCTTTACTGAGCTGAAGTAAATCGTTGAGGGCGCGAACCTTCGGCTCGCTTGGCCCCTACAGGCAATGATTCATTCCGTCTCCAGCGTGGCCAGCAACCCCAGGCTGGCCACGTACTCCCTCGGGTTCTTCCCCAGCAGGCGCCGGAACATGGCGCTGAAGGCACGGCCGCTGCCGTAACCAAGGTCAACGGCCACTTTCTGCACGCTCTGTCCCGACAGCAAGCGGGGCAGGGCCTCCGTCAGCCGCAACTGCTGGCGCCAGTCGTTGAAGCTCATGCCCAGTTCGCGGGCGAACAGCCGGGCCAGGGTGCGGCTACTGGCGCCTACCTCCAGTCCCCAATCTTCCAGTGTGCGGTCCTGCTCCGGCGCTTTCAGCAGTGCCAGACAGATGGCTCGCAGGCGTCGGTCCTCTGGCAATGGCAGGTGCAGGGGCATGTGCTCCAGGGCGGCGATTTCGTGGAGTAACAGCCGTTGCACCAGGGCCCTGTGCTCCTCGGCGTCCATCTCCTCCAGTTGAACGGCGCGCAGGATCAGTTCCCGCAGCAGCGGCGGGACCGCCAGCACGCAGCAGTCGTCGAGGGAGGCGGGAACGGCATCGGCGGCGATGAACAGGGTGCGCATCTGCACCTGTCCGGCCATGAATATCTGGTGCTCCACGCCCGGTGGAATCCACACCGCCTGGGTCGGAGGTATCACCCAGGCGCCGGCTGTCGTGACCAGGCGCATCAGGCCGCGTGCGGCGTAGAGGAATTGTGCTTCCTCGTGGCAGTGGCGTTCGACGTGGGCGCCGTCCTGATAGTCGCGGGCAACTGCGCTCAGGCGGTCGTGCTGGTGGAGTCTGATCAGCATGTCCGATTCGATGACTTCTGTGGCCGGTTGATTCTTAGTGGACAACCTAGCATGGCGCTTCCAACAACCAAACGTTCGCTGCCATGAATCGACCTCGAACCGTTATCCGCTTCATCAACGCCGCCCATGTGATTGACCACATGTTCATGCTCATCTTCCCCGCTGCCGTGCTTGGCATGGGGCGCGACTTCGGTCTTGCCTACGGCGAGCTGATCGGCCTATCGCTCGGCGGCTTCATCGCCTTCGGTGCGTGCTCACTACCCGCCGGCTGGCTGGGTGACCGCTGGAGCCGGCGCCACATGATGCTGGTGTTCTTCCTGGGGATCGGTGCCTCGGCCATCTTCACTGGCCTCTGCACCTCGATTCCGGCCCTGGTAGCGGGGCTTACCCTGGTCGGGGTGTTCGCTGCCATCTACCACCCGGTGGGTACGGCAATGCTGGTGGCCCATGCGGAGAATCGCGGGCGGGAAATCGGCATTAATGGCATGTGGGGCAATCTCGGGGTGGCCTTTGCCGCGCTGCTCACTGGCTATCTCACCGCGCAGTTCGGCTGGCGCGCAGCCTTCATCCTGCCTGGCGTCGTGGCAGTGCTGCTGGGCTTCTGGTTCGCCTGGTGCGTGCGCGAGGAAGCGCCCACCTCCGCGGCGGCCGGCGCCCAACGCGGAGGCCTCGCGGCTGGAGTATCGATGCCGCTCGTATTCGGCGTGCTGGCGTTGGTGACTGCGACCGGCGGTGTGGTGTTCAACGCCTCCACCGTGACCTATCCCAAGCTGTTCCAGGAGCGCCTGCATGACCTCTTCGTCGCACCGGAAACTCTCGGTCTGGTGGTCAGCCTGGCCTACGCCTTTGGCGCGGTGGCCCAGTTGCTGATCGGTCGGGTGATCGATCGTGTCAGCCTCAAGGTGCCCTTCGTGCTGCTGACCTTCTGCCAAGCGCCCTTGCTGCTGGCGATGGCCTGGGCCGACGGCTGGGTGGTGATCGCCCTGGGGGCGGCCTTCATGTTCGTAGTGTTCGGCCAGGTAACGGTGAACGACTCGATGGTTGCCAACTTCGTCGCACCTCGTTGGCAGGCGCGGGTCTTCGCGCTGCGCTACTTCGTTTCATTCGGTGCCAGCGCGGCGGCGATTCCGATGATCGCCTTCATTGAGCCGAGGCAGGGGCTTGTGGGGTTGTATCTGGTGCTGGTGGGGTTTGCGGTGCTGACATTCGCAGCGGCACTGGTGTTTCCGAGGACACCGGCGCATGTGGCGGTGGTGGCTTGAGGATAGAAAAGGCGCGTTCGGATCAGTGCGCCGGGAACACACAAAAAAAGGCGCGACCAAAGTCGCGCCTTTCTCTTCCCCGCAGTAGCCCTTACAGCAGTTCGATCGCCACTGCAGTCGCTTCACCGCCACCGATGCACAGCGAAGCCACGCCGCGCTTGCCGCCCTTGTTACGCAGGGCGTTGATCAGGGTGATGATGATGCGCGAACCGGTGGAGCCAACCGGGTGACCCTGGGCGCAGGCGCCGCCGTAGACGTTGACCTTGGCGTGGTCCAGGCCGTGTTCGCGCATGGCCAGCATGGTCACCATGGCGAAGGCTTCGTTGATCTCGAACAGGTCGACATCGTCTTTGTTCCAGCCGGTTTTCTTGAACAGGTTGGACATGGCGCCGATGGGGGCCAGGGTGAATTCGCTCGGGTCCTGGCTCTGGGTGGCGTGGCCGACGATCTTCGCTAGCGGCTTGAGACCGCGGCGGGCCGCTTCTTCGGCGGTCATCATGACCAAGGCACTGGCGCCGTCGGAAATGGAGCTGGCGTTGGCAGCGGTGATGGTGCCGTCTTTCTTGAAGGCGGGCTTCAGGCCGGGAATCTTGTCCAGGTTGGCGGTCAGCGGCTGCTCGTCGTCCTTGACCACCACCTCACCCTTACGGGTGGTCACGGTCACCGGGACGATCTCGGCGGCCAGGGAACCGTCGGCGATGGCGGCCTGGGCGCGCTTCAGGGATTCAATGGCGTAGGCGTCCATCTCTTCACGGGTCACGCTGTACCGGTCGGCGGTTTCCTGGGCGAAGGAGCCCATCAGGCGACCGGTGCGGGCGTCTTCCAGGCCGTCGAGGAACATGTGGTCCTTGATTTCGCCATGACCCATGCGCAGGCCGGTGCGGGCCTTTTCCAGCACGTAGGGGGCGTTGGACATGCTTTCCATGCCGCCAGCCACCATCACCGAGTTGCTGCCGGCCTTGAGCAGGTCGTGGGCCAGCATCACGGCCTTCATGCCGGAGCCGCAGAGCTTGTTGATGGTGGTGCAGCCGGTGGTGGCGGGCAGGCCGGCGTTCAAGGCGGCCTGGCGGGCCGGGCCCTGCTTGAGGCCGGCGGGCAGCACGTTGCCCATGATCACTTCCTGCACGTCGGCCGGCTGGATACCGGCCCGGCTGACGGCCTCGCGTATGGCCAGCGCTCCAAGGTCCACGGCGGAAACGCCGGACAGGCTGCCCTGGAAACCGCCCATGGGTGTACGGGCGCCACTGACGATAACGATATCGGACATCTCGAACCTACCTCTGTGGATAACGGGCCGCGACCGGCCGGAGCCCCGGATTCTATCTGGTGACCGAAAGTCGAAAAAGAGTCACTCATCAAATCACTCTTTTGACTGATTTGCGTCTCGCCGATGGGGCCTAAAGTCGAGATCAACAATAAAGTCCCCAACCTCACCAGGTGCGTCTCATGCTCCAGACCCGCGTCATCAAGCCCGCCGAAAACGCCTACGTCTATCCGCTGCTGATCAAGCGCCTGCTGATGTCCGGCAGCCGATACGAAAAGACTCGCGAGATCGTTTACCGCGACCGCATTCGCTACAGCTACGCCACCTTCAACGAGCGCGTCGCGCGTCTGGCCAACGTGCTCACCGAAGCGGGTGTGAAGGCGGGTGATACCGTCGCGGTGATGGATTGGGACAGCCACCGCTACCTGGAGTGCATGTTCGCTATCCCGATGATCGGTGCCGTGCTGCACACCATCAATATCCGCCTCTCGCCGGACCAGATCCTCTACACCATGAACCATGCTGAAGACCGCTTCGTGCTGGTCAACAGCGAGTTCCTGCCGATCTACCAGGCCATCGGCAGCCAACTGACCACGGTGGAGAAAACCCTGCTGCTCACCGACGGTACGGATCACAACGTCGACCTGCCGAACCTGGTCGGCGAGTACGAGACCCTGCTGGCGGCGGCCAGCCCGACGTATGACTTCCCAGACTTCGACGAAGACTCCGTCGCCACCACCTTCTATACCACTGGCACCACCGGTAATCCCAAGGGCGTCTACTTCACCCACCGCCAGCTGGTGCTGCACACCCTGTCCATGGCCGCCACCATCGGTGCGCTGGACAGCATCCGACTGATGGGTACCGATGACGTCTACATGCCCATCACCCCGATGTTCCACGTTCACGCCTGGGGTGTGCCCTATGTAGCCACCATGCTCGGGGTGAAGCAGGTCTACCCCGGCCGTTACGAGCCGGACATGCTTTGCCGCCTGATGCGCGAAGAGAAGGTCACCTTCTCCCACTGCGTGCCAACCATCCTGCAGATGGTGATGAATGCCCCGACCGCCCAGGGATATGACTTCGGCGGCCTGAAGATGATCATCGGTGGCAGTGCGCTGAACCGCGCCCTGTACGACGCGGCCAAGGCCCGTGGTATCCAGCTCACCGCTGCCTACGGCATGTCCGAGACCTGCCCGCTGATCTCGGTGGCGCACCTCAACGAAGAGCTGCTGGCCGGCAGCGAGGATGAGCGCACCACCTACCGCATCAAGGCCGGCGTGCCGGTGCCGCTGGTCGAGGCGGCCATCATGGACGCCGATGGGCAGTTCCAGCCGATTGATGGCGAGTCCCAGGGCGAGCTGGTGCTGCGCGCGCCCTGGCTGACCTACGGCTACTTCAACGAGCCGGAGAAGAGCGAGGAGCTCTGGGAGCGTGGCTGGCTGCATACCGGGGACGTGGCCACGCTGGACGGGATGGGGTTCATCGAGATCCGCGACCGCATCAAGGATGTGATCAAGACCGGCGGTGAGTGGATCTCCTCACTGGAACTGGAAGACTTGATCAGTCGTCACCCGGCGGTACGCGAAGTGGCCGTGGTGGGCGTTCCCGATCCGCAGTGGGGCGAACGTCCCTTTGCCCTGGTGGTGGTTCGTGACAATCAGCCCCTGGATGCCAAGGCGCTGAAGGAACACCTCAAGCCCTTTGTCGAGCAAGGTCACATCAATAAGTGGGCTATTCCCAGCCAGATCGCGCTTGTTACTGAAATTCCCAAGACCAGCGTGGGCAAGCTGGACAAGAAACGCATTCGTGTCGACATCGCTCAATGGCAGGCCGCCGGCAGCACTTTCCTCTCCGCTCTCTAAGCAGCACGGGCCGCGCCCTCTAGGGTGCGGCCCGGCAACCAAGCAAACGCTTGGCTTGTTAATTGCTGCGTTCTGAAAATTACTGGCTATCTTTCCTACCGAAGGATCGGACTAATCCGTCGAAAGGTGCGGGCCAGAGTGTCTGGGGGTTCCAAATCACACTTTCGAGGGATCAAGCGCTAATACCCGCTGGCTATAGTCCGCAACCATCAATAACAAAAAACACATGGAGTAGCGTCGATGACAACAACCACAACGTTCTGGCGCCTGGCAAAGCTGCCACTGGCCGTCAGCCTCGCTTCCACGCTCGCTGCACCGGCATTCGGCGTGACGTTCAACATCGGTGAAATCGAAGGTCAGTTCGACTCTTCGCTTTCTGTGGGGGCCAGTTGGTCCACCGCCAAGCCGAACGAGGACCTGATCGGCGTCAACAACGGGGGACGTGGCTTGTCGCAGACCTCCGATGACGGCCGTCTAAACTTCAAGCGTGGGGAGACCTTCTCGAAGATTTTCAAGGGCATCCACGACCTCGAGCTCAAGTACGGCGACACCGGTGTCTTCCTCCGTGGCAAGTATTGGTACGACTTCGAACTGAAGGACGAGAGTCGTCTGTTCAAAGACATCGACGACAACGGCCGCAAGGAAGGCGCCAAGTCTTCCGGCGCCGAGCTGCTCGATGCCTTCATCTACCACAACTACAACATCGCCGACCTGCCGGGCTCCGTGCGCCTGGGCAAACAGGTGGTGAGCTGGGGTGAAAGTACCTTCATCCAGAACGGCATCAACGTCATCAACCCGGTAGATGTAGCCGCATTCCGCCGCCCTGGCGCCGAGGTCAAGGAAGGCCTGATCCCGGTCAACATGTTCTATCTGTCCCAGAGCTTGACCGACAACCTGTCCGCCGAGGGCTTCTACCAGCTGGAGTGGGACCAGACGGTGGTCGACAACTGCGGCACCTTCTTCTCCCAGCCGGACGTGGTGGCTGATGGCTGCGACGACAATCTGCGAGTGCTGCGTAGCCGCTCGAGCCTGCCACCGGGCGTACCGGAAATAGCAGCAGGACTTGGCGTGGACGTCGACGAGGAGGGGATCCTGGTACGTCGTGGCCCTGACCGCGATGCCGACGACGATGGCCAGTATGGCCTGGCGTTGCGCTACTTCGCCGAGGAGCTGGATACGGAATTCGGCGCCTATTACATGAACTATCACAGCCGCCTGCCGATCTTCAGCGGCTCTGCGGCTGCCCAGAGCGTCTTCGACCTGGCCGCCAGCCTGCCGCCGGCATTTGCCGCCCTCGCGCCGCTATTGGTTGCGGGCAACTCCCAGTACTTCATGGAGTACCCAGAGGATATCAAGCTGTATGGCTTGAGCTTCTCTACAACCCTTCCCACCGGTACGGCCTGGAGCGGCGAAGTCAGCTACCGTCCCAATGCACCGGTTCAGCTCAATACCACCGACATCCTCTTCGGCGGCCTGACACCCCTAGATCCCACCGTGTCGCCGCTCCAGGCGGTCCCGGGCACTGACACCCACGGTTACCGCCGTAAGGAAATCACCCAGCTGCAGACTACCTTCACCCATTTCTTCGATCAGGTGATGGGCGCCGAACGCCTGACGTTGGTCGGTGAGGTCGCGTGGACTCATGTCGGTGGCCTGGAAAGCTCCAGCAAGCTCCGTTATGGCCGCGATCCTGTGTACGGTCCGGGCGAGCTGCCGACTGCCGGCCGCTGCGAAGCGCTGAACCAAGGCACCTTGACTGGTGGCGGCGGTCCGCTGAACAACGTCAGCCGCTACTGCGAGAACGACGGTTTCACTACCTCCGACTCCTGGGGCTACCGTGTCCGCGCCGTGTGGGATTACAACGACGTGTTCGCCGGCATCAACCTTAAGCCGAACGTCGCCTGGTCCCATGACGTCGACGGTTACTCGCCCGGCCCAGGCGCCAACTTCGAGGAAGGCCGCAAGGCCGTCAGCC
The DNA here is from genome assembly GCF_005502555.1 of Pseudomonas sp. D(2018). Taxonomy (NCBI): domain Bacteria; kingdom Pseudomonadati; phylum Pseudomonadota; class Gammaproteobacteria; order Pseudomonadales; family Pseudomonadaceae; genus Pseudomonas; species Pseudomonas sp. D(2018). Next base: position 58,217 of record NZ_SCOK01000009.1, read on the forward strand.
TTGGTCTGGATGCCGAATATCAGAACACCTATACCTCCAGCCTGTCGTACACCAACTTCTTCGACGGCAAGTACACCACTGTCGAGGACCGCGATTTTGTCGCCCTCAGCTTCGGCGTGAACTTCTAAGCGGACTGGAATCTTGAGGAAAACCATGAAAATGAAAACAACAAAGAGTCTGCTGCAAACTGGCGTGCTGGCGCTGTCCATGCTGGCCACCGGTGTCATGGCTGCGGTATCGGCCGACGAAGCGGCCAAGCTGGGGTCCACCCTGACCCCGCTGGGCGCCGAGAAGGCCGGCAATGCTGACGGTTCCATTCCCGAGTGGACCGGCGGCCTGCCGAAGAATGCCGGCACCGTTGATGCCAAGGGCTTCCTGTCCGACCCGTTCGCCAGTGAGCAGCCGCTGTTCACCATCACTGCGCAGAACGTCGACCAGTACAAGGACAAGCTGACCCCTGGCCAGCTGGCGATGTTCAAGCGCTACCCCGACACCTACAAGATGCCGGTGTTCAAGACCCATCGTTCGGCCACCGTCCCGGCCAGCGTGCTCGAGGCCACCCAGTACAACGCCACCAACACCAAACTGGTCGAAGGCGGCAACGGCCTGGAAAACTTCCGTACCGCCAACCCCTTCCCGATTCCGAAGGATGGCCTGGAGGCGATCTGGAACCACATCACCCGTTATCGTGGCGGTAGCGTGCGCCGTCTGGTGACCCAGGCGACCCCGCAGCCGAACGGCTCCTACAGCCTGGTGTACTTCCAGGACGAGTTCACCTTCCGCGACAAGCTGAAGGACTACGATGCGAGCAAGCCGAGCAACGTGCTGTTCTACTTCAAGCAGCGTGTGACTGCGCCGTCCCGCCTGGCCGGTAACGTGCTGCTGGTGCACGAAACCCTCAACCAGGTGAAGGAGCCGCGCCTGGCCTGGCTCTATAACGCTGGCCAGCGCCGCGTACGCCGTGCGCCGCAGGTGTCCTACGATGGTCCGGGCACCGCTGCCGACGGCCTGCGTACTTCCGACAACTTCGACATGTACAACGGTGCGCCGGACCGTTACGACTGGAAGCTGGAAGGCAAGAAGGAGATCTACATCCCCTACAACAGCTACAAGCTGGATGATCCGAAGCTGAAGTACAGCGACATCGTCAAGGCCGGCCACATCAACCAGGACCTGACCCGTTACGAGCTGCACCGCGTATGGCACGTGGTAGCGACCCTGAAGCAGGGCGAGCGCCACATCTACGCCAAGCGTGACTTCTACATCGACGAAGACACCTGGCAAGCCGCTGCCATCGACCACTACGACGGCCGTGGCACCCTGTGGCGCGTGGCTGAGGCCCATTCCCAGTATTACTACAACCATCAGGTACCGTGGTACACGCTGGAAAGCCTCTACGACCTGCTGTCCGGCCGTTACCTGGCGCTGGGTATGAAGAACGAGGAGAAACAGTCCTACGACTTCAGCTACACCGCTGGCGAAAGCGACTACACCCCGGCGGCCCTGCGTCAGGCGGGCGTTCGCTGATCCCCTGCAACACCTTGTAGCGAAGCCGGCCTCCGGGCCGGCTTTTTCTTGTCTGTACTTCCTTCCCGCCGGGGCTTCTATTGGGTCCCCTGAACCGCTAGGCTCGTTCAGGTTCGCGCCCCTGTACGCACAACATTCCTAGAAGCTGGGTGATGACCGTCCTGACCAGTTCGCGATCCATGACACCGACCGCTGCTCCCGTGGCAGATGCGCGCTTCTTTCGCCCGCCGCGCCCTGCCGGCCATGTCCCGCGTCCGCGCCTGTGCGAGCGCCTTGCCGCTGGCCTCGACGGCCGCCTGCTGATGCTCAGCGCGCCGGCTGGCTTCGGCAAAAGCTCCCTGGCCATCGAGTTCTGCGAAAGCCTGCCGCCCGGCTGGCGAAGCCTCTGGCTCAGCCTGAGCCGGCGTGACAGCGATCCGGGGCGCTTCCTCGAACGTCTGCTGGACGGCCTTCGCCAGTTCTACCCGGGGCTGGGTGATGAAGCCATGGGCCATCTGAAAATGCGCCAGCGCCACCAGCCCTTCGCCTTCGAGCAGTGGCTGGATGGCCTGCTCGACGAAGTGGCCGAACACCTGGATGCCAACCAGCCGCTGTTGCTGGTGCTGGACGACTATCACCTGGCACAGAACGCGGTGCTCGACCGCTGCCTGCAATTCCTCCTCAACCACCTGCCCGACGGTTGGGTGCTGCTGGTCACCAGTCGCCAGCGCCCGGATTGGCACCTGGCCCGGCTGCGCCTGTCGAGGCACCTGCTGGAGCTGAACGAGCAAGACCTGCGCCTGACTGAAGACGAGTGCCTGGCGCTGTTGAGCAGCCAGGGTGCGAAGCTCGAAGGCGACGACCTGGACGGTTTGCTCCAACGTAGCGAAGGCTGGGTCGCCGGCCTGCGCCTGTGGCTGCTTGCAGGCCAGGAAGCCCCTGCCAGCACTGAGGTGGAGCGGACCACCCATGGTGACGAAAGCCTGATCCGTGAATACCTGCTGGAGGAAGTCATCGAGCGCCAGCCGCCCGAAGTCCAGGCCTTCCTCTTTGAAACCGCCCGCTTCGAGCGTTTCTGCGCCGAACTCTGCGATGCCGTGCGCGAAAGCCACGACAGCGCCGCCATCCTCCGTTACCTGCAGGCCCACCAGGTGTTCCTGGTTCCCCTAGACGAACAAGGCCAGTGGTTCCGCTATCACCACCTGTTCTCCGACCTGCTGCGCAGCCGCGGCACCACGAGCCTGGCGCCGTCCGGCATGCACTTGCGCGCCTGTCGCTGGTTCAGCGCGCGCGGCTTGCTGGATGAGGCGGTGGAGCAGGCCTTGCGTGCCGGCCAGCCCGATGTGGCGGCCTCGCTGGTGCAGAACCTGTCTGAAGAACAGCTGCTGGCCAACCAGAACATCGCCATGCTGCTGCGCTGGAAGATGGACCTCCCCGACAGCCTGCTGTCCAGCACGCCTCGCCTGATCGTGCTCTACAGCCTGGCCCTGGGCCTGGCCTGCCAACTGGACGCAGCGGAAGAGCTGGCGAGCAACCTTGCGCGCTTCCTCCCGGCACCAGACGCCGTGCAACAGCGCAGCCTGCTGGTGCAGTGGCAGGCCATCAGCGGCCTGATCGCCCGTGGCCGCGGCGACATCGAACGTGCCGAACATTTCTGCACCGAAGCCCTGAGCGCGTTGCTGGCCGAGAACTACGGCCAGCGCCACTTGTGCCTGTCCTTGCTGGGCAATATCGCCCTGGTGCGCGGCGATCTCTGGCGCGCCCGTGGCCTCAATCGAGAAGCCCTGGAATTGGCCCAGCGAGGGGCCAATCCGCTATTCGAGGCGCTGGTTCATTACGACCGCGCGCGAGTGCTACAGGTGCGCGGCGAAACGCTGCGCGCCCAGGCCGAAGTGCAGAGCGGCCTGGAACGCCTGCGTGGCGTGGAGGTGCCCAGGGCCTGCGTGGCGCGCGCGCGGCTGATGCTTTATCAGGGTTTCCTGCTCTGCATGCGCATGCAGAACCAGGCGGCGCGCGTCAGCCTGCAGGCGGGTATTGCCGAAGCCCGTGCCTGCCGCGACATCAGCCTGTTGATCGGGCACTGTGCCCTGGCCGCGCTGGAAGGCCGCGAGGGCCGCTTCGCCGCCGCTTTCGCCCAACTCGCCGAAGCTGAACGGTTGATGCACATCTGGGACGTGCCGCCGGTCTACTACCTGGCCATGATCACCCTGTCCAAATGCGAGCTGTGGTTGGCCCAGGGACAGTTGGAACTGGCTGAAGCCTGGTTGCCGCGTCTGGCGGAAACCTATGCCGGCGAGGGGGCTGCCGCCGCCCCCGAGTTCCATCCGCTGCTGCCGCTTTGCATCGAGCAGCAAACAGCCGCGTTGGCCCGCGCCCAGGGCCGCACGGCAGACGCCGAAGCGCTTCTGCGCGGTCTGCTGGAAAAGACCGAACGCCAGGGCGTGATGCATGTAGCGCTGGCCGCTCGACTGCAGCTGGCGAGCCTGCTGCGCTCAAGTCGTGAGCGGGAGGCCATCGCCCTGCTGGATCGCGCGCTGGAGTCCTTGCCGGGCGGTGCACTGCTGCCCTATCGGGAGCTCCTCGAGCAGCACCCGCAGTGGCTGCGTGAACAGCTGGCTACCCGTTCACCGGACGACGTACGCGACTTGCTCGACCTGCTGCCGGGTGTCGAGGCCGTGTTGCCGGTGGATGTCGGAACCGCCGAGGCGTTAAGTTCACGGGAGTTGGCGGTGCTGCAACTGATTGCCCAGGGCTGCTCGAACCAGGAAATCAGCGAGCGCCTCTTCATTTCGCTGCACACGGTGAAAAGCCACGCCCGCCACATCAACAGCAAGCTGGGTGTGGAGCGACGTACCCAAGCAGTGGCGCGGGCCAAGTCTCTCGGTTTACTGCGCTGAGGCAGCGGGCGGTGCCGAAAGATCAAGCGCCGGTTTGGCTGGCTTGGGCGCCACGGGCCTGGACAATTGGGTGTCCACATCCTGCTGAATGCTGACCAGTACGGGCAGCAGATCGGCCATGTTGCCGCGTACCTCACTGTATGGGTGTTTCTCGGCCAGATCGGCGACGCGCGCCAGCAGTTGACCGCGCACCTCCGCCGGCAAGTGCACGAAGAGTTCCGGCAACTGTTTGCCCAGTTCGGCGCTGTAAAGCACCAGGTCCTCGCGGTTGAACTGGCGCGTCAGGCCCAGATAGTCCAGCGCGCTGGACGTCAGCATGGCGGCCGCCGCCTTGGTTTCTTGCAGCCCCTGCAGGCGAATCGGGCTGCTCTGCTCCTTCTCTGAAAGCGTCATCCAGAACTCCACCGTAAGGGTGAAGAGGATGGCCTGCTGGCGCAGGGAATAGGTCATCAGGCCCAGTGCTTCGGCGCCGTAAGGCTGCTGCGCGGCCTTGAAGTCGAAATACAGGCGCATCAGTTCCTTGAGCTGGAAGAGCACCTCGCGCGCCTCGTTCTGCCGCAACTCCAGCGGTGCGTAGATGTTCAACTGCGGCTTGAAGTTTTCCTCGCTGACCATGCGCGTGTAGATGGGCCCGGTGAACTCGCCGCTGCGCCGGGGCAGTGCGTTCACCTGAGTGGTGTCGATCGTCTGCAGCGCCAGGATCAACTGATGGTACTCGGCGCTGGCCCAGGGGCGCTGGATGTCCGGGATCTTCTGCCCCAGGTAGAAAAGCTCGGCGGCCGGTGCGCGCAGGGCGAGAACCAGCAAAAGGATGGCCAGCGGCCAGAGCAGGGGGCGTGTTAGCGTCATCAGTCAGGACAATCCTGCGGGGGAGGGCCGGCCAAGAGTAACGAGGCCGCGCTGTGTCGTCACCCGCGCCTTGGTTGGGGAAGCAGGCTGATGGAAACAAGCGAGCAGGGTGCCGTACGCGCAGTGTTCGAGGACCTGGGGGGCTTCAACGCTGTGCGCCAGCAGGGCGAGGGTGAAGGGCTGCTCGTAGGCCACCTGCTGCGCGCCAATATCCAGCTGGCGGCCATTCCGGTCTTTGCCCGCAAGGGCATCGCCGAGACCACGGTGAATGACCTGCTGGATGCCGCGCGGGTTTCTCGCCGGACCTTCTACAAGTACTTCGCCAACAAGATGGATGTGCTGGAAAGCATCTACCGCACGGCGGTGGTCCTGCTGCTGGCGCGCTTTCGCGAGATGCAGGACGACGCCGGCAGCGCCGAGGCCTGGCTACGTGGCATGGTGGCGCGTTTCTTCGACTACCACCTGGCCGTGGGCCCCATCATCCGCCTGATGCAGGAAGAAGCCCTGCGCGCCGACTCCCCGCTCGCCAGTCATCGCCAGCGTGCCCATGAAGAAATGGGGCGCTTGCTCGCCGAGCGCCTGCACGGTGAAGGTGACGAACGCGATCCGCTGACCTATCGGGCGCTGATCTGGGCCATGGAAGCGGCGTCTCTCGAGCTGCTGACCGGCGCTGCGACCGCGATTGAGATCGAGCGGGCCAAGACGGTGCTGGGGGACCTGTTGATCGCTGCACTGCGGCCGCGCGCTGCCTAGCGAGCAGACACATCCTAGGTTGGGCGCGGTTGGCGCGGACGCATGCTGTGATAGGCCCTCGATAACAACAATCACGAGGTGCCCCGCATGTCCGCATCCAGCTTGCCGCTGTCGCCGCCGCTTGCCGCCGGCTTCGCCCGCCTGGGCTTCGGCTCACTGCCGCTCGACCGCCTGAAGGCGCGCTACGCCAGCGCCGACAGCGGTTCGCGCTTCATCGAGCTGGATGGCTTCAACGTCCACTACCGTGATGAGGGCAGCCGCGACAAACCGGCCTTGGTCATGATCCACGGCGTGGTGGCGTCCCTGCACACCTGGGATGGCTGGGTGGAGGCCTTTGCCCCGCACTATCGCATCATCCGCTTCGACGTACCGGGTTTCGGCCTCACCGGGCCCAAGCGCAATGGCGACTATTCCGCTGAGCGCATGATCGGCATCCTCGGCCTGCTGCTGGACTTCCTGGGGGTGGCCAAGGCCTCCATCGCCGGTAACTCCCTAGGCGGCTACATCGCCTGGAACTTCGCTCTGACCCAGCCGCAGCGGGTCGAGAAACTCGTGCTGATCGATCCGGCCGGCTACCCGATGCGCAAGGTGCCCTGGATGATCGCCTCCGCAGCACTGCCCGGCGCCACCCTGGCCATGCCGCTGTGGATGCCGAGGGCGCTGATCGCCCAGGGCATCAAGGAGGTCTACGGCGAACCGGGCCGGATCAAACCCGGCGTGGTGGACCGCTACTACGACCTGTCGCGCCGCCCGGGCAATCGTCGGGCGATGATGGACATCTTCCGCGTGCTGCTGAAGGTCAACGGCACGGAGCTGGAGCACAGCGGCCAGCGAGTCGCGCAAATCAAGGCACCGACCCTGCTGATGTGGGGCGAGAAGGATCGCTGGATATCGCCAAAGCACGTACCGCTCTGGCAGCGCGATCTGCCGGGCATCCAGGTGAAGACCTATCCGGGGGTAGGGCATATCCCGATGGAGGAGATTCCGCAGCAGAGTGCGGCGGACGCGATGCGGTTCTTGCTGGGCTGAGATCGGCGCAGGCTCCGATCCTGTATGGACAACCCCCTCTCCCTTTGGGAGAGGGCTGGGGTGAGGGAGGCAGCCACCACTCCGAGTACAAAAGAAAACGGCCCCGAAGGTCCGTTCTCTTCAATCACGAAAACCTCAAGCCGCGCTCGCCTGCGGCACATCGAACTCTTCCCGCGTCCTGTACAGCAGATCCAGATTGTCGTGCTGCCACGGGTGAAAACCCTTCTTGAAGAAGTCCAGGTAGGTGCGCACCAGCGGCCGGAAGATGCCGTTGCGGCCCCACATCCAGCTCAGACCGTCGCGCCAGACACGCCAGTTCCACAAGAGGCCGTCGCGCTTGAGCATGTGGGCCAGACCGCGAGTGGTGTCGAGCACGAAGAAGAAGGTGCCCATCACCATCGCCCGGCGCAGCAGGCGGTGGCTGCCGCAGACCTGGTTGTACACGTCGAAGGCCACTGCCTTGTGCTCGGTTTCTTCCAGCGCATGCCAGCGCCACAGGCGTGCCATGGTCGGGTGGGCGCCGGCCATGTAATCGGGGTTCTTCAACAGACCGTCGGCCATGATCGCGGTGATGTGTTCCAGGGCGGCCGTAGCGGCCAACTGGCGGCGGGCGGAGAACTTCTTCTGGGTGTAGCGGATGCGCGCCTGGGCACGGCGTTCGATGGTGCCGATGTCATAGCCCAGCTCGCGCAGGCGGTTGCTGTATTCCAGGTGCTCACGGCTGTGATGGCCTTCCTGGCCGATGAAGCCGCGGATCTGCTCCTTCAGTACCGGGTCGTCGATCTGGTCGCGGAACTGGCGCACCGAGTCGATGAAGAAACGTTCGCCGTCGGGGAAGAGCACCGACATCGCGTCGAACAGGTGGCTCTTGAAGGCATCGCCGCTGTGCCAGTGGCGGGGCAGCGGGCTGGGCAAATCGAAATCCATGTGGCGCGGACGGATAACCAATCCTTCGGGTGTGGTGCTGGCCATGGGGGCTCCTTGAGTCTGTTTGGACCATGGTCCCACTATCGGCTTGCCGGGTTTTGTCGGACAAGGTTATCTTCTGCCAACCTTCGGGTCATATCCGGCCACAACCAGAACACGATGCCAATATGAAGCAACCGCTGACTTTCTCCGCCGAATTGGTCCCCGTCGCCTATGCCGAAGCCTTGCTCGGCCTGGCCGAGGAATTGGGTGTGGCCCGCGAGACTTTGTTCGCCAGCGCCAGGGTGCGGCCGGAGCTGCTCGGCAACCCGAATGGCCGGTTGTCCTTCCTCGATTTCAACCAGCTTGCCGGCGCGGCCTTGCACCTGTGTCGCGAACCGGCCCTGGGGCTGATTCTGGGCCAGCGGTTGAACGTCTCCACTCACGGGATTCTCGGTTATGCGGTGCTCTCCAGCGCGAACCTGGGCCGTGCTCTGCAGTTTGCGCTGAAGTATTACCGGGTATTGGGGCTCGCCTACGAGCTGGAACTGGTGGAGCAGGGCGACTGCCTGCAACTGCGTGCCATCGAATCCTTCCCGATGGGACCCTTGGGGCGATTCGCCGGTGAGGGACTGCTAGCCAGTGTCTTCAGCATCGCGCGCTTTCTGGTGGGTGAGGAACTGCGTGGCCAGCAGGTGGGCTTCGCCCATTCGGCACCGGCTTACGCGGCGCGCTACGCGGAGGTGTTCGGCGTCTCGGCGCATTTCGAGCAACCCTGCCACTGGCTGAGCCTGCCCAAGAGTTACCTGGAACGATCCATGGCCCTGGCCAATCCGGCCACGGTGCAGATGTGCCAGCAGCAATGCGAAGCCCTGCTGGCCACCCTGGACGTGCAGGACGCGCTGCTGACTCGCGTGCGCCGCCTGCTGATGGCGCGCCCCGGTGATTTCCCCGACCTCGACGGCGCCGCCCGCGCCCTGCACACCAGTGGGCGCAGCCTGCGCCGTCACCTTTCGGCAATGGGCACGAGTTATCAACAGGTGTTGGACGAGGTGCGCAAGAGCCTGGCCTTGCAGTACCTGGGCACCACCCATCTGCCGTTGTTCGAAATCGCCAACCTGTTGGGCTTCAGTGACCCCTCCAACTTCCGCCGTGCCTTCCGCAAGTGGACGGGCAAGCTGCCGAGTGACTATCGCGCAGGGCCATGAGACCCGGTTGCCTGGCCGGTCTGTCTCCATGGAGGATGGCGGCGCCATGGCGCGCACCGGGTTCAGATGATCGGGTGGAACATCAGCCACACATAGAGGCCGGAAACGAGGAACTGCGCCAGCGTGATAGGCACGCCGTAGCGGCTGAAGCGGGCAAAGCTCACGCGCTCCCCCTCGCTGGCACAGATGCCCACCGCCACTATGTTGGCCGAGGCACCGATCAGCGTCGCGTTGCCGCCCAGTGTGGCGCCGAACATCATCGCGATGAATACCGGGATGGTCGAACCAGGCCAGTCGCTGAACATAGCAGCCAGGGCGATCTCCGGCACGATTTCCGCGGCCACCAGATAGCCTTTGGTCATGATCAGCGAGGCGGCAACCACGGGGATGTTGGCCAGCAGGCTGGACAGCAAGCCGATCCCGACCATGAGGCTCAGGGCGACCACCAGGAGGTTCGTACCGAACCACTCTTCCAGCTTGATTGAGAGCCCCTGCAGCAGCCCCGTTGCGGTGAATGCCTCCACCAGGCAGAAGATTGCGCCAAGGAACAGCAGGGTCTTCCAGTCGATGGCGCGCAGAAGTTCGTCCACCGGCTCCACGTGCGAGGAAAAGATCACCAGCAGGGCCAGGCTCGCGGCGATGATGGCTACTGCCGGCGGTACGATGGGGCGGGGCAGCAGTTCGCCGAACAGGAACAGCGCGATCATCAACGCCAACACGGCCAGGGTCATGACCACGAACCACGGTTTATCGATGGGCGGCAACGGCTCGGGTTCCGGCAGGTCTACCTGTGCGCGCCAGATCTGCGGCATCAGCCAGGGCAGCAGCGGGATGATCACCAGGACGGCGAGCAGACCAGCCAGGCTGACCTTCTGCAGATATTGGACGAAGCTCATGCCGATCGAGCTGCCCACCAGGAAGGTCGCCGGGTCGCCGACCAGGGTTAACATGCCGGCCGAGTTGCTGACGATTGCCGTGAGCACCAGCGGCGCGACGATGTCCACCTTCAAGGCCCGAGCCACGCGCACGATCACGGGGGCGAGCAGAATCACCGTCGTGGCGTTGGGCAGCAGCGCGCAGACTGGCGCCACCATGAGGATCAGCAGCAGCAGGAAGCGCTTGCCGCTGCCGCCGGTCGCGCGCAGGAACATCACGCCGAGACGTTCAAATAGCCCGGTGCGGGCCAGTACGCGTGCGACCACCATGCCGCCGAATAACAGCGACAAGGGCCCGCCGGCCGTGCGCATCGCGGCGATCAGACTGCTGCTGCCGAGAATGCCAAGGGCCAGCAGCATGCCGACGCCGAGCAGCGCGGCGACCGCCATGTCGATCAGGTCGAAGGCAATCGCCAGGACCACCAGGGCGAAAATGCTCAGGGTCAGGTAAATCTGCAGGTCGCTCATTCGGCTTTCCCGGCTCAGTCTATTGGCGGCGCATACAAGAGCCCGCCGTCGCGCCAGAGGCGGTTCGGGCCGCGTTCGATCGCCAGCTGGCTTCGACTGCCGAGGTGTCGCTCGTAAAGCTCTGCGTAATTGCCGACTGCGCGCACGGCACGCATCGCCCAGTCCGGCTGCACGTCCAGCGCTTTCGCCAGACGCAGGTCCTCGCCACGCAGCAGACGTCCCTGCGGTCCCCGCATTTTGCGGACGCGGGCTTCGACATTGGCCTGCGTCAAGTCGTACGCCTCGGCGAGAACCAGGGCGTGGAGTACCCAGCGCACCACCGAGGCCCACTGCTCATCGCCCTGGGCAACTACCGGGCCAATCGGCTCCCTGGAGATGCGCTCGGGCAGAATCACGAAATCGTCCGGCTTGCCGGGAGCCAGCAGACGCACGGCGGCCAATTGGGCGGAATCCGAAGTGAGGGCGCGGCACTTGCCGGCGAACAGGGCCTGCGCCGCGCCGCTCGCGGAGTCGATTTCCTGTGGGCGCAGCTTCAGGTCCTGGTCGCGTATCAAGTCGGCCAGGTTCTGCTGGTGGGTCGTGTCCTTCTCGACGCACACTTCGCCTTCGCGTAGCTCGGCCAGGTGCTCGATGCCCGAAGCCCTGGGGACCATGAACGCCTGGCCGTCATAGAAAAGCACGGCGGGAAATGTCACCTGCAGCAGCGCCTCACGGGTCAGTGTCCAGGTCGTGTTCCGTGCCAGCAGGTCGATGCGCCTTGCCTGCAGGGCCGGGAAGCGGGTAGAGGCCTTGAGCGGCACGAATTCGACCTGTTCTCCATTGCCCAGTACTGCCGCTGCCACTGCCCGACAGAAGTCGGCCTCCAGTCCGACCCAGCGGCCCGTGGCGTCACGCGCGGAAAATCCGGCGATGCCTTCACTGACACCGCAGCGCAACTGACCACGATTGTGGATGCTCGCGAGGGTTTCGCCGGCCAGGGGCGCCAGACCCTGAACCGCCAGGAGTACCAGCGCTGCAAGCAACCGTGTCAGGCGCATCAGGCTGAACTCCCGGGTTCGAGTGGCGATACTTTCACTCTAGTTGAGGCACCGGGCTGTCAGGCCGTCCGGTGGCCGCCGCAGATTGACGGCCACGGCGGGGGCGCACGCGGTCAGGAAGGTCGCCATTTCCGATTTCGGTGTGACAGAATTCCGTTCTTTATCGAACAGGGGCGCCCATGGAAGCCGCAAAACCTGCACTAATACGCGAAACCTTCCCGGTCGGCCCGTTGCAGTGCAACTGCACGCTGATCGGCGACCCGGTCAGCAAGAAGGCCATAGTCGTGGACCCGGGCGGCAACCCTGAGTTGATCCTGGCGCGCCTGGAAGCCCATGGCCTGAAGCTGGTCAGCATCATCCACACCCATGCTCATCTCGATCACTTTCTCGCCTCCGGAGAGTTGAAGAAGGCGACCGGTGCCACCCTGCATCTGCACAAGGAAGACCAGTTCCTCTGGGACAACCTGGAAATGCAGTGCCGCATGTTCGGTGTGCCCTACAAGCCGGTGCCGGCGCCCGACCAGTGGCTGGCCGATGACGAGGAACTGGCCTGCGGTTGCGGTGTGGCGCTGCACACCCCGGGGCATACACCCGGCTCCATGAGTTTCTGGTTCCCCGAGGCCAAGCTGCTGATCGCCGGGGATACCCTGTTCCGCCGTGGCATCGGCCGGACTGACCTCTGGGGCGGCGACTACAACACCATCGAGCGGTCCATCAAGCAGCGCCTCTACAGCCTGGACGAGGAGGCCACCGTGGTCACCGGCCACGGCCCCGACACCCGTCTCGGTGACGAGATGCGGGAAAATCCGTTCGTACGAGCTTGAGCCACGGAATTTCTATAAACCTCGATGCTCTAATGGCCCGCAGCCATATCGGCTTTGAGAATTCTCAGGAGTAAAAGTCCATGTTCACCCCGTGTCGTCTGATCATCGCCGCTACCGCTTTCGCCATGCTGGCGGGTTGTGCTCAGAATCCTTACAACCAACAGGGTGAGGTCCAGGCTCCCGCCGAGGGCGGCATGAGCAAGACTGCCAAGTACGGTGCCCTGGGTGCCCTGGCCGGTGCCGTAGCGGGTGCTGCGATCAACCATGACAACCGTGGCAAGGGTGCGCTGATCGGCGCTGCCGTGGCTGGCGCCGCCAGCGCAGGCTACGGCTATTACGTCGACAAGCAGGAAGCAGAGCTGCGTCGGAGCATGGAAGGCACCGGCGTGCAGGTACAGCGCCAGGGCGACAACATCAACCTGATCATGCCCGGCAACATCACCTTCGCCACCAACTCGGCGGACATCGCCAGCAACTTCTATTCCCCGCTGAACAGCTTGGCGACTTCGTTCAAGCAGTACGACCAGAACAACATCGAAGTGGTGGGCCACACCGACAGCACCGGCAGCCACCAATACAACATGAACCTGTCGCAACTGCGCGCCCAGAGCGTAGCCAATTACCTGACGGCTCAGGGCGTCAATGGCACCCGCGTGACTTCCCGTGGCATGGGCCCGGACCTGCCGGTCGCCAGCAACGCCAACGAGGCGGGCCGTTCGCAGAACCGCCGCGTGGAGATCAAGCTGACCCCCATCCCCGGCGCCCAGGCTCCGCAGCAATACTGATACCGCTCCACCGCCACGAGGCCCGCTGTTGCGGGCCTCGTCGTTTCTGCCGCTCGTCGTGCAATTACTGGCTCAACGCCCGCTCCCACTTTCCTGTCTAGACTGCGATGCAGGGTTCCACAGGGCCCCGCCTGAATCGTTCGCCCGCGTACCCAGAGACGCGGCGACGGCCATGGAATGGACAGGAGACTGCATGGACGATCGTCAATCCCCCCTATCCCGCAAATACCTGCTGCCAGTGCTGGTAACCCTGACCCTGATGCTGGTTCTCGGGGGGCTGGTGCTCTGGCAATGGTTGGCCCTGGAAGCGCGCAACCGTAGCGAGTACGAGCAGCGCTTCAAGATCGAGGCGGAAGAAATTGCCCAGCGCGTCGGCATCCGGATGCGCGCCTACGAGATGGTCCTGCGCGGCATGTCTGGTTTGATGGTGGGCAGCGCTGCCGTGTCGGCCGAGGAGTGGGGGCGGGCCACGGACCAGTTGCAGTTGCAGGATCGCTATCCGGGCATCCAGGCGCTGGCATGGGCGCGTTATCTGAAGCACCCGGAGCTGAACGCCTTCGTCGGCGAGATCTGGGACCAGGGGCGCCGTGAGTTCCGTGTGTTTCCCTCGGAGCCGCGGGACGAGTACCTGGTGGTGCAATACAGCAGCCCCATGGACTGGCGCAACCGGCGCACCCTGGGCTTTGACATGCTTAGCGAGGCGGTGCGCCGGGAGGCGGTCGATCTTGCCCGGGATACCGGCGAGGCGATCCTCACCGGGCCGGTCACGCTCCGGCAGGAGACCGACCAGCACGTGCAAAGCGGCCTGCTGCTCTTCATGCCGGTGTATCGCCCAGACGCGCCCAGCGTCACCGTCGAGGAGCGTCGCGCGGCATTGGTCGGCATGGTTTGCGGCGCCTTTCGCATGAACGACCTGATGGACGGAATCCTGGGCACCCAGAGCAGCCTCTTCAGCATCGACATCAAGGATGCGGGCAGTCCTGGCACGCCTATGCTGGAGGAGCCCGACGGAAGCCACCCGCCGCGCTTCCATCGGGTCGAGGAGCTCAAGCTCTTCGGCCGCACCTGGGTGTTGGGCATAAGCAGCACGGCCAAGTATGAGGCCATGCTGGGCAACGACCGCATCGCCTTCAGCCTCTGGACGGGCCTGGCGGCTGCGCTGCTGCTCTCGCTGTTGGCGGGCGGCTACCTCTATCTGCGTGAGCGGCAATTGCAGCTCAGCCTGTCATCTGCCACCGCGCTGGCCGAGCGTGAGGAACGTTTCCGCCTGTTGCTGCAGCACCTGCCCGTGGCCACGCTTATCTGTGATGCCCAAGGTCGAATCGAGATGGCCAATGCCAGTGCGGGCGATCTGTTGGCCTGTGACACCGAGTTTCTGCTGGGGCAGCGATTGCAGCGCTACCTGCCGAGTATGGCGGCCCTGGAGTCGAGCGACGGTGACCAGTCCCCCACCCAGCTGACCGAGGTCGAAGCGCAACAGGATGGGGGGGAGCGAATCCCGGTGGCGCTGACCCTGAGCAGCCTGAACCACGGCGCGAACCAGCGCTACCTGATCAACCTGGTGGACCTGCAGGCGCGCAAGAGCGCCGAGGAGCGCTTCCGCCTGGTGGTCGAGGCGTCGCCCAACGCCATCGTCCTGGTGGATACCCAGGGGCGGATCGCCATGGTCAACCGCCAGACCGAGCAACTGTTTGGCCATGGTCGCCAGGAAATGCTCGGTTCGCCGGTGGAGATGCTCCTTCCCGAGGCGCTGCGTGAGGCTCATGTGGCATTGCGCGAAGGCTTCCAGCGCAAGCCCGAGCAACGGCGCATGGGCAGCAACCGCGAGTTGTTCGGACAGCATCGTGACGGTCACCAGATTCCCCTGGAGGTGGGCCTGTCGCCCATTCGCGCTGGCCGCGAACTGCTGGTTCAGGCGGTGATCATCGACATCAGCGAACGCAGGGCGGCGGAACAGCGCCTGCGTGACCAGGCCGAGCAGTTGATGCTGGCCAATCGTTACAAGTCCGAATTCCTCGCCAACATGTCCCATGAGCTGCGCACGCCGCTGAACAGCATCCTGATCCTCAGCGATCAGTTGCGTCAGAACATGGTCGGCAACCTCACCGAGAAACAGACCCGTCACGCCGACATCGTCCACCGCGCCGGCAGCGACCTGCTGCAGCTGATCAACGATGTGCTCGACCTGGCCAAGGTCGAAGCCGGGCGCATGCAGCTCAAGCTGGAACCGCTCAACGTCCAGGACATGCTCGCCGAGCTCGACGGCAGCTTGCGGCCCATGGCCGAGATCAAGGGATTGCGCCTCTCTACCCACGTCCAGGCCGGCGTGCCGCGGGTTATCCACAGCGACCGGGTGCGCTTGCACCAGATCCTGCGCAATCTGCTGTCCAATGCCCTCAAGTTCACCGAGCGTGGCGATGTAGAGCTGTCGGTCGAGCTCGACCCGGCCGCGGCCATCGACGAGCGCGAGGTGTTGCGCTTCGTCGTCCGCGACACGGGTATTGGCGTTCCCGAGGACCAGCACGAGCGTATCTTTCAGGCCTTCCAGCAGATCGATGGCTCGACCAGCCGGCGCTTCGGGGGCACCGGGCTGGGCCTGGCCATCACCCGTCAGCTGGTGCTTGCCCTGGATGGCGATATCTCGCTGGAAAGCGTACCGGGACGGGGTTCGCGCTTCACCGTTCGGTTGCCGGTGGCAGTGGCCGCCAGCCAGCCGAAGGACGATGAAGGGCCCATGCAGCCAGTGCGCGGCGGCCAGGGCCCGTCGGTACTGATTGTCGAGGACGACGTCAATTTCGCCTCGGTGATGGCCGAGGAAGCCCAGGCCCATGGGTTCTCCAGTGTCCATTGCCGCAACGGCAAGCAAGCCATCGCGCTCTTGCAGAACGAGCGCTTCGCCGCGGTCATCCTCGACATCCTGCTGCCGGATATCAGCGGCTGGCAGATCTACCGACGCCTGCGCAGTCATGCGAACCACCGTACTACCCCGGTGAACATCATTTCCTGTGTCCCCCAGCCCCAGGACTGGAACGAGGACGCCACCCGCTACCTGGTCAAACCCATTGCCCGAGAGGACCTGGAGCAGGTGTTCCAGGGCCTGGAGGGCGGCCGTCCGCTGGAGGAGCGCAAGTTGCTGCTGGTGGAGGATGTCGAGGTGGAACGCGAGCACTATCGCGAGCACCTGGAGCAACTGGGTTTCGATGTGGTGACCAGCGCCAACGGTGAGGGTGCCCGCAAAGCCTATGCGCAGAGCGATTTCTCCGCCCTGGTGATCGATCTCGATCTGCCTGACCAGGATGGCTTCGAGCTGCTCGACAGTCTCGACCGTGAACGCCCCCTGGAGGGCTCCCGGGTCGTCATAAACACCGGGGTCGACGTCAACCAGCAGAACCTGCAGCGCCTGCGACGCTACTCCGCGGTGGTCGTGCGCAAGGCCGGCGAGGACCTCGACAACCTCAGCTCGGCGGTTCAAGGCTTTCTGGCTGGCCTGCGCCAACCCCAGGCCAGCTCGGTGGTGGACCCGCTGGAAGGCAGCCGTGTGCTGCTGGTGGACGACGACGTGCGGAATGTCTACGCCCTCAGTGCCCTGCTCGACGAAACCGGCATGAAGGTCACCGCCGCCCGCGACGGGCTGGAAGCCATCACCTGCTTCCAGCGCGAACCCTTCGACCTCATCCTGATGGACATGGCCATGCCCAATATGGACGGCTACACCGCCACCCGCGTGCTCAAGCAGGAACACGGCTGTGGCATCCCGATCATCGCCCTGACCGCCCACGCGATGAAGGGCGATCGGGAGAAATGCATCACCGCCGGCGCCGACGACTACCTGGCCAAGCCGATCAGTCGCCAGGAACTGCTGGACATGCTCTACCGCTGGCTGGAACAACCAGGAGGTCGCCATGGCGCACCTGCAGCTTAAGGAGGCCTCAGCGGCCAACATCCTGCTGGTGGTGGATGACCGCCAGGAGAACCTTGCAGCCATGGAAGCGCTGTTGGACGACGGCGAATGGCAGGTGCGTACCGTGGATTCCGGCGAGGCCGCGTTGAAATGCCTGCTGGAGGAAGAGGTCGGCCTGGTGCTGCTGGATGTGCAGATGCCGCGCATGGATGGATTCGAGGTGGCCCGGCTGATGCGCAGCAGCCCGCTGACCCGCTATACGCCGATCATCTTCATCTCCGCCATCGCCCACACCCAGGACGCCGTGCTGCGCGGTTATTCGTCCGGGGCCGTGGACTTCATCCTCAAACCCTTCGACCCCCAGGTGCTGCGCCACAAGATCCAGTCCCTGTTGGCCCACGAGCGCAACCGGCGCGACCTGTTGCAACTCAGCCAGCAACTGGACAGTGCCCGTGCCTTCAATGCCTCGGTGCTGGAAAACGCAGCGGAAGGCATCCTGGTGGTGGGCGAAGACGGCATCATCAGCTTCGCCAACCCGGCCATGGCGCATATGCTCCAGGGCGCGGTGGACGATCTGGAGGGCCAGCCGCTGCTGAGCCTGATCGGGCATCCTGAGATGGCCGCCGAATGGAAGCTGTCGGATTTCTACCGCCACTGGAAGCGCAACGAGACCTATCGCCTGCACGATGCGAGCCTCAAGACCATGGGGGGCGAGCGCCTGCCGGTGGCGTTGTCGTCATCGCCCCTGCCACGCCTGCAGCGCTCCATGGTGGTCATCGCCCTGGATATGTCGGTGGTGCGCCAGCTGCATGCGCAACTGGAGTCCCAGGCCATCACCGATGCCTTGACCGGCCTGCTCAACCGGCGTGGCTTCCACCAGGCGCTCGAGGCATCCCTGGCGCGCATCGAGCGCAACGGCAAGCGCATGGCGGTGCTCTACCTGGACCTGGATGGCTTCAAGCTGATCAACGACTCGCTCGGCCACGAGGCCGGTGACCGCGTGCTGCGGCGAGTGGCCGAACAGCTGAAGAATTGCCTGCGCCCCTACGACATCCTGGCGCGCATGGGGGGGGACGAGTTCACGGCGCTGCTGGATACCCTCGATCATCCCGAAGACGCTGCGCGGGTGGCGGAGAAACTGATCGAGCTGGTGTCCGTGCGCCACCGCATCGAGGGCATCGACATCACCCTTGGCGCCAGCGTTGGCATCGCCTGCTTCCCCGAGTGCGGGCAGAGCGTGGATGGCCTGCTGCGCGCGGCCGACATCGCCATGTACGAGGCCAAGCGCGCCGGTCGCCAGCAATACCGCTTCTACTCGCCGGAGATGAACGGCCGCGCCCGCTCCCGGCTGATGCTGGAGGAAAGCCTGCGCAACGCCATCGAGCAGAACGATTTCCACCTGGTCTACCAGCCGCAGGTCCACCTGGAGACCGGCCGCCTGCGCGGCTTCGAAGCCTTGCTGCGCTGGGAACACCGGGTCGCAGGCACTGTGGCGCCCAATGTGTTCATCCCGTTGCTGGAAGAGACCCGCCTGATCAACCGCCTGGGAGACTGGGTGCTGCGGGAGGGGGCCAGTCAGTGCAGCGCGTGGCTCCCGAGTTTCGGCGAGGACCTGGTGATCAGTCTCAACGTCAGCCCTGTGCAGTTCGGCATGCCGCAGCTGGTGGACGACCTGCGGCGGGTGCTCGGCGAATTCAGCCTGCGGCCTGAGCAGCTGGAGGTCGAGGTGACCGAAAGCGCACTGATGCAGGACCTGGAGCTGACCCGCGAGCAGCTCCGGCAACTGCGCGCCCTGGGCGTGCGCATCGCCATCGACGACTTCGGCACCGGCTATTCGTCCCTGGCCTACTTGCGCCATTTCGAACTGGACACCTTGAAGATCGATCGCCTGTTCATCTCCAACATGCTGGAGTCGCGGCGCGACGCCGCCGTGGTCAGCACCATCATCGATCTCAGCCGCCACCTGGGCCTGGAGGTGATCGCCGAGGGGGTGGAAACCCTGGCCCAGCGTGATTGGTTGCTGGAGCACGGCTGTACCTTCATGCAGGGTTTCCTGGTGGCGCCGGGGCTTCCCGTCGCCAAGGCCGAGGCCTTTCCGCGGGTAGTGGATTGGAGCGCGCTGCGCGAGGCCTCCGAAAGCCTCACTCCCTCTCCATGAAGAGGGGGTGGCGGAGAGAGTGGCATCACGCACACCCGAACGCGCGGGCCTACACTTGAGTTGTCGGGGGCATCCGGGATCACGCCGCCGGCCTATTGCAATAAGGAGGCTCCATGTACTGCTTTGTTGTGGCGTACCCCAACGCACCGGGCGCCAAGTTCGATTTCACCTACTACTGCGAGGAACACATCCCGCTCCTGACCCGCCTGATCGGCGAAAACCTGGTGAAGGTCGAAGTGCGCAAGGGCTTGGCCGCAGCGGATGGCGCCGTGGCGCCGTTCATCTGCATGGCCAACCTATGGGTACTGTCGATGGAGGAATTGCGCAGCACGCTGGAACTGAACGGCGACGAGATCAGCGCCGATATCCCCAACTACACCAACCTGGCGCCCTTGCTCCAGGTGGATGAGGTGTTACAGACGCCATGAAGAACAAGAGCCCGCCAATCGGCGGGCTCTTCGTATCCGGGCGGGAGGACCGACGAAGGGTCGTCCACCCGGTTGAGGCTCAGGCTGGCGGGAACTGCTGGTGCAGCCGAACCAACTGGGCGTCCTTGGCCTCCCACAGGCGGTTCACCCATTGCTGGAAGGCCAGGCGGTACTGCTCGTCCTGGTCGTAGTTCTTGCCGATGAACTCGCCGGGAATTTCCATTTTTTCGATGCGCACCACCACCTGGCGCAGGCGGCCGGCGAGCAGGGTCCAGAAGTTCGGGTTGCCATCCGGGTAGTGGATGGTGACGTTGACCAGCGAATGCAGTTGCTCGCCCATGGCATCCAGCACGAAGGCGATGCCTCCGGCCTTGGGTTTGAGCAGGTACTGGAAGGGCGAGTCCTGCTCGTCGTGCTTGGCGCGAGTGAAGCGGGTGCCCTCGAGGAAGTTGAAGATACCCACCGGATTGTCGCGGAACTTGTCGCAGGTGCGGCGGGTGGTTTCGAGGTCCTTGCCCTTCTTCTCCGGGTGCTTGGCCAGGTAGGCCTTGGAGTAGCGCTTCATGAAGGGGAAATCCAGCGCCCACCAGCACAGACCGATTACCGGGACCCAGATCAGCTCCTGTTTGAGGAAGAAGCGCAGCAGGCGGATACGGCGGTTGAACAGGTGCTGCAGGACCAGGATGTCCACCCAGCTCTGGTGATTGCTGGTGACCAGGTAGCTGTGCTGGTAGTCCAGCCCGGCCAGGCCGTCCACGTCCCAGCGGGTGTCGCGCACCAGGCGCATCCACAGTTTGTTGCAACTGATCCAGCCCTCGGCGACGAAGCTGGCAGCCCAGTTCAGCACGCGCTTGGCCGCATGGAAGGGCAAAAGCAGCTTGAGCAAGGTGACGGCGAACAGCGGAATGCACCAGAACAAGGTGTTGAGGGTCAGCATCAACGCCGCCAGGGCGCCGAGCAGCGGGGAAGGGATAAAACTCAGCATGGACGGGTTGGAGCCTCACCGGGGGTGGTCATGGCCACCTCGTTATGGGTAGGACCCGCGGCGTTCCCTGACTGCGGGCAGAATGGTGGCCAAGGTTAACGGTTGTTCACTCAACTGCAAGCGCGAAGGGTGACCGAGCGGTCGCGGCGGGCGCTGATTCCGGGGGAGAAGGCGGTAGGAGGGAATTCATTCGCCAAGGGGGGCGCAGCAGCCCCTTCCTCGTTCGCAAGGGCAGACCTTTGGTCTGCTTGGCGAATGAATTGGCTATGTCTGCATCAAGTGTTGCAAGCACCTGCATCGCCCGTAGGAGCTGGCTTGCCAGCGAATGGCCCCGTTTCGCCGGCAAACCAGCTCCTACAAGGCTCTTGGCCCGATGATAAATCTCTCGCAACAGCTAACACAGACATAGCGAATGAATTCGCCCCCACAAATTTGCGCTGCGGTCGTCGTGCTTAAGCTTCGCTGCCGCACGCCGCCTGGATCGCCGTCAGGGCGATGGTGTGGATGATGTCGTCTACCAGGACGTTGCGGGGCAGGTCGTTTACCGGCTTGCGCAACCCTTGCAGCATCAGGCCGCCGCTGACCACAGGGTGACCCTGCTGTGCGTCCTTGTAGGCGGCATCGCCAGTGGCCAGGTCGGGGAAGACGAACACGGTGGTGCGGCCATCACGCGTGGCGGCGGAGTAGGGCAGGGGGCCCTCGATGGTCAGCTCGGGGCGCGCGGCACGGGCCAGGCGGGTGGCTTCGCGGACTTTCGCCAATTCCGCTTCATCGGCCGAGTCGCAGACCATCGCCACCCTCGGGACTATGCCCAGGGCCTCGGCCGAGTCCGCACTTTGCAGGGCGATTTCCGCCAGATCGCTGGCATCGGGATCGGGATTCACCGCGCAGTCGCCATAGACCACCACCTGCTCCGGCAGCAGCATCAGGTAGACGGACGAGGCGATGCGGTAGCCGGGTGCCGACTTGATCAGCTGCAGGGCCGGGCGAATGGTGTTGGCGGCGGGGTGGATGGCGCCGGAGACCAGTCCGTCCACTTCGTCCAGGGCCAGCATCATGGTGCCGAGTACGACGTTGTCTTCCAGTTGGGCGGTGGCCATGGGCGCGTTCAGGCTCTTGCTCTGGCGCAGCTCCACCATGGGCTGGACGTAGCGCTCGCGGACCCGATCCGGATCGAGGATTTCCAGCCCCTCGGGCAGTTCGATGCCTTGGGCGCGGGCCACGGCGTGCACATCCTCCGGCTTGGCCAGCAGCACGCAGTGGGCGATTCCTCGGGCCTGGCACGCGGCGGCTGCCTGTACCGTGCGCGGCTCGCTGCCTTCGGGCAGGACGATACGTTTGCCGGCGAGCTGGGCCTGCTGGATCAGCCGGTGGCGGAAGGCCGGCGGCGACAGGCGCTGGGTCGCGCTTGGCGCACCGCAGCGGCTGCGCAGCCAGTCGAGGTCGAGGTTGCGGGCGACGAACTCGGTGACCTTCTCCGCGCGCTCGCGGTCGTCCACCGGGATTTCCTTGTTCATCCGGTTCAGGTTGGTGGCGGTGTCGTAGGTGCCGGTGGCCACGCCCAGCACCGGCAGGCCGCCCTGCAGCGCGCCACGGCAGAGCTCCAGGGTGCGAGGGTCGGGCTGGATATCGCTGGAGAGCAGCAGGCCGGCCAGCGGCACGCCGTTCATGGAGGCCAGGCTGGCGGCGAGGATGATGTCGTCGCGGTCGCCCGGGGTCACTACCAGTACGCCCGGCTTGAGCTGCTGCACGGTATTGGGCACGGTGCGTGCGCAGACCACGATCTTCTGCACCCGGCGCTGGTCGTAGTCCCCGGCGTTGATGACCTGGGCTTGCAGCAGGTCGGCGACGTCACGGGTACGCGGGGCGTTCAGTTCTTCCAGCCAGGGCACGCTGCCGAGCAGGCGGAAGTCGTCGCCGCGAAGTAGCGGAGATTGCTCCTTGAGGCGGCGAGAGAAGTCGTCGTCGCGCACTTTGTTGAGGATCACCCCGAGGACCTTCGGGTCGCGCGGGCCGCCGAACTGCTGGGCCTGGATTTCCAGGCGGTCGGACAGCTCGGAGAGGCTCTCGTCTTCCGGTGCTGACACCAGGATGACGTCGGCATCCAGGCTCTTGGCCAGATGGAAGTTGATGCGCGCGGCGTAGCTGGCATGGCGGGTCGGCACCATGCCTTCGACGATCACCACGTCCTTGCCTTGGGCCGCCTGGTGGAACAGGCCGGTAATCTCTTCCAGCAGCTCGTCCAGCTGGCCGTCGGCGAGCATGCGCTCCACCTGGGATTGCGCCAGTGGCGTGGGCGGCTTCAGGCCATGTGTGCGGGCCACCAGCGCGGTGGAGCGTTCCGGGCCAAGGTCGCCGGGGTGGGGCTGGGCCACAGGCTTGAGGAAGCCGACCTGCAGGCCGGCCAGTTCCAGGGCGCGCACCAGGCCCAGGCTGGTGGAGGTGAGACCGACACCGAAACCGGTCGGGGCGATGAAGAAACAGTGCATGGGACTCCTTGGCAAAGGCGGTTCAGGCGAGCAGGGCCAGGGTATCGAGGGCGATCTGGCGCTCTTCGTTGGTAGGCACTACCAGCACGCGCGGATGGCCACGCCTGTGGATGGGGCCGGCGACGCCGCGCACGCAGCGGGCGTTGGCTTCGCTGTCGATGGCCAGGTTGAGCAGCTTCAGGTGATCCACCGTGCGGCTGCGCACAAGGGGTGAATTCTCGCCGATCTCGCCGGTGAAGATCAGCCCGTCCAGCTGCGGCAGGGCACAACCAACGGCGGCCAGGGTTCGGGCCAGTCGGTAGCAGAACACTTCGATGGCGAGGGTGGCGCCGGCGTGACCCTGATCGCGGGCCTGCTCCAGGCTGCGCATGTCGCTGGCCAGTTCCGAGAGGCCGAGCAAGCCGCTTTCCTGGCGAAGCACCTGGTCGATCTTCTCCAGGCTCCAGCCGAGGCTGCGGTGCAGTTGGGTGTAGAGATGCGGGTCGATGTCGCCGCTACGGGTGGCCATCACCAGGTTCATGCTGGCGTCGCGGCTCTGGCCGTTGACGATGGCGCAGGCGGAGCTGTGCGCGCCCAGATGGGCGGAGAGCCAGCAGCTGTCACCGAGGGAAAGCCCGGCCAGTTCGGCGGCGCGGCGGCTGACGTAGCGGTGGCTGTTGCCGTGGAAGGCAAAACGGCGCAGGCCGTGGTCGCGGTAGACGGCGTCCGGCAGGGCAAGGCGGTAGACGTGCTCGGGCATGCTCTGGTGGAAGGCCGTGTCGAACACCGCCACGTGGGGCAGGTTCGGCAACAGATGCATGGCGGCGTCGATGCCCACCAGACTGGCCGGCATCTGCTGCGGCGCCAGCGGGACCAGGGCTTGCAGGCGGCGGATCACCTGGGCGTCCACGCGGCAGGCCGAGCTGAACAGTTCGCCGCCATGCAGGACGTGGTGGCCGACGCCGTGCAGCTTGCTGCCAGCGGCGCCCTGGACGATGGGCATCAGTTGGGACAGCGCCGAGCGGTGGTCGGCGTTCGGGATCATCAGGCTGTCCTTGTCGCCGCCACGTTGCCAGCGCAGTTCGGCGTTGCGGCTGCCGAGTCCGTCGGCCATGCCGTGGAGAATGAACTGGCTGTGGGCTTCGTTGACCAGGGCGAAGCGCAGGGAAGTCTTGCGAGCGTGGATCACCAGGATGTTGCGTGCGGGCATCAGGTTTCCTCGGAGGATTCGACGGCCAATCCCTGGGCACACCAGCCGCAGGGGAAGAGGCGGCCCAACTGGGCGGCGCGCTGAGCGGGATCGAGTACCCACGCGCGGGACTGCCAGGGCGGCTGGTGCCTCAGGTGTTGAGTATGGCCGCAGGAAAGCACGGCGACCCAGTGACCGTCTTCGTCTTGCCTGTAGCCGACCAGGCGGGGCCGCCCGTCAGCGTTCGGGTCGCAATCGACAGGCCGCGCGGTTAAACTTGCGCTTTCATCATTCATTTGCAGAAGGTCTCGCACCATGCTGATCGCCGCCAACAAGGCTGTGTCCATCGACTATACCCTGACCAACGACGCCGGTGAGGTGATCGACAGCTCCGCCGGCGGCGCTCCGCTGGTATACCTGCACGGCGCCGGCAATATCATCATTGGCCTGGAGCGTGCTCTGGAAGGCAAACAGGCTGGCGACGAGCTGAACGTTGCCATCGAGCCGGAAGATGCCTACGGCGAGTACAGCGCAGAGCTGGTCGCCACCCTGGATCGCGCGATGTTCGAAGGCGTTGACCAGCTGGAAGTCGGCATGCAGTTCCACGCCTCCGGCCCGGACGGCAGCATGCAGATCGTCACCATCCGCGACATCGACGGCGACGACGTCACCGTCGACGGCAACCACCCGCTGGCCGGCCAGCGCCTGAACTTCAAGGTCAAGGTCGTCACCGTGCGTGAAGCCAGCGACGAAGAAGTCGCTCACGGCCACATTCACGGCGAAGGCGGTCACCACCACTGACCGGTCGTCCGCGACTGCCGAGCCGGCAAATCGCGAATCGGCTGCTAAGCTGAGAAAACCGAAAAGGCGCCCCGGGGCGCCTTTTTTGTCCGCTGTGGAATCCCTGAGATTTTCGAGGAGTCAGTCATGAGTGCCTTCCACGACCTCAATCTGCGTGCGCTCGACGGTCAGGATCTGCCGTTGGCGCCCTACAAGGGCCAGGTGGTGCTGGTGGTGAATGTCGCCTCCAAGTGCGGCCTGACCCCGCAATACGCCGGGCTGGAAAAGCTCTACCAGCAATACCGCGACAAGGGCTTCACCGTGCTGGGCCTGCCGTGTAACCAGTTCGCCGGGCAGGAGCCGGGCAGCGAGGAAGAGATCCGCGAGTTCTGCAGCCTGAACTACGGCGTGACCTTCCCCCTGGGCAGCAAGATCGAGGTCAACGGTTCGGCTCGCCATCCCCTGTACCGCCTGTTGGCGGGCGAGGGCGCCGAGTTCCCCGGCGAGATCACCTGGAACTTCGAGAAATTCCTCGTCGGCAAGGATGGTCGCGTACTGGCGCGTTTCTCGCCGCGCACCGCCCCGGATGACCCCGCGTTGATCCAGTCAGTCGAAAAGGCCCTGGCCTGATACACCTTCCCCACTCATGACGACCGGGGCGAAAGGACTCGCCCCGCGTTTCCAGCTCCAACCATTCCCTTCCTGTAATCGCCAATCACGCTAATCAATAGTGCTGGGCGGGGCGAGACGACCGGTCATATGCTCGCCGCCATGACCAGTATCCGACTCGACAAACGCGACCTCATCCTCGCCAAGGGCTCCCAGGTGATGACCCGCCGTGGCTACCACGGCACCGGCGTGCAGGAGATCGTCCAGGCCGCGGGCATCCCCAAGGGCTCCTTCTATCACTACTTCGCCAGCAAGGAAGATTTCGCCGTGCAGGCCCTGGAGTACCTCTACCTGCCGCGCCTGGAGCGTTATGCGCAGGTCCTGGGCAATCCGGCGCTGAGCCCGTGCCAGCGCATCCTCGGCTACTACCGCGAACTGCTGGCGCATTTCTCCAGCCGCGAGAAGCCGGAGTACCACTGCTTCATCGGTAGCCTCGGCTTCGAAATGGCCGAGCTGTCGCCCGCCATCGGCGAGCAGGTGGAAAGCATTCTGCAGGGCTCGGTGGACATCCTCCAGGCGTGCCTGGAAGAAGCCGTGACCGCCGGAGAGCTGCGCGCCGATGAAGACTGCGCCAACCTCGCGGCCTTCATCGCCAACGCCTGGCAGGGCGTGCTGACACGCTTGAAAGTGGGGGGCGGCACCGCACCCATGACCGCATTCGTCGACCGCCTGGAGCTGCTGCTCCGGGCCTGATTTCCCAAAGCCTTGAAACCGAGACGACCGGTCATATGGCCGGCCACAGGAGAACCCATGACCGCTCCCGTTAAAGCCCTGTTCGAACCCTTCCGCCTTGGCGGCCTGGAACTGCCCACCCGCGTGGTGATGGCGCCCATGACCCGCTCCTTCTCCCCGGGCGGTGTGCCCAACGCCAAGGTGGTGGAGTACTACCGCCGCCGTGCGGCCGCCGGCGTCGGTCTGATCATCACCGAGGGCACCACCATCGGTCACAAGGCCTCCAACGGCTATCCCCATGTGCCGCGCTTCTTCGGTGAAGACGCCCTGGCCGGCTGGAAGGAGGTGGTCGACGCGGTACACGCCGAAGGCGGCCGCATCGTTCCGCAGCTCTGGCATGTGGGTAACGTACGTCGCCTGGGCACCGAGCCGGACGCCAGCGTTCCCGGCTACGGCCCGACGGAGAAGGTGAAGGACGGCCAGGTGGTGATCCATGGCATGACCAGGGACGACATCCAGGAAGTGGTTGCCGCCTATGCCCAGGCCGCTCGTGATGCCCAGTCCATCGGCATGGACGGCGTGGAAATCCACGGCGCCCACGGCTACCTGATCGACCAGTTCTTCTGGGAAGGCAGCAACCAGCGCACCGACGAGTACGGCGGCAGCCTGGCCAACCGCTCGCGCTTCGCCATCGAAGTGATCCAGGCCATCCGGGCCGCCGTCGGCCCGGACTTCCCGATCATCTTCCGCTTCTCCCAGTGGAAGCAGCAGGACTACACCGCGCGTCTGGTGCAGACCTCCGAAGCCCTGGGTGAATTCCTCAAGCCGCTGGCCGATGCCGGTGTGGACATCTTCCACTGCTCCACCCGCCGCTTCTGGGAGCCGGAGTTCGAAGGTTCCGAGCTCAACCTCGCCGGCTGGACCCGCCAGCTCACCGGCAAGCCCACCATCACCGTCGGCAGCGTCGGCCTGGATGGCGAGTTCCTGCAGTTCATGGTCAAGACCGACAAGGTCGCCCAACCGGCCAATATCGAAGGCCTGCTGGAACGCCTGAACAAGGAAGAGTTCGACCTGGTCGCCGTGGGCCGCGCCCTGCTGGTGGACCCGGACTGGGCCGTGAAAGTGCGCGAAGGGCGGATGCAGGACATCCTCCCGTTCAGTCGGGATGCGCTGACGAGCCTGGTGTAAGTTGTTGAAGAAGCCCCGCTCGCGGGGCTTCTTTTTCACCCTCCCCACCAAACCCTCATTCAGTTGGGCTGACACCACCACCTCCTGCGGTCACTGTGCGCGCATCACAACAAGCGCCGGCACACCGGCCGAAGGAGCAACCCATGCGCATTGGCCTGGTAGTGGACGCCACCTGTGACCTGCCCCAGGACTTTCTCCTCAAGCACCGCATCCCGGTGCTGCCCATCCGTATCCGGATGGGTGAACACTCACTGGTCGATCGCCGCGTTCCCCTGGCCACCCAGGCGTTCTACAGCGAACTGCTGCCGAAGGTCGGCCCGGCTGATCGCAGCGAGCCGCTGCAGGTGACGGAAATGCAGGAGTGGTTCCTGGAGGAACTGGTCACCCGATTCGACCATGTGCTCTGCCTGACCATTTCCGCGCAGCGCAGTCCGATCTTCGAGCACGCCACCCAGGCCTCCTTCGGCTTGCTCCAGCGCTACCGGGACCGCCGTGCGGCGGCCGGGGTGAGTGGGCACTTCGCGATGCGGGTGGTGGATGGCGGCAACATCTTCGCCGGTACCGCGGTGCTGGCCGCCGAGGCGGTGCGGCTGATCGGCGACGGCGCCCACCCCAATGCCGTGCGTACGCGGCTGGAGCAGTTATCCGGTCGGATCTGCACCTTCCTCCTGCCCGATGACCTCGGTCATCTGCGCCAGCGCGGATTCCAGAAGGGCGAGCGCAGCGGCCTGCTCGACCGCCTGCGGGGGGCGGCACTGGGGTTGGGTTCATTGCTGGACGTGAAGCCAGTGATCAGCGTGCAGCAAGGTGAGGACAAGCCCGTGTCGCTGGCACCGAACTTCGACAAGGCGGCGGAAAAGCTGCTGGCCCATGCACGAAGCCGGGTGTTGGCGGGTGAGTTGCTGGCGCCGCAGGTGTGCATCAGTTATGCCGGGGAGCTGTCACTGGTACGTGACCTGCCCGGCTTCGCTGAGCTGGAAGCGGCCTGTGCGGAAAGTGGCGTGACCCTGCATCTGGCGATGCTCAGCCCCACAGGGGCGATCAACCTGGGGCGTGGTGCCCTGAGCCTGGCGTTTGCGGCTCCCGCCGTTGCATTTTCCTAGGCGTGTGGTGGCAGGCTCCCGCCGACCGGGGCCTGCACTTCGGGGCGGCGGGCATGCAGCAGGTACTGCTCGAATTGTTGGACGATGGCTTCCCAGCCCTGGCGGCCGGCGTGCATGCGTGCGTTGAGGCGCACTCGGCGCAGGCATTCCGGATCTTCCAGCAGCCAGGTGGCGGCCTCGATGAAGCTGTTCGGCTCATCGGGCAGGGCCAGGGCGCCATTGTGGCCGTGGCGGATATGCTGGGCTGCGGCGGCCTGGTCGAAGGCCACCACCGCCAGACCAGAGGCCAGGGCTTCGAGCACCACGTTGCCAAAGGTTTCCGACAGGCTGGGGAACAGGAACAGATCCCCCGAGGCGTAGTGCCGGGCCAATTCCTCGCCTCGCTGCACACCACAGAACAGGGCGTCCGGCAGGGCGCGCTGCAGCGGCAGCCGCTGCGGACCGTCACCGACCACCACCAGCTTCAGTCGTCGCTGTGGATAACGTTGCTGCAAGCGCTGGAAGGTCTCGCCGAGCAGGCCGAGGTTTTTCTCGACGGCGAGCCGGCCGACGTGGATCACCGCGATGTCCTGCTCGCCCAGGCCCCACTGCGCACGCAAGTCGGGGCAGCGGCGAGCGGGATTGAACAACTGGCCATCGACCCCGCGGGAGAGCAGTTGCAGGCGTTCGAAGCCGCGCCGGGTCAGGTCCTGCAACTGGCTCACGCTGGGCACCAGGGTCAGCCGCGTGGCGTTGTGGAACCAGCGCAGGTAATTGGTCAGCAACCGGGTCAGCAGGCCCGCGCCATAGTGGCCGGTGTACTGCTGGAAGTTGGTGTGGAAGCCGCTCACCACCGGGATACCCAGGCGCCGGGCGGCACGCAGGGCGGAGAATCCCAGCGGGCCTTCCGTGGCGATGTACAGCACATCCGGCTTGCGCTGGCGCCAGCGGCGCAACAGCTTGTGCAGGCAGGACTGGCCCCATTGCAGGCCGGGGTAGCCCGGCAGCGGCCAGCCACGGATCAGCATCAGGTCGTCGTCACTCCTGCGGTCGTTGTCGCAGGACTGGCGCGGACGCACCAGTTGCAGCCGGTGGCCGGCGGCGCGCAAGCCGTCGCAGAGGCGGCCAAGGGTATTGGCCACGCCGTTGACTTCGGGCAGGAAGGTTTCGCTGATCAGCGAGATGTACAGGGGCGCTATGGTCATGGAGCCAGTGTCGGCAAGGGCCATGTAGCTCGTATGACAGCCGTATGACGCCTATGTGACTGCCGGCCGCAGGCGGCAAGACCTTGCCGCACCAGGGTGTGGTCGCTCCGCTCAGGAAAGTCCGCGAAGCCTTTGTTTTCAAGGCCTTGGAGCGAAGGGTGAACATGGCATGGTACTTGAGTACCAAGCCGCGGATTCCCTTACAGGAGCAGCACAGGTGGCAATCAACTCGATCAGCGGGCTAGGGGCGGGCAGCGCCCTGTCAGGCCTTGGATTCCGCAACGGTAAATCTGCGAAGGAGAGTGAGGATCCCTTCGCGATCAACACGAAGGAAGAGCCTCGACGTACCACGTCCCCCGGCTCGGAGCGTGACTACAGGGCCTGGCAGGCAACCGAGGAGGGCTTTGCCCGAATGCGGGTAGAACTGCAGAACTCGGCTGGGAAGCTGGAAATGAGCAACAAGGATCTACCGGCCGATCTGGAGTTGGGCGGCCAGACTGCGGTGGAGAAGTTCCAGGAATACATGGACAAGTCGCCTGCCGAGAAGATGCGCGATGCGATCCTTGCGGAGATGGGACTGACCCAGGAGGAGCTCGACGCCATGCCGCCGGAACAGCGGGAGGCCGTCGAGAAGGAGATCGCCGAGCGCTTCCAGCAGCGCATGGAGATGCAGGCCAAGGAAGAGGAGGAGGAGAAGCTGCAGCGGGAAAATCCGACCATCCGCACCCAGGCGTGATTACCGTCCTGATGCGACAAGCCCCGGTCTGACCGGGGCCTGCCGCAGGTGCAGTTCAGCGAATCAGCGCACCACCTGACCGGCCTGTTTCTGCAGCGCCAGGTCACCTTGCTCGCGCACCCAGAACAGGGTGGCGCCGGCCACGGCGGCGGGCATCATCAGGATGTTGACGAAGGGAATCATCAACGCCAGGTAGGTGATGCCGCCGAACCCCAGGCTCTGCCAGCGCTTCTCGCGCAGCCAGGCGAGCATCTCGTTCCAGCCCAGCTTGTGGTTGTCCGCCGGGTAGTCGATGTATTGCACCGCCATCATCCAGATACCGAAGACAATCCACAGCGGCGCGGCCAGCAGGTTGACGCCGGGGACGAAGGAAAGGATCAGCAGTACGCCGGCGCGTGGCAGGAAATAGGCCAGCTTGCGCAGCTCGCGGCCCAGGGTACGCGGGATCATCGCCATCAACTCGGCCCAGCTGAAGGCCGGGAAATCGTCCTGGCCGCGCACCACCACTTCCACCTTCTCCGCGAGGAAACCGTTGAACGGCGCGGCAATGATGTTGGCCAGCATGGTGAAGGAGAAGAACACCAGCACCAGCACCAGCACCACGAAGAGTGGCCAGATCAGGTACTCAAGGAAGCTCAGCCAGTCGGGAAGGCTGGGCATGAAGGCGTCGACCCAGCCGCTGAACTCCTGCATTGCGAAGCCGATCAGGGCGGTGAACAGCAGCAGGTTGACGGTCAGAGGCAGCAGGACGAACAGGCGCAGTCCGGGGCTGAGAACCAGTTTCAGTCCTTCGCCGAGGTATTGCGGCCCGGATAGAGCGGGTGCAGGCATGATGGTCCCCCAAGGTTGCAAACGCGCCGACCTTAGCGGCTTTGCCGGCGATGTGGAAAGCCTGGAAAAGGCTCGGAACAATTTTGATGGCCGTTTTGGCAATAGGCGCCGCCTATTGCCAGGATTGAGAGCGGGTATTTCCGCTATCCAGAGGCGGCCAGTAACCTTGCGCTCATTCCTGGCCAGTTGGTAGCGGTCAGACCCGGTTCAACGGGGCCACTGCATCCAAAGCCTTCCCCAAGTGCAGCAGTGGCCCCTTTTTATGCCCGGAAGGGCGGGAGTCAGCCATGTCCGAAGCACGTCATTCGCGGGTCATCATCCTCGGTTCCGGCCCTGCCGGTTACTCCGCGGCTGTCTACGCCGCCCGTGCCAACCTCAAGCCGCTGTTGATCACCGGCATGCAGGCGGGCGGCCAACTGACCACCACCACCGAAGTCGACAACTGGCCGGGCGACCCTCACGGCCTCACCGGCCCGGCGTTGATGCAGCGCATGCAGGAGCACGCCGAGCGTTTCGAGACCGAGATCGTTTTCGACCACATCAATGCCGTGGACCTGGCCGGTAAGCCCTTCACCCTGGTAGGGGACAGCGGCACCTACACCTGCGACGCGCTGATCATCGCCACCGGTGCCAGCGCCCGTTACCTGGGCCTGCCTTCGGAACAAGCGTTCATGGGCAAGGGCGTGTCCGCTTGCGCCACCTGCGATGGATTCTTCTACCGCAACCGCGAAGTGGCGGTGGTCGGTGGCGGCAACACGGCTGTGGAAGAGGCGCTGTACCTGGCCAACATCGCCAGCAAGGTCACCCTGGTGCATCGCCGCGAGACCTTCCGCGCCGAGAAAATCCTCCAGGACAAGCTGAAGGCGCGCGTCGCCGAAGGCAAGATCGTGCTGAAGCTGAATGCCGAGGTGGACGAAGTGCTGGGCGACAACATGGGCGTCACCGGCGTGCGCCTGAAGCGCAACGATGGCGGCACTGACGAGCTGACGGTGGACGGCCTGTTCGTCGCCATCGGCCACACCCCGAACACTTCGCTGTTCGAAGGCCAACTGGCGCTCAAGGACGGCTACCTGGTGGTCAATGGCGGCCGTGAGGGCAACGCCACCGCCACCAACATCCCCGGCGTGTTCGCCGCCGGCGACGTGGCCGACCATGTATACCGCCAGGCCATTACCTCCGCTGGCGCCGGTTGCATGGCCGCCCTGGATGTCGAGCGTTACCTCGACGCGCAATAATCCTGACCTGATGAAGAGAAGCCCCGAATGCGGGGCTTTTCTTTTGCGTCAGGCTGCAGATGAGTTTCAGGATGGATTGGGCCGGGGGAGAGTGACGCGTCAGGTCGTTTGGGGCCCGGCGTTGCAGCCCTTCGGCCTGCTTGCCGAATGAATTGGCTATGACATGCATTGCATGTTGTAGGCACCTGCATCGCCCGTAGGAGCTGGCTTGCCAGCGAATGGCCGCGTTTCGCTGGCAACCAGCTCCTACAAGTCTCTTGGCCCGATGGTCCATCTCTCGCAACAGCTAACGCAGACATAGCGAATGAATTCGACCCTACAGAGAAGCGCGTAGCCCTAACCCGAGTCAGCCTTGCAGGGGCGCTACGGATCAAACCCAGGTATTCAGCTCCAGTGTCCGCGCGCTCATGCGCTGGTACAGCCCCTGCGCTTCCAGAAGCAGGGACTGTTTGTCCACGGTCAGCTCGATTGCCTTGCGACCTTCCGCCTCGCAGCGGTAGAGGCTCTGCTGGGCGTGCTGGCGCAGGCAGTGGTAGCGCAATTGACGGGCTTCTACCCGCAGGCTCGACAGGTCGATATAGGCGACCTGCACCTGTTCGCTCTGGCCGGTTTCCAGGCCGCAGCGTTGCAGTGCCGGGGTATGGGTGAAGGGTGTTCCGGCGAGCATCACCAGTTGGCACGGGTCGAGGTCGCGACGGTGCTGGCCATTGAGCAGCCAGCGGCCGCGGATATCGCGGTCCAGGCGCAGGCTGCGTGGTCCGTGATAGTCCACCTTCAGCCAGAGATGGCGGAAGCGCCAGCGCGGGTCGCTGTCCAGCACGTAAGTGGCGGCGATGCTCTGGCCATTGCGGTTCTGGATCAGGTGGCTGCTGGCATGTATGCCCTGCTCATCCATGGACAGGCGCAGGCTTTCCACGCCGGGCGTCGTCAGGGGTTTCCAGACAAGGGTTTGCTGCATCCATGCGCTCCGGGATGAGGAGAGGGGGGGTGGGTTCGCTCCTGCGGGAAAGCGCGCGATCCTTCGGTGTATCCGTTTGCCACCGATAACAAATGAGAAAAATACGCGTTTGGTTGGGAAAAATCTGTCAGTCATTACCGACAGAAATCGGAAGCCAAAGCGTAAGAAACCGCCCCGGACGGGGCGGTCGATAGGGATCAGGCCTTGCGTTGCAGCGGTTGGCGCTCGAAGCGCACACCCGCCAGACCGGTGTTCATCAGGGCGCGGATATTGCCGTGGTCGCTGCCGTCCGGGGTGGCCAGCACGGAGCGGTAGTGCTCGCCAAAGGCCAGCAGGGTCTCTTCCAGGCTGAAGCCTTCCAGCAGGGCCAGGCCAAGGGTCTTGCAGGAGCCTTCGTTCTGGCCGGCGGCGTTCTCCACCGGGCCATTGGCAAAGGCGCTCTGCTGGTAGTCGTAGCCGGCGGCGATGAACGCCAGGGTGTCGGCGAAGACGTGCTGGTCGCTGTGCAGGCGGGCGCGGAAGTCGTTCAGATTGCTCATTCTTTGTTCGCTTTGTTGAAGGCCGCTTGCTGCTCGGCACTGGCTTCTTTCTGGTACTTGGCTTTCCAGTCGGCGTAGGGCATGCCGTAGATCTCTTCGCGCGCCTGGTCCGGGGTGACGTCCATGCCGAGATCGTCGGCGGCGGCCTTGTACCACTTGGACAGGCAATTGCGGCAGAAACCGGCGAGGTTCATCAGGTCGATGTTCTGTACATCGGGGCGGCTACGCAGGTGTTGCACCAGACGGCGGAAGGCGGCGGCTTCGAGTTCGAGGCGTTCTTGCTCGGTCATGGCAGGATTCTCCTGGGGCTTTCGGGAGGAATGGGCGGGGATGATAAGAGCCCTCCGTGGCCTCGGTAAACAGCGCTGCTCACCGGCCTATCTGTGGCCGGCAAGGGTAATCGAAACCGATTCTGCAAAGCGCAGCGCGTGGGGCTTGTCCACTTCCACTTCGGCATAGCGCACGCTGGGGTTGGCCATCACCAGGTCGAGGATTTCCTGGGTAAGGCGCTCCAGCAAGGCGAAGCGGTTTTCCTCGACGTGGCGGATGATCGCCTTGGTGATGGTGCGGTAGTTCAGCGCGTGGTCGATGTCGTTGTCGCGCACCGCCTCGGCAGCCGGGTAGAGGATGGTGAGATTGATCAGCACATCCTGCTTGTTGAGGATTTCCTCCTCCTTGATTCCGATGAAGGTGCGCAGGCGCAGGTCCTTGACGCGGATTCGCGCCATTCCGGGCTCCAGTCTCGGCATTCTCTAGTTGCTCCGTCCGATCAGTTTCAGGAATTCGTGGCGGGTGTTCTGGGACTCCCTGAAAGCCCCGAGCATCACCGAGGTGCTCATCACCGAGTTCTGCTTTTCCACGCCGCGCATCATCATGCACATGTGCTGGGCTTCGATCACCACCGCCACCCCGGCGGCGCCGGTCACGCGCTGCACCGCTTCGGCGATCTGGCGGGTGAGGTTCTCCTGGATCTGCAGCCGCCGCGCGAACATGTCGACGATGCGCGCGATCTTCGACAGCCCCAGCACCTTGCCGGTGGGAATGTACGCCACATGGGCCTTGCCGATGAAGGGCAGCAGGTGGTGTTCGCAGAGGGAATAGAGCTCGATGTCCTTGACCGTCACCATCTCGTCGTTGTTCGAGGCGAACAGGGCGCCGTTGACGATCTCGTCCAGGCTCTGTTCATAGCCGTGACACAGGTAGCGCATGGCCTTGGCCGCCCGCTTGGGCGTGTCGCGCAGGCCTTCACGGTCCGGGTCTTCGCCCAGGCCCAGCAGGATTTCCCGGTAGTGCCGGTTCAGATCATCGCTCATGGTGGCAGTCCTTGTGGCGCCTACTTGAGGTGGCGGCCGCCGTTCAGGGTCAGGGTCGTTCCGGTGACGTAGGAGTTGTCCAGGAGGTAACGCAGGCCCTGGTAGACCACCTGTGGGCCGGGCTCGATGCCTAGCGCCGACTTGGCCAGGGTCTTCTTGCGGTAAGCGTCATCGTCATCGGCATTGAACATCACCAGAGCTGGAGCAATGCCGTTGACCTTGATGTGCGGGGCGAAGCGCGCGGCGAAGGACAGCGTCAGGTTGTCCAGCCCGGCCTTGCTGGCGCAGTAGGCGATACGCTTTTCGCTGCCCTTGCGCGCCACGTCGTCACTGAGGTGGATGATGTCGGCCGGGCTGCTGCGGCGCAGCAGTTCCTCGCACTGCAGGTTGATCAGGTAGGGCGCCAGCATGTGCACGCTGAACATCCGCTGGAAGGCCTCGGCCTCCTGGCCGGGCGCTTCCGTGAGCCAGTCCGAGGCGTTGTGGATGATGGCGCGCAGGCTGTCGGTGCAGGCTTTGAGCGAGTCGATGAAGGCAAGGATGCCGGCTTCGCTGGAGAAGTCCGCCTGCAGCGTCACGGCACCGCGTTGGCGCAGGTGCCGGACGCCGTCACGTTCGGTGCGGTAACTGATGATCACCGGCTGGCCGTCGTCCAGCAGGCGCTCGGCGCAGTAGAGGCCAACGCGCTGGCTGGCGCCGGTGATCAGGATGGGGGCGGTGGGGCGGCTCATTGACGCCTCGAAATCTGAGGACTATGGCCGGCCACGTTATACCAGGGGTGGGGCTTGTACAAATTTTCGGAAGAGCCGGCTCAGCGTGGTTGCACCGCAGCCCCATTGCTTGCCAGGGATGCGCGGCCGCCTTGCAGCCAGGGGGCCAGCAGGCGGGTCGAGAGCGGGATGAACCAATAGGTCATGAGCGGCGTCAGCGCCAGGGTGCTGATCAGGATCCGCACGGCCAGCGGCAAGTCGCCCAGCGCGCCTTCGAACAGCAGGTTGAAGGCCAGGGATACCGGGAAGAATGCCAGCCAGATGGCCACGCTCTGCTTCCAGCGGGGCGGGCGCTGTTCGGCCTTGCCGAACCAGGCATCCAGGCCCAGGGCGCGATGTTCGTGGGGTTGCTGGAACAGGCCGGTGCCCCGTTCCAGCCAGGCGCGACGCGAAGCAGAGTGCTCCCAGGCGGCCATGGTCGGCTCGTCGGTGAAGCGGAAGATCATCTGGAATTCGTCGTCATCCGGCGGTGGCGCCAGTACGCCCGATCCGAGATAACCGGGGAAGTCGGCGGCCAGTTGCTCGCCTTCGCGCAGCCAGGCCATGAAGTCGTGGTAGCGCTCGCGGGCGACGCGGCGGGCCACCATCAGGGTGACGGGATCGGCAGACATCGTGTATCTCCTTGCAACCGGGTGCCCGCCCGGGTAGGGCAGTGGCACATCACGCAGCGCCGGGGTGGTGGGCTGCGCAAAAAAAGAGGCAAGGATTATTCCGTTTTTTCAACAAAGTGCCAGCGTGAAGGATGACCGGTGGGTCGTGGCATGCTTTCCGTGGCCTGTGGCCAATTGGAATCCCCGCCGCAAGGTTTAAACTGCGTGAATCTTTCCCCTGACGAATGCCCACCATGACCGAATCCGGTGCATCCCACGCATCCAGCGCCCTGAAACAGGAAGAACTCTTCCCGATTCGGGAGGTTTCGCGCCTGACAGGCGTCAACCCGGTCACCCTGCGGGCCTGGGAACGGCGCTACGGGCTGATCCAGCCGACGCGCACCGACAGCGGTCACCGCCTGTATTCAATGGCGGATGTCGAGGCGGTACGCAGCATCCTCGCCTGGATCGAGCGCGGCGTCTCGGTGAGCAAGGTGGGCAAGCTGCTGGCCCGCAGCCATGCGGCGAAGGTGCCGGTGGCGTCGATCCACCACGAAGCGGCCGCAGGGGAGTGGAGCGAGCGGCGCGCCCAGGTGCACAAGGCCCTGTCCACCCTGGACGAGGCGGAGCTGGAGCGGGTCTACGGCCAGGTGTTCTCCACCTATCCCCTGCACGTGGCCTTCGCCGATGTGCTGATGCCGGTCTGGCAGGCGCTGTTGCTGCGTCAGGATGAGTTCGGTCGTGGCAGCGAGTGGGTCTTCTTCGACAGTTTTCTCCGCGCCCGGGTCCTGCAGCGTCTGCAACTGGCCCGCAGTGGCCAGCAGCAACGCGTGCTGCTCGCACCGTTGCCAGGGCAGGGGCGTGAACTGGAGCTGCTGGTGGCCGGCCTGCTGCTTGGCAGCAGCGAGGTGGCAATCAGCGTACTTGGCCTGGGCCAGCCGCTGGCCGAGCTGGAGATGGTTTGCGGCAAGCTGCAGCCCCAGGCCATGGTGCTGTTCTCCAACCAGCCGCCGGACGATGACCTTGGCCAGCAACTCAACCGGCTGGCTCGGGGCCTGGACTGCCCCCTGGCCCTGGCCGGCGATACCGCCGACCTGATGAGCGAGGAACTCGACGGCACGCCCGTCGCCTGCCTCGGCAGCGAGGGACGACTGATGCAGCGGCGCCTGCGGCAGTTCCTTTCCGGTCACCTGGATACCTGAAGCTGCTTTCGCCCGTCTTTTGTCGACTTCATCGAGGCTAAGGCAGCGTGCCGGGTAGCTACCCGGCGCGCTGCGCTTCAGGCGACCGTTCGGCAGGAAGAGTCGAGCAACCCTTGCTGGCGCGCTGATCAAATTCTATACAAATACTTGTACATAAATTTGCTTTGTATAAGTTTGTCTGCGCTACCGGTGGCCGATTCATTCACCTTTCCTGGGCTACCGGTTTTTTTCAGCCTTTCAGGGCCGCCAGCTCGGCCTTGAGGCTGGCCAACTCCGCTTCCAGTTCACGCACTCGCTGACGGGCTTCCACCTGTTCGGTAACGTCCTTCTGAATGCCGATGAAATAGGTGAGTTGGTCGGATTCGTTCAGAACCGGGGTGATCGACAGCTCGTTCCAGAAGGGACTGCCGTCTTTGCGGTAGTTACGCAGGATTTGCCGACACGGCTGGCCGTTGCGGATCGCCTGGCGGATAGCGGCCAGGCCCAGTTGGTTGCGGTCCTGGCCCTGGAGGAAGCGACAGTCCTGGTAGAGGATTTCGTCGCTGGAGTAGCCGGTAAGGCGCTCGAAGGCGGCATTGGCGTAGATCAGGATATTGTCGTCGCCCTCCTGTTCGGCGACCACGATGCCGTCGTTGGAGGCGTCTATTACCAGTTGCAGAAGCTTGGCGTTGATCATTTCCCGGACTCGCTCGACCTGACCGGAAGCAGTCTAAGGCATCCTTCGGTCCTTGCCAGTTGCGGCATAATGCGCGGCATTTCGCCCCAGACTCGGAGTACCCATGAAAGTCGCCATCCTGTCCGGCTCGGTCTACGGCACCGCCGAAGAAGTCGCCCGTCATGCAGAAAAGCTGCTCAAGGCCGCCGGCCTCGATGCCCACTACCTGCCGCGGGTGAGCCTGGACGACCTGATCACCTTCGACCCCGGGGCGCTGCTCACCGTGACCGCCACCACGGGCATGGGCGAACTGCCGGACAACCTGCTGCCCCTGTACGCCGAGCTGCGCGACCGCCTGCCCAACTGGCGCGGCCGCGCTGGCGCCATCCTCGCCCTGGGCGATTCCAGCTATGACCTGTTCTGCGGCGGCGGCGAGATGATGCGCGAACTCTATGCCGAACTCGGCCTGCGCGAAGTGGTGGAGATGCAGCGCCTGGACGCCAGCGAAACCGTTACCCCGGAGCTGGACGCCGAGCCCTGGCTGAACAGCGTCATTGCAGCGCTGAAAGCCTGATGCATCCGCGTGCCGAATACCTGATCCGCGAGCTGCAACTGGCTCCTCACCCGGAGGGCGGCTTCTACCGCCGGGTGTTCGAGTCGGCCAGCCGCCTGCCGGGCGGTCGTGCAGCTGTGTCGGGGATTTTCTTCCTCTTGCCGCAGGGGGGCGTGAGCCGCTGGCATCAGGTGGATGCCGACGAGATCTGGCACTTCTATGAAGGCGATCCGCTGGAGTTGCTGGTCGCCGAATCGCCCGCAGACGTCCGCCGTGAAATCCTCGGCCCGGTGGCCGACGGCAGCCTGCCCCAGCGCACCGTGCCGGCCCATGCCTGGCAAGCTGCCCGTGCCTTGGGCGCTTACACCCTGGTGGGGTGCAATGTGGCTCCGGGTTTCGAATTCGCCGGCTTCCGTCTGCTGGCCGACGACCCCGAGGCGCAGCGGGAATGGCCATTGCTGGATATTGCGTTGCTCTGACCGGGGGCTATGCCGGGCCTCGAATGGTGGACCGGTGAAGCGAGGTCCACCCTACGGCAGAAGCCCGCTTGTGAGCGAATTCATTCGCCCCTACGAAACGTTCAGCGGCGAATACTCTCGCAATTCGAGCCACGCCTGCGCTGCCCGTGACAGGTAGGCGCCCTCGCGCCAGACGAAGGCGATGTCCCAGCGCAGGTCAGGGGCACCAGGCCCAGGAGGTGGGGCGTGAAGAGGACACGGTGGCCGGTCTCGTGATGGTCCTGATGGGCCTGCTCAATCTTTTTGCCGCGCCGCTGGTGGTTGCCCTGATCTGACCCGCAAGGCCATTAAGCTGGCTGCCAAGGCGACTATCGCCGCGGCAGCCCATGGCTAGACTCCTCGCACAGATAACAACAACGAGGTTTCGCCATGACCGCCGCTCACGTCCTCCCGTCGCTCAACCTCAAGGACAAGGTGTCCGCCGCCGAATGGCAGACCCGTGTCGACCTGGCCGCCTGCTACCGCCTGATCGCCCTGTACGGCTGGGACGACCTGATCTTCACCCACATCTCCGCCAAGGTCCCCGGCACCGAGGACTTCCTGATCAACCCCTATGGGCTGATGTTCCACGAGATCACCGCCTCCAGCCTGGTGAAGATCGACCTGGCCGGCAACAAGTTGATGGATGGCCCCTACGACATCAATCCGGCCGGCTACACCATCCACAGCGCCGTGCATGAGGTGCGTCCGGACGTGGGCTGCGTGCTGCATATCCACACCCCCGCCGGCATTGCCGTATCGGCGCAGAAGCAGGGCTTGCTGCCGCTGTCCCAGCAGTCGCTGTTCGTGCTTTCCAGCCTGGCCTACCACGGCTACGAGGGCGTCGCGCTGAACCATGACGAGAAAGCCCGCCTGCAGGCCGACCTCGGTCAGGCCAACTTCATGATCCTGCCCAACCATGGCCTGCTCACCGCCTTCGGCAGCATCGCCGATGCTTTCCTCGGCATGTTCACGATGCAGCGCGCCTGCGAGATCCAGGTGATGGCCCAGTCCGGTGGCGGCGAACTTATCCACATCCCGCAGCAGATCCTCGACGGCGCCAAGGCGATGCTCGCCGGTGTGATGAGAAGCTCCTCGGGCATGGGCGGCGCGCTGCCCTGGCCGGCGCTGCTGCGCAAACTCGACCAGCAGTTCCCCGGTTACGCGCAGTGACCGGCCTGGCCGGCATTCCCCTGGGCGATTGGCGCGCCCAGGCACAGGACATGGACTTCCGTGGCCAGCGCATCCGCTACTGGACGGCGGGGGAGGGCGAACCGTTGCTGTTGATCCACGGCTTTCCCACTGCGTCCTGGGACTGGCACTACCTCTGGGAACCCCTGGCGCGGCGCTTCCGCGTCATCGCCTGCGACCTGCTGGGTTTCGGCTACTCCGCAAAACCGCGTGGGCATGACTACCGGCTGCTGGAGCAGGCCGACCTGAAGCAGGCGCTGCTGGCGCACCTGGGGGTGGATGGCCCGGTGCATGTGCTGGCCCACGACTATGGCGACAGCGTCGCCCAGGAGCTGCTGGCGCG
This sequence comes from Pseudomonas sp. D(2018), assembly GCF_005502555.1. Classification (NCBI taxonomy): domain Bacteria; kingdom Pseudomonadati; phylum Pseudomonadota; class Gammaproteobacteria; order Pseudomonadales; family Pseudomonadaceae; genus Pseudomonas; species Pseudomonas sp. D(2018). The sequence continues at coordinate 99,552 of NZ_SCOK01000009.1, forward strand.
GCACCACGAAGGGCGTTTCAACCTGGCCAGCTGCGTCTTCCTCAATGGCGGCCTGTTCCCGGAAACCCACCGGCCGGTGCTGGTGCAGAAACTGCTGCTCAGTCCCGTCGGTAGCCTGGTCGGTCGGCTGTTCTCGCGGCGCAAGCTGGCTGCCAGCTTCGCCCAGGTGTTCGGCCCGAACACCCAGCCCAGCGAACGGGAGCTGGATGACTTCTGGCGCTTGATCGCCGAAAGCGATGGGCCGTCCGTGATGCACCGCCTGATCCATTACATCCCCGAACGTCGCCAGCAGCGTGACCGTTGGGTGGCAGCGATGCAGAAGGGTGGGGTGCCGTTGCGGGTGATCGACGGCGCAGTGGACCCGATTTCCGGGGCGCACATGGTGGCGCGCTACCGCGAACTGATCCCGAATGCCGACACCGTGCTGCTCGAAGGCATCGGCCACTACCCACAGACTGAGGCGCCGGATCAGGTGCTGGAGCACTACCTGGCCTTTCATGATCGAGATAGATAGCGGCATTTCCCACAACCTATTAGGACGTGTCCGCCTCCAGTCGCTGGAGGCGTGGCACTAGCATCTCCGGCCTCACCCATTGGCCGGGCAGGCGTTGCCCGGCACCCTCGAGGCCTGACCATGCTGTTCCGCTTTCTGGTGTTCCTCTATCCGATCATTCGTACCCTGGGGCCGGCCACTGCGGCCCTGCTGTTCATCGCCGGTCTCAGCCTGATCGGCTATGCCGTGCTGCGCGAGCCCGGCCTGTGGAGCTGGCTGGCTTCGATCGGTTGCCTGATGGCCGCTGCATTGCTCGCATTGCTCTGTCACAGCTACCACTGGTGGCTGTTCAAGCTGCGCCCGCGTGGCAGCCTGTACCTTCCCATCAAGTAACGCCGCCCTTATCGGGCACCATTCATGGCGGTTCCGATTCTTGTGGGGCCGGGGCGGCTGCCGGAGACTCGGCGGATACCCAGGCCTGCCAAGGAGCCCAGCCCATGAGCGATGCAATCCGCTTCGAAGACAAAGTCGTAATCGTCACCGGTGCCGGCGGTGGCATTGGCCGCGCCCACGCACTGCAATTCGCCCGTCATGGCGCCAGGGTGGTGGTCAACGACCTGGGAGGCAGCACCCACGGCGAAGGCGCCAACGCCTCGGCGGCCGACCGCGTGGTAGCGGAAATCCGCGAAGCCGGTGGTACCGCTGTTGCCAGCCATGATTCGGTGACCGACGGCGACAAGATCGTGCAGACCGCCCTCGACCACTTCGGCCGTATCGACGTGGTGGTGAACAACGCCGGCATCCTGCGCGACAAGACCTTCCACAAGATGGACGACGCCGACTGGGACCTGGTCTACAAGGTCCACGTCGAAGGCGCCTACAAGGTCACCCGCGCCGCCTGGCCGCATATGCGCGAGCAGAACTACGGCCGCGTCATCTTCACCTCGTCCACCTCCGGCATCTACGGCAACTTCGGCCAGTCCAACTACGGCATGGCCAAGCTTGGTCTCTACGGCCTGACCCGTAACCTGGCCATCGAAGGCCGCAAGAACAACATCCTGGTCAACGCCATCGCCCCCACCGGCGGTACCCGCATGACCGAAGGCCTGATCCCGCCGCAGGTGTTCGAGCAGCTCAAGCCCGAGCTGGTGAGCCCGCTGGTGGTGTTCCTTGGCAGCGAACAGTGCCAGGACACTTCCGGCCTGTTCGAAGTGGGTGGCGGCTGGATCGGCAAGGTGCGCTGGGAGCGCAGCCTGGGCTTCGGCTTCGACCCCAAGGCGGGCTTCGATGCCGAAGACGTTGCGGCGAACTGGCAGCGCATCTGCGACTTCACCGATGCCGCCCATCCGGCGGACAACGTTGAAGCGCTGCGCGAGATGATGGCCAACCTGCAGAAGTACGCCCTCTGATCGCGCCGTTCACCGGGGCAGTTCCGCCAGTGGGCTGATCATCCGTCTCGGGAAGCACTATGTTGAAGGCCGGCATTGTTGCCGGCCTTTTTCATTGGTCATGCAACGTGGTGAGAGCAAAAATCCTGTAGGGGTGAATGAATTCACCCCTACAGAAAAAGCAGTTCTTCATTTCCACCCCCAGGAGCCCCCATGAACGTAAGAGTCGAGAAGAACGGTCCGGTCACCACGTTGATCATCGACCGGCCCGACGTGCGTAACGCCGTCGACCGGCCCACGGCTGACGCACTGGCAGCGGCGCTGCGGGCGTTCGAGGTGGACGAGGAAGCGCGTGTCGCTGTGCTCACCGGGGCTGGCGGCACCTTCTGTGCCGGTGCCGACCTGGGGGCGGTGGCCGAGGACGGTGCGCGGCGCAATCGCCTCGATCCCGAGGGCGATGGGCCCATGGGGCCGAGCCGGATGCAACTGCAGAAACCACTGATCGCCGCCGTCGAAGGCCATGCCGTGGCCGGTGGGCTGGAGCTGGCGCTGTTGGCGGATATGCGGGTGATGGCCGAGGACGCGGTATTCGGCGTGTTCTGCCGCCGCTTTGGTGTGCCGCTGATTGACGGCGGCACTGTGCGTTTGCCGCGAGTCATCGGTCAGGGGCGGGCGCTGGACCTGATTCTCACCGGGCGTCCGGTGAAGGCCCAGGAGGCTTTGGCCATGGGGCTGGCCAACCGGGTGGTGCCGAAGGGTGAAGCCCGTGCGGCGGCCGAGGAACTGGCCCACGCCATTGCTGCATTCCCGCTGCGGTGCATGCTCGCTGATCGTGCCAGCGCCTATGCCCAGTGGGACTTGCCGTTCGAGGAGGCCCTTGCCAATGAATTCGCGGGTGGGATGAAGGTTATCCACAGCGGCGAGACGCTGGCCGGTGCCCGATCCTTCAAAGCGGGGCAGGGGCGGCACGGGCGATTCGACGATTGACTCCGTAGGTTGCGGCGGGCGGCGTTCCGCAAGCGCGAGGCGAAACTCCTTCGGCAGAACTTCGTTCTGCTTGGCGAATGAATTCGCCCCTCCAGCGCATGAAGGGGCGAAAGTCCGTCAGCGCGAAATGATCACGTAGGTCTTGCGCAGGGTCTCCTTCACATCCCAGATGCCCAGGCTGTTGGCCGGTAGCAGCAGGGCGTCGCCGGCGTTGATTTCGATGGGCTCGCCGCCATCGGGGGTGAAGGTACAGCGGCCATGGGTGAAGTGGCAGAACTCCTGCTCGACGATCTGCCGGCGGAAGCGGCCGGGGCTGCATTCCCAGACGCCGGTTTCCACGCCGTCGGTGCGCTCCACCGAGTGCACGCGAGTCTGCGGCACGGGTTCGCCGACGGGCACGGGTACCGGGTTCGGTTCGGACAGGGGCAGGTCGTGGGTGTTCTTCAGCAAAGTGGCTTTCATGTTGTTGGCTCCGCAAATGCCTGGATGTAGGAGCGAGCGCTGCTCGCGAACGGGTGAGATTGGATTTCGTGCGGCTCAGCGCATCAGGCCTTCCATCAGGTTGGCCAGCTTCTGCGCCATGGCACGGCGCCAGGGCGCACTGTGGGGGTTGGCCAGCACCCGGTCTTCGTGGACGAAGCTGCGGATGATCGCGTTGTAGCCGAGCCAGCGGCAGGGCTCGGGCTCCCAGGCGCTCAGGCGGTCCAGCGGGCCATCGCCCAGCACCCAGGGCTGGCGGGTGAGCAGGGTCTCCTTGCCGAGGATCAGGTCGGCGAGGGTGCGCCCGCCCAGGTTGCTGGCGCCAACACCTTCGCCGCCGTAACCGCCGGAGAGGGCGATGCCGTTGTTGCGGTCAACCAGCATGTGCGGATGGAAGCGCCGCGCCATGCCCAGGTTGCCGCCCCAGCTGTGGGTGATGCGCACGTTGCGTAGCTGCGGGAAGAGCTCGCCGAGCAGGTAGCGGCGCAGGTCGACCTCGTCAACGCTGAGCTGGAAGTCCTCCCTTAGCCGACCGCCGAAGCGGTAGCCGCCGCGCGCGCCAAAGGCCAGGCGGTTGTCGGCGGTGCGTTGTGCATACGTGACCTGGCGGCTGCTCTCGCTGAACGCCTGGCCATGCTCCAGGCCGATTTCCGCCCACTGGGCGTCGCTCAGCGGTTCGGTGGCGATCAGCAGGCTCTGCACCGGCAACTGGTACTTGCCGAGCGGCGGCAGGCTGGCGGCATAGCCTTCGATGGCGGGCACCACCCAATGGGCCTTGATCTCGCCCTGGGGGGTGCGTACCAGACCCGGCTGCCAATGGGTGGCGGGGCTCTGCTCGAACAGCTGCACACCCATGCGTTCCACCGCTTCTGCCAGGCCGCGCACCAGGCGCGCTGGCTGGATGGTCGCGCAGTGCGGGGTATGGATGCCGCCGTAGGGATTGGCCACACGCAACTGGCCGTTCAGTTCCTCGGGGCTCAGCCAGCGGTAGTCGGCTTCGCTCAGGCCCTCGGCATGCAGGTCCGCCAACTGCTCGCGCAGGCGCTTCTCCTGTTCCGGGTAGCGTGCGGCGCAGTAGAGGATGCCGGCCTTGCGGTAGTGGCAGTCGATACCTTCACGCTCCAGCACCTCGGCTACTTCATCGGGAATGCCATGGAGCAGGTCGAAGGAGGCCTTGCGCACCTCGGCGGGCAGCGATGCCAGGGCGCGATCCTCGCCCAGCAGGTTGCCCATCAGCCAGCCACCGTTGCGGCCGCTGGCACCGAAGCCGGCGAACTGCGCCTCGACCATGGCGATCCTCAGCTCGGGGGCCTGGCGCTTCAGGTAGTAGGCCGTCCACAGCCCGGTGTAGCCGGCGCCGATGATCGCCACATCCACCTCCAGCGAACCGGACAGCGCCGGTCTTGGCTTGAGGTCCTCATCGAGCTGGTCCATCCACAGGCTGATTTCGCGCCAGTTCTGCATAGGCAGGTCCCCGGTCAAAGGTTGTCGTGACGGGCAAGGCTAGAGGGTGGCGGTGCGCTTGTCGTGTGCGCGGGCACGCTGGGAATGCGAGGGCGCGGCGGTCTGGATGACGGTTGTAGGGGCGAATTCATTCGCTATGTCTGCGTTAGCTGTTGCGAGAGATCTACCATCGGGCCAAGAGCCTTGTAGGAGCTGGCTTGCCAGCGAAACGCGGCCATTGGCTGGCAAGCCAGCTCCTACGGGCAATGCAGCTGCCCCATCGCCTCGGTAGGGGCCGGCTTTCGGCCTGCAGGGTGAATGAATCCGTCCCTACAGTAGCTGCTTGAGGTAGGCCTTGGGCGACAGGCCGGTGTGCTGGCGAAAGCAGCGGTAGAAGGCCGAGAGCGAGTTGAAGCCAGCGCTGAAGGCGAGTTCGTCGATGCGCACGGGCGGCACGGCGGTTTCCAGCAGCCTGAGCAGGTGCTCCAGTCGCGCCTGGTTGACGTATTGGTAGAAGCTCTGCCCAAGCATCTGGTTCAGCAGGTAGGAAATCTGGTTGCGGGTGTAACCGGTGGCGCCGGCGACCTGGTGCAGGTCCAGCGCGGGATCGAGGTAGGGCTTGGAGCGCTGGAAGTATTCCTCGATATCCCGCGCCAGCATGCCCAGCTGCCGCGCCGAAAGACCCAGGCGGCTGGCCGCTGGCCGCTGCGACGGGTGCTTGCTGGTCTGCGAGGCGGGTTGAACCAGCAGGGCGTACTCGTTGATTCGCCAGATCAAGCCGTCGCGCACGGTGATGGCTTCGCTGGCGCGGAAGGTACCGCCGCCGGCGACGCTGATGGCGTACTGGATGAAGGCCGTGTCGCCGTCGATGCGGATGCGGTCGTTGTGTTCGAGGAAATCGTCCGGGCCGGTGGGCATGGTGGCCTGGAGGTAATCCCGCAGGTCTTCGCGGCGCATGCAGCGGTTCTGGAAGAAGTCGTTGTATTCCACCTCGGGGTGGTAGAGCGCTAATACGGCTTCGATGTCACGGGCTTTCCAGCTCAGGTGGTAACGCGTCACCACATCACGGGTGGCGGCGGTCTGCGGGTCGGGGAGGGCGTCTTGCATGGTCATGGTCGGTCAGGGCGGTGGGACCCGCTCAGGATGCCTCAGTCAGCGGCCCTGAGGTAGTGAGCGGCAGAAGTTCCATCCATGTTCTGGATGATGCGCTATGCGGGGCGTCCATCAGGGTGCGCCAGGCGGCATTGCAGAGCGCGGATTCACTCTTTCGAGCGACAGGATGAATCCCTCCTTGGTGCGCTTATCGCCTGCACGGGTGACTGGTTAGGGTTGTGCCTTCCTTCACTAACCAGGAAAGCCGCATGACAAGAACAACAATGCGCGCAGTTTTCCGGCCGCACGCGCTGGCCGCCGCAGTCGCCATGGGATTCGCCGCCCAGGCTCACGCGGTCTCCTTCAACATCGGCGAGATCGAGGGGCAATTCGACTCCTCGCTGTCGGTGGGCGCGAGCTGGTCCATGCGCGGTGCCGATCCGGACCTGATCAGCGTCAACAACGGCGGCAAGGGGCAGTCCTCGACCGGCGATGACGGTCGCCTCAACTTCAAGAAGGGCGAGACCTTCTCGAAGATATTCAAGGGTATCCATGACCTCGAACTGAAGTACGGCAATACCGGTGTGTTCGTCCGTGGCAAGTACTGGTACGACTTCGAGCTGAAGGATGAGAGCCGCCTGTTCAAGGACATCAGCGACCACAACCGCAAGGAAGGTTCCAAGTCCTCGGGGGCTCAGCTACTCGATGCGTTCATCTATCACAACTACGCCATCGCCGACCTGCCGGGCAGCGTGCGGCTGGGCAAGCAGGTGGTGAGCTGGGGTGAAAGCACCTTCATCGGCAACAGCATCAACTCGATCAACCCGATCGACGTGTCCGCATTCCGCCGCCCTGGTGCAGAGCTCAAGGAAGGTCTGATTCCGGTCAACATGTTCTACGTGTCCCAGAGCCTGACCGACAACCTGTCCGCCGAGGCCTTCTATCAACTGGAGTGGGACCAGACTGTCCTCGACAACTGCGGCACCTTTTTCGCCACGTCCGATGTGGCGGCTGACGGTTGCGACACCGGCTACACCGTGGGCAGCCCGGCCATCGCGCCATTGCAGCCCATCGCGGCGGCGTTCGGCCAGGGTTTTGACGTTACCTCCGAAGGCGTGATCCTGCCGCGTGGTGGCGACCGTGACGCCCGTGACGGCGGCCAGTTCGGTACGGCCCTGCGCTGGCTGGGCGACGAGACCGAGTACGGCGCGTACTTCATGAACTACCACAGCCGCACACCCTTGGTGGGCACCACCACCGCCAGCGCCGCAACCCTGGCGGCGATTCCCGGCATCGTCGCCACCGCCAATGGCATTGTCCCGGGTAGCGGAGCCGGCCTGGCCCAGAGCACCCTGCTGGGCAACGGCCAGTACTACCTGGAGTACCCGGAAGACATCCAGCTCTACGGCCTGAGTTTTTCCACCACGCTACCCACCGGAACGGCCTGGAGCGGCGAGCTGAGCTATCGCCCCAACGCGCCGGTGCAGTTGAACACCACCGACATGACCCTGGCCCTGGTCAACCCCATCGCCGGCGGCGCGGCCTCGCCCATTGCCACCCGCCCCGGTGCCGACAACACCGGCTACAAGCGCAAGGAAATCACCCAGGTACAGACCACCCTGACCCACTTCATCGACCAGGTGATGGGCGCGGACCGCCTGACCCTGGTGGGTGAAATCGGTGTGGTGCATGTCGGCGGCCTGGAGTCGACTCGCGAGCTGCGCTACGGCCGCGACTCGATCTACGGCGCCTACGGTTTCGGCGGCGACACCCACGGTTTCGTCACCAGCACCTCCTGGGGCTACCGCACCCGTGCCGTGCTCGACTACAGCAACGCGATTGCCGGCATCAACCTGCGGCCCAACCTCGCCTGGTCCCACGACGTCGACGGCTACGGCCCCAACGGTCTGTTCAACGAAGGCGCCAAGGCACTGAGCATCGGCGTCGATGCCGACTACCAGAACACCTACACCGCGAGCCTCAGTTACACCGACTTCTTCGGCGGCAAGTACAACACGCTGGTAGACCGTGACTTCCTCGCGGTCAGCTTCGGCGTGAACTTCTGAGGGGCAAAGGGAACATGAAGATGCGCAAGACGATCCTGAAATGCGGCGCCCTGGCGCTGTCCCTGCTGGCCGCCAACGTGATGGCGGCGGTATCCGCCGATGAGGCGGCGAAACTCGGCACCAGCCTGACCCCACTGGGCGCGGAGAAGGCCGGCAATGCCGATGGCAGCATTCCCGAGTGGAGCGGTGGCCTCGGCAAGAACGCCGGTGCGGTGGATGCCAAGGGCTTCCTCGCCGACCCGTTCGCCAGCGAAAAGCCGTTGTTCACCATCACCGCGGCCAACGTCGAGCAGTACAAGGACAAACTCTCCGACGGCCAGGTGGCGATGCTCAAGCGCTACCCCGACACCTACCGCATTCCGGTCTACCCGACCCATCGCACGGTCGCCGTGCCGCCGGCGGTGTACGAAGCGGCGAAGAAGAGCGCGCTCAACGTGCAGCCGATCAACGATGGCAACGGCCTGTCCAACTTCACCGCCAGCCGCTACTACGCCTTCCCCATCCCGAAGAACGGCGTGGAAGTGATCTGGAACCACATCACCCGTTACCGTGGCGGCAACCTGCGGCGGATCATCACCCAGGCGACCCCCCAGGTGAACGGCTCCTACACGCCGATCCGCTTCGAGGAAGAAGTGGCCGTACCTCAGGAGATGCCGGACCTGCCGGCGGCCAAGGGCGAGAACGTGCTGCTCTACTTCAAGCAGCAGGTCACCGCGCCGTCGCGCCTGGCCGGTAACGTGCTGCTGGTCCACGAGACCCTGGACCAGGTCAAGGAGCCGCGCCTGGCGTGGATCTACAACGCCGGCCAGCGGCGGGTGCGCCGCGCCCCGCAGGTCGCCTACGACGGCCCGGGCACCGCCGCGGACGGCCTGCGCACCTCGGACAACTTCGACATGTTCTCCGGCGCGCCAGACCGCTACGACTGGAAGCTGGTGGGCAAGAAGGAGATGTACATCCCCTACAACAGCTACAAGCTGGATTCGCCGCAGCTCAAGTACGACGACGTGATCAAGGCAGGGCACATCAACCAGGACCTGACGCGTTACGAGCTGCACCGCGTGTGGGAAGTGGTCGCCACCGTGAAGCCGGGCGAGCGCCACATCTACGCCAAGCGCCACATGTTCATCGACGAAGACAGCTGGCAGGTGGCGCTGGTGGATCACTACGACGGTCGCGGCCAGCTCTGGCGCGTCGCCGAAGGGCATGCCCAGTTCTACTACCACCAGCAGGTTCCGGCCTACACCCTGGAAGCCCTGTACGACATCATCGCCGGCCGCTACCTGGCCCTGGGCATGAAGAACGAAGAGAAGCACAGCTTCGAATTCGGCTTCGTCGGCAAGGCGGCCGACTACACCCCGGCGGCGCTGCGTAACGCCGGAGTACGCTGAGCAACCGGCGCACAGGGATGTGCGCCAGGCAAGGCATGTGATTGCACTACTCCAGAACCTGGCGGCCGTTGGCCGCCTTTTTTATGGCGCTGGATCAGGGCTTTGAATGATCCTTCATAAAGCCCGAGATAGAGGCCTAGGGTGTGGATTCAGGTCGCCCCCACAAGAACAAAAGGCACACCCGGATGTCTGCCATGAGCCGCTTCGAAACCTTTGCCCACCTGCCCCGTCTGCCGGCGTTGCATGCCCCGCGTCCACGCCTGTGCGAGCGCCTGCTCGCTTCCACGTCACGCCTGCGTCTGCTCTGCGCGCCCGCTGGCAGCGGCAAGAGCGTCCTGCTGATGGAGTGCGCGGCACGCCGCCCGAGCGATTGCACGGTACATTGGCTGCCCCTGGGGGGACGGGAACGAACGGTCGCCGAGTTCTGCGCAATGTTGGCGGACGCCCTGGGGATCGCGGTTGCGGATGAAGAGGGCCTGGTGCGTGCATTGGCTGCCTGGAACACGCCCACCTGGTTGATGCTGGATGACTACTGTCGTCGGCCCAACGCTGAGCTCGATGCCTGCCTTGATCGTTTACTGAATGCCAGCAGTTCGTCCGTGAGCTGGTGGCTCAGCGGTCGTCGCCGTCCTTCCTGCAATTTGCCGCGCCTGTTGATCGACGGCGAACTGCTGGAGTTGGACGCCAACGCCCTGGCCTTCGAGCGCGGTGAATTGCTCAAGCTGCTCGCCCAATCACCCCTGGACTGGCCCGGCGATGCCGCCAGTCGGCTGCTGGAAAGTACCGGCGGTTGGTGCGCGGGCCTGCGCATGGCCTTGCTCGAACCACCGGAGTGGGGCTTTGCCGAGTACGGCAGCGGTATCGGCCATTCCGCCACATTGGCGGCGTACCTCGACCATGAACTGTTTTCCAGCCTCGACGCCGAGCAGATCGAGGCCTGGCATGCGTTGGTGCATTTGCCGCGTTTCAACGCGGCGCTCTGCGACCACCTGTTCGGCAACCGAGCAGGCGCTGTGTTGCTGCGAGATCTGCAGGCGCTGGGCAGTTTCATCGAACCGTTGGCCGAGCAACCCGGCTGGTTCCGCGTGTTTGCACCGCTGGCCAGCAAGATGCGGGCGCGGGATGCACAGGCCGGTCGCAGCTGGCACCTGCGCGCCTGCCAGTGGTTTGCCGGCCAGGGTGAATGGCAGACCGCCGTCGAGCATGCACTGGAAGCCGGCCAGCCGGAAGCCGCCGTCAGCCTGCTGCAGCACCTGGGCGTCGAACATTTGTTCCAGGGACGCAACGTTGCCTTGCTGCTGCGCCTGAATCGGGAAGTCGACGAAAACCTGCTGCTGGTTTCGCCCCATTGCATGCGCATGCTGGCCGGCGCGTTGCTGTTCTCCGGGCAACTGGACGAGGCGGCGGCCTGTATCGCCGAGCAGGCGCGCTTCCTGCCGCAGCCGGATGCTGCATCGCAGCAGGCGCTGGTGGCGTACTGGCAGGCGCAGTACGGGTTGCTGGCGCACCTGCAGGGCGACTCCCCCGGTGCCCGCCTGCACCTGCGCGAGGCGCTGGACGTCTTGCCCGAATCTGCCTGGGAACAGAGCCTGATCTGCTACTCCGGCCTTACCCAGCAGGCGTTGCTGGACGGCAAGCTGGACGATGCCCAGGGCCTCAATCGCGAGGCCCTGCTGTTGGCGCGCAGTCATGGCAACCTGCTGATGGAGGCGTTTCTCGAACTGGACCATGCGCAGATCCTCGAACATCGAGGCGCATTGCTGCGTGCCGACGCGGTGCTTGAGCGGGCGCAGGACTTCCTGGCGCCCCAGGCGCGGCTGGCCAGCCCGCTGCTCGGCCGCCTGGCGCTGCGGCGCGGCCGCCTCGCCTTGCGCCAGGGCAACGACGAACGGGCCCGCGAGCATTACCAGTACGGCTTGCAAGAGGCCCGCAGTTGCGGCGATTACCGTGCCCTCTTCGGATTCCTCGGCCTGGCCACGCTGGATGCCAACCGCCGAGCGTTCGATTCGGCCTTCGATCGTCTGCGGGAAGCCGAGCGCCTGATGCAGATGCGTCATATCCCCGAGCGCGTTTACCGCGCGGTGTTGCTGCAAGTCAGTAGCAGCCTGCTGCTGATGCAAGGGCGCAGTGGCCAGGCGCGTCATGCGCTGTTGCGGGTGCTCAAGCATTTCCGCGGCGAGCATGCGGTGCAGGCGCCACCGGCGACCCTCGACCTGATTCCACGCATCGAATGGCACCTCGCCCTGGCCGAGCTTTACGAGGGGGAGGTGTTCAACGCCCGGCAGCGCCTGCTCGGGCAGTTGCACAAAGCCCGCGAGGCCGGCATGCCGGCGCTGGAAGTCGAGATTCACGTAGCGTTGGCCGAATGCGAGTACCTGGCCGGCGACCTCGACACGGCCGCGACCCAGCTACGCGATGGCCTGACCCTGTCCAACCAGATCAACCTGCAGCAGCCGCTGCGCGAGCTGCAATTGCGTCAACCGGACATGCTCAGGGCCCTGGGCATGGAGGACGGCGATGACGCTGTCGAGGGCGCCGTTGGGCCACTCAGCCAGCGCGAGCTGGAAGTCCTCGGATTGATCGCTCAAGGCAGTTCCAACCAGGAAATCGCCGAACGCCTGTTCATCTCGCTGCACACCGTGAAGACCCACGCCCGACGCATCAACGGCAAGCTGGGGGTGAAGCGGCGGACCCAGGCGGTGGCGCACGCCAAGTCATTGGGGCTGATGTAAATCCGGACTCAGTGCAGCGGCTGGACATGCCCCAGCCGACGCAGGCGCTGGGCCAGTTGCAGGTGCTGGGCGGGGTTGTCGCAGAGCAGCAGGGCGCGCTCCAGGTCATAGCGTTCCGCCTGGGGGCAATCCAGGCGCTGGTAGATGTCGGCACGCGCCAGGTGGTCGTGCATGTTTGGCGGGCCGAGCAACAGCACGCGCTCAGCGTCCTTCAGCGCGGCCAGGGACTCGCCCGCTTCCAGGTGCAGCATGCGCAGGTTGCGCGACAGGCGCTGGATCATTTCCCGTGCGCTGGCGGTTTGCAGGTGCGCGGCCTGGAGTTCGGCCTGGGGACCCTGCACCCGCACCAGCAGGTCGCGGCAGTCGCGGGTGTAGAGGCGGCGTCCGCTGCACGGGTCGAGCAGGTGGTCGGCGCCCGGCACGCGCAGCAGGAAGTGGCCGGGGAAACTGACGCCGGACAGCGGAATGCCCAATCGGGCGGCCAGCTCCAGGGCGATCAGCGCCAGGGATAGCGGTTGTCCGCGTCGCCGCGTCAGCACCTGGGGCAGTAGCGCAGCGTGCGGGCGCAGGGGCGTGTCGTCGTCCTCATGGAAGTCCAGCTCATTCAGGCGCCGCAGCAGGGGCTGGGCCAGCTCCGCTGGCGCCAGGTTCGGCAGGCCGGCGGCCACCAGCTGGAGCAGACCGCCGAAATCCCGCAGCACCTGCTCCGGGTCGAGGCGAGGGTCATGCTCGGCGGCAATCCACAGGGCCGACTCCAGCATCGCCGGAGGGTCGCGTTCGAGGCAGGCTAGACAGCGTTGGCGCGGATCCATGGACATCTCCGAAGGGTTGATTCCTTGTAGCCAACTGGTTGATTTTCGTCCAGTAGTGGCACCCGCCGTGGTTATCTCGGCACCTCGGCTTATGCCCGGATACGAGGGGGCGGACGGCGAAGCTCGGCCTATACTGGCCCTAACGTCAGGAGGGGAGCCCGCCATGTTCGCCATGATGGAAAACGCCCGGCTGGAGGCGCTGCACCTCGCCAACGATCCTGTCACCGGACTCAAGGCCATCATCGCCATCCACAACACTCGCCTCGGTCCGGCCCTTGGCGGTTGCCGATACCTCGCCTATCCCGATGATGAAAGCGCCATCCGCGATGCCATCCGCCTCGCCCAGGGCATGAGCTACAAGGCCGCCCTGGCCGGTCTCGACCAGGGGGGCGGCAAGGCGGTGATCATCCGGTCGGCCCACGTGAATGACCGTGCTGCGCTGTTCGAAGCCTTCGGGCGCATGATTGAGTCCCTGGGCGGCCGCTACATCACCGCCGTGGACAGCGGCACGTCCAGTGCCGACATGGACTGCATCGCCCAGCAGACCAGCCATGTCACCAGCACCACCGCCGCTGGCGACCCCTCGCCGCACACCGCGCTCGGGGTCTTCGCCGGTATCCGTGCCACCGCCCATGCGCGCCTCGGCAGCGATGACCTGGAAGGCCTGCGCGTTGCCGTGCAGGGCCTCGGCCATGTGGGCTATGCCCTGGCTGAACAACTCCATGCAGTGGGCGCCGAACTGCTGGTCAGCGACCTCGACACCGGCCGCGTGCAACTGGCAATAGAGCAACTGGGCGCCCAACCGGTGGCGGCCGACGCCTTCCTCACCACCCCGTGTGACATCCTTGCGCCGTGCGGCCTCGGCGGCATTCTCAATGCCCAGACCGTGGGCCAGTTGCGTTGCGCGGCGGTGGCTGGAGCGGCCAATAACCAGCTCGCCAGTTCCGAGATCGCCGACGAGATGGAAGCGCGCGGCATCCTTTATGCGCCGGACTACGTGATCAACTCCGGCGGGCTCATCTACGTCGCCCTCAAGCACAAGGGCGCCGGTTTGCCGGCGATCACCGCGCACCTGTCGCGGATCAGCCAGCGCCTCACCGAGATCTACGCGCACGCCCAGGCCGACAAGCGATCCCCCGCACGGGTCGCCGACGCCCTGGCCGAGCGCCTGCTGTTCGGCTGAACGGCCGCCAACCAGCGGCCCGGCCCGTTAGCTCCCGGAGCCACAAGCCCCGGGCCCTGTGCAGGCACCCAAAAGGTGTAAGGAGAATTGCCATGTCCAACCGGATCGAACTGCCCTACACGCGCGTCCTCGACCCCGAGGGACGGCTGGTCGGCGAACTGCCGGCCTGGGCCGACGACTTCAACCTGCTCACCGACCTCTACCGCCGCATGGTGCTGACCCGCCTCTTCGACCAGAAGGCGGTGGCCCTGCAGCGTACCGGCCGTATCGGCACCTACGCGCCGACCCTGGGCCAGGAAGCCATCGGCGTCGCCATCGGCAGCCTGATGCGTGGTGAAGACGTGCTGGTGCCCTACTACCGCGACACCGCCGTGCAACTGATGCGCGGCGTGCGCATGGAAGAAATCCTCCTCTACTGGGGCGGCGACGAACGCGGCAGCGACTTCCAGGACCCGCGCTCGAAAGAGGACTTCCCCATCTGCGTACCCATCGCCACCCAGGCCCTGCATGCCTGCGGCGTAGCCACCGCAATCAAGATCCGCGGCCAGCACCGCGCGGTGGTGACCACCTGCGGGGATGGCGCCACCAGCAAGGGTGACTTCCTCGAAGCCCTCAACGTGGCCGGTGCCTGGCAGTTGCCGGTGCTTTTCGTGGTGAACAACAACCAGTGGGCGATCTCGGTGCCCCGGCGTATCCAGAGCGGCGCGCCGACTCTGGCGCAGAAGGCCATCGGCGCCGGCTTCCATGGCGAACAGGTGGACGGCAACGACGTGCTGGCCGTCTACGACCGCGTGCAATGGGCACTCGACCGTGCTCGCCACGGCAAGGGGCCGGTCCTGCTGGAGTGCATCAGCTACCGCCTGGGGGATCACACCACCGCCGACGATGCCACCCGCTACCGCAGCGCCGAGGAGGTCAAGGCCGCCTGGCAGGAAGAGCCGATCAAGCGCCTGCAGGCTTTCCTGGCCGGCCACCGGGTCTGGGACGAAGGCCGCGAGCAGGCACTGATCGCCGACTGCCAGCGCCAGGTGCAGTCGGCTGTGGATAACTTCGAGACGATTGGCACCCAACCGGTGGACTCGGTGCTCGACCACGTCTACGCCCGCTGGCCGGCTGCACTGGGCGATCAGCGGGAAATGCTGATGGAACGGGTCGCCCGTCGCGAAGAAGGAGGTCGCCATGAGTAACCTCAACGCCACCACGGAAAAACGTGCCCTGCTGGAAGCCGTGAACATGGCCCTGCACCGCGCCATGCAGGAAGACGAGAACGTCGTCATCCTCGGCGAGGATGTGGGCATCAACGGCGGCGTGTTCCGCGCCACCCTCGGCCTGCGCGACCGCTTCGGCTTCAAGCGGGTGATCGACACCCCGCTGGCGGAAACCATGATCGCTGGCCTGGCGGTGGGCATGGCCGCCCAGGGCCTGAAACCGGTGATGGAAATCCAGTTCCTCGGCTTCATCTACGCCGCCATGGAACACCTGGTGTCCCACGCCAGCCGCATCCGTTGCCGCACCCGTGGCCGGTTGACCTGCCCGATGGTGCTGCGCAGCCCCATGGGCGCCGGCATCCGCGCGCCGGAGCACCACAGCGAAAGCACCGAAGCCCTGTTCGCCCACATCCCCGGCCTGCGCGTGGTCATCCCGTCCTCGCCGGCGCGGGCCTATGGCCTGCTGCTGGCGGCCATCGATGACCCGGACCCGGTGATCTTCCTCGAACCTACCCGGCTCTATCGGATGAACCCGCAACCGATCATCGACGATGGCAAGCGCCTGCCCCTGGACAGCTGCTTCACCCTGCGCGAGGGCTCGGACATCACCCTGATCAGTTGGGGCGCCAGCGTTCATGAAACCCTGCAGGCAGCCGTACGTCTGGAAGAACAGGGCGTGTCGGTCGAAGTGATAGACGTCGCCTGCATCAAGCCGCTGGACCTCGACACCCTGGAAGCCTCGGTGCGCAAGACCGGTCGCTGCGTGATCGTCCATGAGGCTCCGCGCAGCTGCGGGGTGGGCGCGGAGATCGCCGCCAGCCTCTACGAGCGCGCGCTGCTCGACCTGCAGGCGCCGATCCAGCGGGTCACCGCGCCGGACATACCGCCGCCGCTGTATCGCCTGGAACAGCTCTATTTCCCCAGCCCCGAGGACATCCTCGCGGCCTGCGACCTGGTGCTGAACTACGCCTGAGACGAGGAGCGCACGATGAAATACTTCAAACTGCCCGACCTGGGCGAAGGCCTGCAGGAAGCGGAAATCGTCCAGTGGCACGTGAAGGCGGGGGACAACGTCAGGGCCGACCAACTGCTCGTCTCGGTGGAAACCGCCAAGGCCCTGGTGGACATTCCGGCGCCCCACGATGGCGTAGTGGCGAAGACCTTCGGCAAGGAGGGCGACATCCTCCACGTCGGCGAACCACTGCTCGGCTATGAGGGCGAGGACGCTGACGCCGGCACCGTAGTGGGTCGCCTGGAAGGCGGCGGCAATGCCCAGGCCGACCGCTTCTTCGTCGGCGCCGCACCCTCCACCCGCGAACACCTGGCGCCGCGCGCCACCCCGGCGGTGCGCCAACTGGCCCGGCAGGTGGGGGTGGAGCTGGCAGCCCTGGCCGGCTCAGGCCCTGATGGCCTGGTCACCCGCGCCGATGTGGAGCAGGCCGCGCAAACGGCCCGTGACAGCTTCGGTGGCGAACGGTTGCGCGGCGTGCGTCGCAGCATGGCGATCAACATGGCGCGTTCCCACGCCGAAGTGGTGCCGGTGACCATCTTCGGCGATGCCGACCTGCACCGCTGGCCGGAAGCCCGCGATCCGCTGATTCGCCTGGGCAAGGCCATCGCCGCGGCCTGCGAGGTGGAGCCGATCCTCAACAGTTGGTTCGACGGCCGCGCGCTGTCCATCCGCCAGCACGACAAGCTCGACCTCGGCATCGCCGTCGACACGCCGGATGGGCTCTTCGTGCCGGTGCTGCGTAATGTCGGTGGGCGCAGCGCGGAGGACCTGAAGGAGGGCATGGCGCGGCTGCGGGCGGACGTGAAAGCGCGCTCGATCCCGCCGCAGGAAATGATGGGCGCCACCATTACGCTGTCCAACTTCGGCACCCTGTTCGGCCGCTACGCCAACCCGGTGGTGGTGCCGCCCCAGGTGGCGATCATCGGCGCCGGCGGCATCCGCGACGAGGTGGTGGCCTGGCAGGGCAAGGTGGAAATCCACCCGGTGCTGCCGCTGTCGCTGACCTTCGACCACCGGGCGGTAACCGGTGGCGAGGCGGCGCGGTTCCTCAAGGCGCTGGTGCAGGCATTGGAGCTGCCGTAAGGCAAGAGGCGGGCAGGCCTGCGGCCTGCATGGCGAATGAATTCGCCTCTACAGGGCTGTGCCAAAGATCGGCTTGGAGTCCCCTCTCCCTTTTCCGGGAGAGGGGCTGGGACGCGGGCCTCAGCCGCTCCGGCTGCCCACGCCGAACACCAGCACCAGTCCCGCCAGTATCCCGCCCATCCCGGCCAGGCCAAGGGGCGCCAGGGCGTTGCCGAGGAAGAGGTAGTCCATCCCCGCCGTTACCACGGGCACCAGGTAGAACAGGCTGGTGACGTTCACCAGATTGCCCGCCTGCATCAGCCGATAGAGCAGCAGCTGTGCCACCACCGAGATCACCAGCGCCAGCCACAGCAAGGGAATGGCGAAGTCCAGGGTCGCCTCGAAGTGGAAGGGCTTGTAAGGCACCAGGAGCAGGCAGGCCAGCAGGCTGGCGCCGTATTGCACGGGCAACAGTTGCATGGGCGATTGCTGCAAGCCTTTCTGCAGGATGGCGCCGACGGTCATGCTGCCCAGCGAGGCGAGGGCGTAGATCAGCCCAAGGCTGGTCACCTGCGCCTTGCCGATGCTCTGCCACACCAGCAGCACCAGCCCGCCAAGGGCGATGCCCAGGCCCAACAGGCGCGCCAGGGGAAAGCGTCGTTCCAGCACCACCAGCGTGAGGATCGGCTGCACCCCGAGCAGTGCGGCGAGCACGCCGGGGGTGATGCCGTTATCCAGCGCCAGCAGGTAGCAGATGGTGTAGCCGCCGATCAGCAGCAGGCCGATCCCCGCCACTTTCACGCGGCTGCCGCGCTCCGGTAGCCCCTGGCCGCGCCAGTTGCACAGCAGCAACAGGGTGGCGAAGGCCAGGGCGAAGCGCAGGGTGAGGAAGGCGAAGGGCGAGGCGTGGTCCAGGCCCAGCCGGGCGAAGATCGCGCCACTGCTCCACAGCAGCACGAATAGCGAAGTCGAGGCAGTCGCGCCCCAGACGGATTTGTCCAACGTCATGAATGTTCACCTGTCAGTGAGCAGCAACAGGCTCCGGCGTGTGCGAACGCGGACCGAAAGTGGTCAGGGCCGGAGCGGTATCAGCGGCTGGTGATCAGCCGAGCAGCACGTACGGGGGCGGCGGCGGGAAGCCGGCACGCACGGCAGGCGGCGGTGCGACAGGTGGGGACATCGGCGACAGGCAGGCGCGCACGCGGGCACCGACAGGATCGGTGGTCATCGCGGTATGGGCGCTTGCGTTGGGCATCTGGGATTCGCCAAAGGTGGTGGGCCCCGGGTGGGGACCTCGGAAAACTAGACCTTCTTCGCAGGGGCGTCAATTACCGTTCGGGGGTGAACTGGGCGTGCTTGCCGTGGGGCATCCATTGGCGCTATTGATGCCTGCCTCGATCCTGGCTCGGAGCCGGCACCGTGACTGACTCGCCCTGGCAGGGAGCCCTCTGGCTGGCCCGTGATTACTGTTTGATCGCAGGCGCCAGCGGAGCCACCCGCCCCCATGCTCACTACGCCCATCAGGCGCTGCTGGCGCTGGAGGCGCCCGTGCGCCTGACGGTGGACGGGCAGCCAGTGAGCGGGCAGATGGTGCTGCTGGAGTCGATGCGGGTGCATGCGCTGGAGGATGCCTGCCAGCCCATGGTGACGGTCTACGCCGAACCGCTGGCGTTCAGCTTCGAGAGTCTCCGTTCTGCACTGGATGGCGCCGAGCCCGGTTTGCAGGCATTGGCCGATCGGTTGCGCGCTGCACCCAGGCGCGTCGTGGACCCACGTATCGCCCGGGCGCTGGAGGCGGTCGATCAGTTGCTGACGGAGAAGGTCAGTGCCGTGGCCGTGGCGCGTCAGGCCTGCCTTTCTCTCAGCCAGCTCGAGCGGCTGTTCGGCGAGCAGGTCGGGCTTTCGGTCCGGCGTCTGGTGCTCTGGCGTCGCCTGCGTCTTGCACTGGCATTGGCCATGGCCGGAGAGCCGTTGACCCACGCGGCGCATGCGGCGGGGTTTGCGGACGCCGCGCACTTTTCTCGGACGGTACGCAGCACCTTCGGTGTGCGTGCCGACCGAACCTTGCGCAATCTGCAGCTAAGGCTGTTGGAATAGGGCATCCGGCGTGGTCGGGGATGACCCCTCCGGGCCTTGCGGCAGGAAGGGCGCGGCCAACTGGGCCAGGTAGGTATCCGGGTAGTCGGGCCGCCCACCGATGCCCAGATCGTCGCTGCTCATGCGGTAGTGCGGGTGGTAGAAGGCGGTCCCGAGCAGCCTGTCCCAGAAACTGAAGAACAGGGCGAAGTTCACGTCCCCGGCCTTGCCGTACTTCATGTGGTGGAAGCGGTGCACGGGAGCCCAGGCGAAGAGATGGCGCAATGCGCCGATGCGCATGTCGACGTTGCTGTGCTGGAGCAGTAACTGGATGGCGATGGCGAAGGCCAGCAGCGCGGCGACGTGTTCCGGCATGCCGAGCATCAGCAGCGGGGCGGTGCCCGCCAGGGCTTCCAGCGTCTGATGGAGCGGATGCTTCATCAGGCCGTTGAATCCGTACATCCGCCGCACGCTGTGATGCACCGCATGCAGTCGCCAGAGCACTGGTAGGCGGTGGCTGAGCAGGTGCATGAGCGTGATCCCCAGGTCCGCCACCGATACGGCGATCAGCAGCTGCAACCAGAGGGGCCAGGCATCGGGCCACAGGCCAGAGGTTGGTATAAGGGAGGCGGTGAACGGAATGGCCAGCAGCCCAAGGCCGGCCAACCCTTCATTGACGCTTGCGTGCAGGACATCCCGCCAGCGATCGCGATGGTCCTGGTTCCATTCCCGCCGGTAGGGCAACCAGGCTTCGGCCGCGAAGGAGAGGGCGATCGCACTGGCGAGCAGCACCAGCAGCCAGACCGGCTGCCCCGGATGCCAACTGCTCAGCCAGAGTGAGAGCGCGATGAAGCCGAAGAAAAAAACCGGGGCATAGAGTCGGGCAATGAGAATACGCATGGGGCACTCCTGATAGGGGGTGTCCCAGCATCGGTTCGACGCCACAGGCGGGCTTGAAAAAACGGCGCAAAGTCGGTCGCGTCGCGGATGGTTGCGAGTGGAGCCCTGAGCCTCATGGGGGCAGTCGGGGCTCCCCAGGCAGCGTTACTCGGCGTTGCCGGCCAGCTCCAGTTCAGCCAGTGCATCCGGCTGATTCTTGAAGGCGCGGGCGAAGGTATCGCGGTGCTTGGCCATGAATATGCCGATGTCTTCCACCTGCTGTTCGCTCAGCGAGGGCACCGCTTTTTGCAGGACTTCGGCCAGGGACTCGGCCAGCTCGAGCATCTTGTCGTATCGATCGGCTTCGGCCTTATCCATGAACAGGCGCTCCGGATCGCGGCTGCTGCGGTACACCACTTCGACGGCCATTCATCACCCCTCACCTTTGATAATTGGGTTAAAAATACTGGATGTGCGTACAGTATTCGGAATGATGGCAAATGGAAATAGCCCGTAGGAAATTTCCACTTGCCCACCGACGTCAGCCCGCGCTGCGGATCGGCCTTGATTCCGCTGGAGCCCAAGCATAGCCGTTGCCCGGGCCACGCATGGGCTGCGACAACCTGCCTCGTGGCGCAAGGCCCGTTGCGGCCCTCATCCTGCATAACTCCCCTGTCACTTTCGCCCGGCACCATCGGGCCCGTCGTACCAAGGAGCTGTATCGTGAAGATCAACTGGGCTGAAGAGTTGCGCGAAAACGTGCATGGCCTGGCCGAATCGCTGGGCAATCTACTCGTGGAGAGCTTCCACTACCTGGCGCTGTTCGCCATCGGCGGGATCACCGCCTGGGCCGCGGTTGTGGCGTTTCTGGGGATGGTGGAGAAGGGGCACATCACGGTCGATGACATTCTGCTGCTGTTCATCTACCTCGAACTGGGCGCCATGGTCGGCATCTACTTCAAGACCAACCACATGCCGGTGCGCTTCCTGATCTATGTGGCGATCACCGCGCTGACCCGCCTGCTGATTTCCGATGTCTCGCATCACCACCGGCCGGATCTGGGCGTGGTGTATGTCTCTGGCGCCATTCTGCTGCTGGCCCTGGCGATCCTTGTGGTGCGGTTCGCGTCTTCGCGCTTCCCTTCGGTGCAGATCGATGCCCCGCCGCGTCGGCAGCGCCTGCGTCGTCAGGTCGAGGCGGAAGGCGAGGCCTGACCCCATGCACGGATAGCGTGCATCAGATGCGCGCTATCTGTGCGGCGTTGACCCGCCCCGTGCGCACCGGCGCCACATGGCCGCCGGTCATGCTGGTGAGCAATTCCCCCACCTTGTGACCATTCTCGATGGCGATGCCCAGGCGGATGCTTTCGATTACCCGCTGCAGGCGTACCGGGTCATTGCGCTGAGCCGCGCTAATCATGCGCCGCGCCACCACGCCGCGTTCGTTGGTCAGGGTCAGCATGATGCTGCCGTCCGGGCTTACGAGACTGAGGTTGATCCGGTATTCGGCCTGGAAAGCGTCGGTGAGGATCTGGAATGGGTTGTACATGGCCTGTCACCTGGTTGATCGAGCGATGAGTCGATGGACGCCAGGAGATGTGCAAAGTTCGAACCGCAATGACCGGTGGGCCGACCAGCTGTCGCGCATAGCCTGATCCGGGTCGTTCCCTGTGGACCGATAGAATTTCTCTGTTGCAATTCGCACGCGCATGTAAATAATTCTCAGTTTATTTCTGAGAATTCCTCTTGCGCGTCGGAACGCTTCCGCCGGGAACGTCCTTGACCAAGGAACTAACGTGAGCAAAGCCAAGACTTCCACGCGCTGGGACGTGACCGCGCGGGTGCTGGCGGCAATCCTCGGCGGTTATGCCGCGGCCTATGCCGCCACAGCGTTCCTGACCGTCTATCTGCCGCTGGTGCGCAGTGACCGGGTGGTGTTCGCCAGCCTGTCCTGCTTCGCCGTCTACACCCTCGCCATCCTCTATGCCTTCGCGGCGCGTTCGGCCTTGCGCGCTTGGCTGGTGCTGGCCGGGCTGACGGCACTGATGGCCCTGGCGGCCTACCTGCCCAGCGATTTCGGAGTACGACCATGAGCCTGCGCCAATCCATGGCGGGACTGCACACCTGGGGCGGGCTGCTGCCGTCCTGGCTGCTCTTCGTCATCTTCTTCGCCGGCAGCATCGCCTGCTTCGACAAGGAGCTGGAGCGCTGGATGCGCCCAGCGCTGCACGAGCCATCAAGCCACAGCATGACCGTCGACCAGGTGCGCGAGGCCATGCTGGCCAAGGCGCCGGACGCCCATGCCATCTGGATCCGCCCGCCGAGCGAGCGCGAACCCTTCTACTGGGCCGGTTACGAGCCGGCCGACGAAAGCGAGTTCGTGCGCTTCGCCCTCGACCCGGCAACCGGCGAGGCGATGCCGGAAACCGTGGGTGGGCTGTTCTTCTTCACCCTGCACTATGACCTCAACGCCGGCATGATCGGCATGTACATCGTGGCCATCGCCGCGATGTTCATGCTGGTGGCGCTGATCAGCGGCATCATCATCCACCGCCGCATCTTCAAGGACTTCTTCACCCTGCGCCCGGACGCCAACGGCCAGCGGGCCTGGCTGGACGCCCACAACCTGTTCGGTGTGGTGGGGTTGCCGTTCCACCTGCTTATCGCCTACACGGGCCTGGCGATCTTCGTCGTCTTCTACATGCCCGCTGGCATCCAGCTGGCCTACAAGGGCAACGCGGAAGCGTTCTTCAACGACACCATGGGTGCCTACCACCGCGAGGCGGTGAAGCGCCCCGCACCGCCGGCGACCTCGCTTGATGGCCTGGTGGCCGATGCCCATCGTCGCTGGGGCGGTAACGAAACCGGCTGGATCAGCGTGCACCATCCGGGCGACGCTGCGGCGGTGGTGGACATCCGTCGCTACGACCGTTCCGGCATCGTCGACTTCCAGTGGACGCTGTCCTACGACGCCGCCAGCGGCGAACTGCTCCACGAACAGAAGCCCTATAGCCCGGGCTACCAGAGCTACGCCTGGCTGACCAACCTGCACATGGCGCAGTTTGGCGGGCAGATCGTCCGTGCCCTCTACCTGCTGCTCGGCCTGATGGGCTGCGCCATGCTGGTAGCCGGCCTGCAGGTCTGGCTGCGCAAGCGTGAGACGCGCGGCGGCTACGGCATTGGCCTGGTGCGTGCCCTGAACGGCGCGGTGGTGGGCGGCCTGCCGGTCGCCAGCCTGGGCCTGCTCTACGGCAACCGCCTGCTGCCGGCCGGCATGGCCGAGCGCGCCAGCGCGGAAACCTGGGTTTTCGTGGGTGTCTGGCTGCTGGTGGCGGCTTGGGCGGTGCTGCGCCGCAACAGCGGCAAGGTCGCCCGCGACGTGCTCGCCGTCGTGACTGTCCTGGCCCTGGGCCTGCCGCTGCTCAATGCTCTGGTCACGCCCGAAGGCAGCCTGCTGGCCACCCTGGTTCGCGGCGATTGGGATATGGCCGGTATCGACCTGGTGCTGCTGGCATCTGGCGCCCTCTGCGGCTTGCTGGCCTGGCGACGCTCGCAGCCGCAGGTGGCGAAGGCGCCCCGCGTGCGCCGTCGCCTGGTGGAGGAGAGCGCTTGATGCTGGTCCTCGGTTTTGCCTTCTGCTACCTGGCCATGACCGGCCTGGCGCTGGCCATGTCGCGCCAGCACAAGCTGGTTTTCAGCGGTGCCCCGAGTGAGTCGCGCATCCGTTTGCTGCGGGTGGGCGCGGTGTTCGCCATGCTGCTTGCCCTGGCCCTGAGCATCGCCCAATTGGGCGGCGAGATCGGCAGTGTGATCTGGCTTTGCCAGCTGATGCTGGCCGGCCTGCTGCTGGTGGCGCTGCTGGCCTGGCAGACCCGCTGGGTGCTGCCGCTGGTTGGCCTGTTGCCGCTGGGGGGCGGTGTACTGGCGCTGGTCTGAACCGTCCGACTGGAGCCGCTTCGCGTTCGCATTGACGGGCGTACACTGAACCTGGCGGTGCCCCGCATCACCGTCAGGAGGTGTTCCATGCGACCCACGTTGCCCCTCATCGTGCTGGCCCTGTTGATCCTGTCCCCGAGTGCGCTGGCATCCACCACCGAGGTCAGCTTCACACACCCGGAGAAGTACAGCGACGCGCGTCTGTACCGCGATTACGGCCGGGGCGCGGATGACGTCGTGCTGAAGGACCTCAAGGCGCATATCGAGAAACTCGGCAAGCGCTACCTGCAGCCCGGACAGACCCTCAAGGTCGACATCCTCGACATCGACCTGGCCGGCCGGTACGAACCCTGGCGGGTGAACTTCCAGGATGTGCGCTTCATGCGTGAAGTGACCTGGCCCAGGATCAAGCTGCACTACAGCCTGGAGCAGGACGGCAAGCCCCTGGTCAGCCGCGATGCCACGGTGATTGACCAGTCCTACCTGCAACACGGCAACTACTACTTCAGCAACGACCGCCTGCGTTACGAGAAAACCATGCTGGACGACTGGTTCCGCTGGAACATTGGACCGAAGGACAAGACGGTGTCGTATTGAGGGGTTCCAGGGGGGCGGACCTGTGGCCCGCTTGGCGAATGAATTCGCCCCTTCTGGATCGCGCCGAAGGTGAGCCGGAAGTCACCCCTCTCTTCTTCAGAGAGGGGCGGGCTCCTTAAAACTCCACGCTGTAGCTCAGGCTGTAGGTACGGCCACGGCCGTGGTAGTCGAACAGGTCGGCGGGGATGTTGGCGCTGTAGAACACTTGGGCGCGCTGACCCCAGACGGTGGTGTAGTCCTTGTCCAGCAGGTTCTGGATGCCGAAGTTGAGGGTGCCCACCGGCAGGATCTGGCTGCCCAGGAGGTCGAAGGTCGTATAGCCGTCGATCTTGTGGTCGTTGCCGTCGAACTGGCCACTGGCGAGGACGTTGCCGTCGTCGGAGAGGTTGAAGGTACGCACACCCTGCAGGCGCAGGCTGGTGTCGTCGTCACGCCAGCCGACGAAGGCGGTCAGTTTGGAGGGGCTGGCGGCGGTCACGTCCTGTTTCTGCCAGCGGTCGTCGATCTTCTGTTGCGAGCGGATTGCCAGCGCGCTGGTGCCCACCTGCCAGTTCTCGGTCAGCCAGTAGTTGGCCTGACCTTCCAGGCCGTAGTTGCGCTTCTTGTTGTCCAACTGCTCCACCAGCAGGGTGGTGCGGTTGTAGGTGATGCTCTTGTCGGACCAGGCATAGAAGGCTGCCAACTGGGCATCCAGGCTGCCGTCGTAGTGGCGCCAGCCGAGTTCCACCTGCTTGGTCTTGATGCCGTCGAGGGCCGAGTCCTCGACATTCACGCCTCTCTGCAGCACCCAATGGCCGTTGACCGGCGCGGCGGAGTAGGTGCCCTGGCCGTAGTACTTGGCCGGGTCGGGCAGCTCGAAGCCTTCGGAGTAGTTGGCCCAGACCTGCTGGGCCTTGTTCAGCTTGTAGACGGCACCGAAGTTGTAGAGGTCGACCTGGTAGTCCTTCTCGCCGCCGGGAATGGCGTCGGCGCTGGTGCCGTTGCCCTTGCTGATCTGGATCTGCTGGGCCGCCGCGACGAAGTCGCCGACATCATTGTTGGTGCGCTGGCGACGCACGCCGCCGGACAGGGTGAGGGCGTCGGTGGCGCGCCAGCTGCCCTGGGCGAACAGCGAGTTGCTGTCGGTGTCGATGCCGGGGTAGCGGCCGACCTTGGCGTATTCGTCGGCCACCAGGCCACCGGTCTGGGCGGCGGTGTTCAGGTCGAACAGCGCCTGGTCGGCGTCGAAGCTTTCGCGCTCGATGTCCGCGCCATAGGTCAGGGTGAAGCGGTCCCATTCCTTCACCAGAACGGCTTTCAGCCCGTAGTAGTCGGTGTCCTGCTGGGAGGCGGAGTAATAGGAACGGGCAGGGTTGATCGCGCCGGTGCCGGTGAAGGCGATGCTCGGGTAGGGCTGGAAGGCCATTTCCTCGCTGCGGTAGTACGCCTGCAGGTAGAGGTCGTGGCCGAGCGTTTCGGGGGCGTGGTAGGTGGCGTTGACCTGCTGGCGCTCGGTGCGCGGTTCGCGGTCGAAGCTGGCGCCACCTTCGATCTCGAAGGGTTCCAGGCCGCGCAGGCCACGGAAGTCGCGGCCGAGGTCGACGCCCTTGTCACCGTCGTAACCGGAGTCGTACCACTGGGCACCCAGGCTCAGGCTGTGGCCGTTGGCGAAGGCGAAGTCGAGGCTGCCCATGACATCCACCGACTGGTTGTACTGCAGGTCGGTCTGGGTGATGTCGAGCATCACCTGGTCGCCGCTGCCATCGTAGGCGGCGCCGTTCTTCTGGTAGGCGACCGAGGCGCGGCCCTTGATCTGCTCACTGCCACCGCTGACGGATTGGGCGACGCGCCAGTCGTGGTCCTGGCTGGTCTCGAAGCCGCTGCGCAGGCCCACTTCACTGTTGAAGCGCGCCGGGCCTGACTCGCCCTTTTTGGTGACGATGTTGATGATGCCGCCGGTGGCGCCACCGCCGTAGACCGCGCTGGCGCCGGAGAGCACTTCGATGCGTTCGACGTTGAACGGGTCGATGGAGTCGAACTGGCGGCTGATGCCACGGGAGCTGTTCAGGGAGACGCCGTCGATCATCACCAGGGCGCTACGGCCGCGCATGTTCTGGCCGTAGTTGGTGCGGCCCTGTGGGCCGATGTCGAGGCCGGGAATCAACTGGCCCAGGGCTTCCTTGAAGGGCACGCCACCTTTGGTCTGCTCCTGCAGCTGAGGGGCGTCGATGATCCAGACGGTGCCTGGCAGCTCGCTGATGCTGGTCGGCGCGCGGGAGCCGATCACGACCTGGCGGTCCACTTCGATGGCCGCGCCGCTGGACTGCAGGCTGTAGCCGCCGTCCTGAGCCACGGCCTGCAGGCCGCTACCGGCCAGCAGTTGGCGCAGGCCGTCGTCTACGCCGTACTGACCGTGCAGGCCCTGGGTCTGGCGGCCCGCCGTCAGCTCGGGGCTGAAGGACAGCAGCACGCCGGCTTCGCGGCCGAATTGATTGAGCGCCGACTCCAGCGGGCCTGCGGGAATGTCGAAGGCCTGGCGCTGGCTTTCGGCGCTGATTTCCAGGTTGGCGGCAAAGGTCGGCGCGGGCAGGACGGCGGCCAGGCCCAAGCCCAGCATCAGGGCGCGGGCAAGGGGCGTGCGGGGGAAGGTACGAAGGCGTTGCGGGGACTGCATGGCGGCGTCTCGTCGGTAAAAAGGAAGGGTCTCTGCCTGCCTTGTCACGCGAGATCGAAAAAAAGGCTCAGCTTTCGAAAAAAAAGTTATGGGTGCCGTCTTGGGCTCAACGCCCTCCTGCCCACGGGGCGAGTCGTAGGATGGCGTGGAGCGCAGCGATACCCATCGTTCCGAGCCTCCGGGTGTCACCCCGTGGCGCGCGGATGCACCTTGACCCAGTAACGGGTCAGGCTGTGCACCTCCACCGGCAGCGCCTTGGGCAACATGGCGATAATGCGTTCGGTGTTATCCAGCGGGTAACTGCCGGAGATCAGCAGCCCGGCCACCTGTGGGTCGCAGCCAAGGTGGCCGCGGCGGTAGCGGCCCAGTTCGGCGAGGAAGTCGTCCAGGCGCATATGGCTGGCGACCAGCATGCCCTGGGTCCAGGCCAGGTTGTCTTCGCTGGCGCTTCTCGGTGTGCCGATGCGTGTCGGCGAGAGGTTGGCCTGCTGGCCGGGCAGCAGCGACTGGCTTTGGCCGTCGGCCAGCAGATCGGCGCTGCCATCGAACAGGCTGACCCGACTGCTGCGTTCGAGGATGCGCACATTGAGGCGGCCACCACGGCTTTCGATCAGCCCTTGAGGCGTGTGGATGCGCAGCGGACGTGAGTCGCTGACGGCATCGACGAGGATTTCCCCCTGGCGCATCTCGATCAGTCGTTGCCCGGCATCGAAGCGGATATCCACAGCGCTGGCGGTGTTCAGCTCCAGGCGCGAGCCATCGGCCAGTTTGAGCGCGCGGCGTTCGCCGACACCGGTGGCCTCATCACTGCGCAGGGCCAGCAGGGGTTCGCTGTCGCGCAGGCTGATGGCGCCGCCGCCGACCAGGGCGCAGAGCACCAGCAGTTTCAGGGCCTCGCGGCGGCTGCGGCGGGCGGGGGCGCCCAAGGCTGCCAGGGTCAGCGGTGTGTCCAGGCCGCGCAGGCCAAGGTTGATCGCCTCGATACGCTGCCAGGCGCGTTCATGTTCGGCGTCGGCGGCGCGCCAGTCCTGCCAGGCCTGCCGGCGCTGGTCGCTGATATCGCCACCCTGCAGCTCCACCAGCCATTCCACGGCCTGCTCGGCGACAGCCGGGGCGATTCGGCTGCGGTCCACGGCAGAGAGGTTCATCTCAGAAGCTCTCCGCGAAGTAACAGCGCTGGGCAGCCTTGACCATGTGGCGTTTGACAGTGGAGAGGGAAATGTCGAGCTGGTCGGCGATTTCTGCGTAGGTCATGCCGTCCACCTGGGCCAGCAGGAATACCTTCTTCGCCACGGCTGGCAGGCCGTCCAGCAGGCGGTCCAGCTCCACCAGGGTTTCCAGGATGATGGCGCGTTCCTCTTCGCTCGGGGCCAGGGCTTCCGGTTGCGCGGCGAGGGCTTCGAGGTAGGCGCGCTCGATGTCCTGGCGGCGGTAGTGGTTGGCCAATACGCGTTTGGCCACTGTGGTGAGGAAGGCGCGGGGCTCCAGGATCACCGGTTTTTCCCGTGCCAGCAGGACGCGCAGGAAGGTGTCCTGGGCGAGGTCGGCGGCATTCTGTGGGCAGCCCAGGCGACGGCGCAGCCAGCCCGTCAGCCAACCATGGTGATCGCGGTAGAGCGTGTGCAGGGATTCGGCCGGCGGAGGCGGAAGGACGTCGGCACCGTGATTCAAGAGCTGGACTCGGAAGCAAATGGGAATATTTCGCATTCTATAGCTGCCGGCCGGAGTTCAGCAATAATCTGAATATCAGGATGAATCTTCCGCATTTGTTGGAGGAAAGCTGGAACCGGAAAACACGCTCCGTGGTCAATTGGCCACAATATCTGGAGAAACCACCATGCTCTCGCGTCCTTGCAACCGTCGTCTCGCTTCCTGCCTGATTGCCAGCCAGTTCCTCTTCCTCGCCCAGATGCCCCTGGCCCAGGCCGCCATGATCGGCACCCCCCAGGCCCTGCAGGAGCAGCAGTTGCCGCAGCAGCAACCGGTGGACCAGGCACAGCTGCGCGCCATGCTCGACGACAAGCAGGTGCAGCAGAAGCTCGAATCCCTCGGCGTGCCGCGTGAACAGGTGGAAGCGCGAATCGCCAGCCTGACCCCGGCCGAACTGCAGCAGTTCAACCAGCGCCTGGAGCAGGAGCCGGCCGGTGGCTGGGTGGGCATCATCGTGCTGTTCCTGGTGATCTTCATCATCACCGACATGCTCTGCGCCACAGACATCTTCAGCTTCGTCAAGTGCATCAACTGATGCGGCTCTGGCTTGCCTTGCTGACGCTGGCACTTGCGGGCTGTGCCGGACAGCAACCCATGCTGTCACCGCACAGCGATCGACTGCCGCAACGGGTGGAACTGACCCAGACGCCGTTCTACCCGCAGGAGATCTACCAGTGCGGTCCGGCGGCGCTGGCCACGGTGCTGGTGCAGCGCGGGGTGCAGACCTCGCCTGAGGCGCTGGCGCCGAAGGTCTATCTGCCCGCCAGGCAGGGCAGCCTGAAGCTGGAACTGGTGGCCGCCGCGCGCCAGCACGGCATGCTGGTCTACCCGCTGCAACCAAGCCTGGATGCGCTGTTGGCACAGGTGGCGGCCGGTAATCCGGTGCTGGTAATGCAGAACCTCGGCCTGGACTGGCTGCCGCGTTGGCACTTCGCAGTAGTGGTGGGTTTCGATCGCAGCAAGGATGAACTGGTGCTGCGTTCCGGCACCGAAAAACGCTGGGTCACCGACCTGCGCAGCTTCGACCGCACCTGGCAGCGCGCCGAGCGTTGGGCGGTGGTGACGGTCCCTGCGGACCAGTTGCCGGCAGAGGCGCAGCTGGAACCCTGGCTCAAGGCCGCCAGTGACCTGGAGGAAACCGCCCAGCGCCCAGTGGCTGAGCGGGCCTACCGCACTGCTGCCGAACACTGGCCGAAGGAGCCGTTGCCGCTCTTCGCCCTGGCCAACGCCCGCTATGCCGATGGCGATCGCGACGGTGCCGAGCGTGCCTTGCGTGAAAGTCTGAAGCGCAAGCCGGACTACGCGCTGGGCTGGTTCAATCTCTCCGAGGTGCTCAACGAAAAAGGTTGTACGGCCCAGGCGAGCCAGGCGCGGGCCTGCGCTCGCCAACTGGCGCCCCAAGATCCGCGCCTGGCAGCGCCACTGGCCGCAGGGACCGCTATCAAGGGGCAGTGCGGGGCGTTGCCGGTGTGTGGGGAAGGGGCCGCCATTCGCGAATGAATTCGCCCCTCATCGCGAAGCGGGGGGCAATTGCAGAACACCGGCGCAATCCATCCTTCGAACCGGCCACTTGTCGGGCTTCGCGTAGTTCAGCCTGATCCAGGGAGAAGCCCACGAAAAAGGCGCCAGATGGCGCCTTTTTCGTGGCTGATGCACTCAGGGGCGGATCTCGATCAGGGTGCCGTCCTTCACCAGGCTCCAGATTTCGCGCATGTCCGAGTTCCTCATGGCGATGCAGCCTTCGGTCCAGTCGAGCGTATGGAAGTACCACTCCGGGTATTCCTCATCCAGCGGGGTGCCGTGGATCATGATCATGCCGCCCGGCGATACGCCCTTTTCCCGGGCCTTGGCGGCATCGCGGGCATTGGGGTAGGAGATGTGCAGGGAGAGATTGAACTTGTCGCTGGTCTTGCGCCAGTCGATCCAGTAGAAGCCTTCCGGGGTGCGCTGGTCGCCTTCGCGCAGCTTGGCGCCGAGCGGTTGCTTGCCGAGCGAGATGCGGTAGGTCTTGAGAATGTCACCGCGATTCATCAGCAGCAGCTTGCGCTCCGATTTCACCACCATGACCTTGTCGATGGCTTTGCCACCCAGCGTCGGCGTGGTGCTCGCCTGGGCGAGAGCCGAAAGGCTCATGATTAGTACGACTAGCAGCCAGCGCATCGGCACGACATCCCCACAGTGTTCAAGTAAACAGATTAGCGGTCAGGCTTTTTTGTAGTAGGCCAGCAACGGTGCCAAGGGCTCGTTGCGCACCGGGAAGACCTGCCCGGTACGGTCAGCGAAATAACATTCTAAGGTACGGCCCACGGTCGGAAAAGCCAGCTCCGACCAGGGAATATCCCGTTCGTGGAAAAGGCGCACTTCCAGGCTTTCGTCACCGGCTGCGAAGTCCAGGTCGACCAGTTCGGCGCGGAAGAAGGTGTACACCTGGCTGATGTGCGGCAGATCGAACAGGGTATAGAGGCTGAGGTTGCGCACCCGCGCGCAGGCTTCTTCGAGGGTTTCGCGGGTGGCGGCCTGTTCCATGGTCTCGCCGTTCTCCATGAAACCGGCGGGTAGCGTCCAGTACCCCTTGCGTGGGTCGATGGCGCGACGGCAGAGCAGCACCTGCTGCTCCCACACGGGCAGGCAGCCGGCGACGATGCGCGGATTCTGGTAATGGATGGTGTGGCAGCGTTCGCATACATAGCGCAGGCGGTTATCGCCTTGGGGAATGCGCTGGGCGACCAGGCCGCCGCACTGGCTGCAGAATTTCATCGGGGTTCCTCTGGCTCAGGCGCTCATCTTGGCGCGGCATGGTGTCGCACGGCAAGCGGCGTACAGGGCAAACCAAAGATGGTGAATGGTGCGTCCGGTCGGCGCGGGGCTTGGGCGTCCCCAAGGTTCGTGCCATGATGCCCGGCAGTCGAGAACAATGAGAAAGTCCATGCTGGATGACCTGCTCCGTCGTGTGCAGAGCTACTCCCCGAGAACCTTGGAGACCGATCACGACTTCCCCGAAGCTGCGGTGCTGGTGCCCATCACACGCAGCGACGAGCCCGAACTCGTCCTGACCCTGCGCGCCAGTGGGCTGTCCACTCACGGCGGTGAAGTCGCCTTTCCCGGTGGCCGTCGCGATCCCGAAGACCCCGACCTGATCCGCACCGCACTGCGTGAAGCGGAAGAAGAAGTGGGCCTGCCTCCGGGGTTGGTGGAGGTCATCGGCCCGCTCAGCACCCTGGTCTCTCGTCATGGCATCAAGGTCACGCCTTTTGTGGGGCTGGTTCCGGACTTCGTCCAGTACAAGGCCAACGACGGTGAGATCGACTCGGTCTTCAGCGTGCCGCTGGCGTTCTTCCGTGACGACCCCCGGCAGGTGACCCACCGCATCGACTACCTCGGCTGCAGCTGGTACGTGCCCAGCTACCAGTATGGCGAATACAAGATCTGGGGCCTGACCGCGATCATGGTCGTCGAACTGGTCAACCTGGTGTACGACGCCCGCATCGACATGACCCGTGCCCCCGAACGCTTCATAAAACTCAAATAAGCCCTTCCGAGGAGCGCCTGATGAAATACCGCCTTGGAACCGCCCAGGTCGAAGCCCACCCCGACAGTTGGGCCGCCCCCAATGCCACCCTGGTCGGCAAGGTCCGCCTTGATGCCGGTGCCAGCGTCTGGTTCGGCGCCGTGCTGCGCGGCGACAACGAACTGATCCACATCGGTGAGAACAGTAACGTCCAGGATGGCACTGTGATGCACACCGACATGGGCTACCCGCTGAACATTGGCCGCTCCGTCACCATCGGTCACAACGCCATGCTGCACGGCTGCTCGGTGGGGGACTTCAGCCTGATCGGCATCAACGCCGTGGTCCTTAACGGCGCGAAGATCGGCAAGTACTGCATCATCGGCGCCAATGCGCTGATTCCCGAAGGCAAGGAAATCCCCGACGGCTCGCTGGTCATGGGCTCCCCCGGCAAGGTGGTGCGCGAGCTGACCGAGCAACAGAAGAAGATGCTCGAGGCCAGTGCCGCTCACTATGTACACAACGCCCAGCGCTATGCGCGCGACCTGGCGGAGCAGGACGATTGATGGACGCCGAACGCCCCGTCCGCTCGCCCTGCGTGCAGGTCTGCGTACTGGATGACCATGACATCTGCAGCGGCTGCCAGCGCACCGCCGATGAAATTACCCGCTGGGGTCGCATGGACAATGCCGAACGCCGCGAGGTCCTGGCGCGCTGTTTCGAGCGCGCCAAGGCCAGTGGCCTGTTCATGACGTCCCCGACCCAGGCCTCTTGACTCCCCGAGGAAACGACATGCCCCGTATTGGAACCCCCTTGTCGCCCAGCGCGACCCGTGTACTGCTGTGCGGCTCCGGCGAGCTCGGCAAGGAGGTGGTGATCGAACTGCAGCGCCTCGGCTGCGAAGTGATTGCCGTTGACCGTTATGCTGATGCTCCCGCCATGCAAGTGGCTCATCGCAGCCATGTGATCAACATGCTGGATGGTGCCGCCCTGCGTGCGGTGATCGAGCAGGAAAAACCGCACTACATCGTGCCGGAGATCGAAGCCATCGCCACGGCGACCCTGGTCGAGCTGGAAGCTGAAGGCTTCACCGTGGTGCCTACCGCTCGCGCCGCCCAGCTGACCATGAACCGCGAAGGCATCCGTCGTCTCGCGGCTGAGGAGCTGGGCGTACCCACCTCGCCCTATCACTTCGCCGACAGCTTCGAAGACTACCGCGCCGCCGTGGCCAGCGTTGGCTACCCCTGCGTGGTCAAGCCGATCATGAGTTCTTCCGGCAAAGGCCAGTCGGTGCTGAAGTCCGACGCTGACCTCCAGACGGCCTGGGACTATGCCCAGGAAGGTGGTCGTGCCGGCAAGGGGCGGGTGATCGTCGAGGGCTTCATCGATTTCGACTACGAAATCACCCTGCTCACCGTGCGCCACGTCGGCGGTACCAGCTTCTGTGCGCCCATCGGCCACCGCCAGGTGAAGGGTGACTACCACGAGTCCTGGCAACCCCAGGCCATGAGCCCGAAGGCCTTGGCCGAATCCGAGCGCATTGCCCAGGCAGTGACCGAGGCCCTGGGTGGTCGCGGTCTCTTTGGCGTCGAATTGTTCATCAAGGGCGATCAGGTGTGGTTCAGCGAGGTTTCTCCGCGTCCGCATGACACCGGTCTGGTGACCCTGATCTCCCAGGACCTGTCCGAATTCGCCCTGCACGCGCGCGCCATCCTCGGATTGCCGATCCCGGCAATCCGCCAGGTGGGGCCGTCCGCTTCGGCGGTGATCCTGGTCGAAGGCACGTCCAGCCAAGTCAGCTTCGGCAACCTGGGTGCCGCCCTCAGCGAGCCGGATACCGCCCTTCGCCTGTTCGGCAAGCCGGAAGTAGACGGCCAGCGCCGCATGGGCGTGGCCCTGGCGCGGGACGAATCCACTGACCTGGCGCGGGCCAAGGCGACCCGTTCGGCCCAGGCGGTAGACGTCCAGCTGTGATTCGCCTGGCCGGGCTTTGCTGGTGGGTAGCGGCGCTGCCGCTGTTGCCCCTGGCGCTGCCCATGGCTGTGCATACCCGCCGTACCGCCCTGCGCCTGTCGCCAGCTGCCGGGCCTGAGAGCGGTCTTGCCGGGGGCGGGCTCGAGGGCGCGCCCCTGCGTCTGCTTTTGATAGGTGAGTCCACCGTCGCCGGTGTCGGCGCCTCCTGCCTGGACTTCGCCCTGCCCGGGCAACTGGCCGCTGCGCTGGCGTCGCGTCTGGGCCGTCCCGTCGCCTGGCGGGCTTGTGGCGAGAATGGCATCACCGCCGGCGAAGCCCGGGAGCGGCTGTTGCCGCAGGTGGCGGAGGAGCCTGTCGACCTAGTGCTGCTGGTCTTCGGCGTCAACGACACCACGCATTTCAGTTCCAGCCGAAGATGGCAGGCATCCCAGCAGGCGCTGGCTCGCCATTTCGTCGAGCGAGGTGCGCAGGTTGTGTTTGCCGGCGTGCCGCCCTTGCAGCATTTCAGTGCCTTGCCCTGGCTGCTGCGTCATTTGCTGGGTTGGCGGGCGCGCTTGCTGGACCGGCAGTTGCGAGCGCTCGCGGTGCGCGAAGGGTTGGCGTGCTGTGCTACCCGTCTGGAGATGCGCCCGGATTACCTGGCACTGGATGGCTATCATCCGTCGTCGCTGGGCTATCGCGTCTGGGGTGAGGCACTGGCGGACTGGATGGTCGGCAGGGTCGGGGAG